>CAYNEX010000179.1:0-4636 GCA_964396335.1 uncultured Steroidobacteraceae bacterium | reverse complement strand
CTGGTAGATGGCCATCATCGGCCCGAGGCCCATCGACACGGTCGGGAACTGCCAGAAGTCCGGCATCAGCCAGGGATGCGGATAGGACGAGAGTCCACCGCCACCGACTTCCTGGCGGAACTTCGCCAGGTGCTCCTCGCCGAGGCGGCCTTCCAGGTACGCGCGCGCATAGATGCCCGGCGAGCTGTGGCCCTGCACGAAGATCATGTCGCCCGGATGCTTGTCGGAAGCGGCGCGCCAGAAATGGTTGAAGCCCACTTCATACAGCGTTGCCGAGGAGGCATAGCTGGCCAGGTGGCCGCCGTACTCGCTGGAATGCTTGTTGGCCTGCTGCACCATGGCCACGGCGTTCCAGCGCATGTAGGCCTCGAGGCGCCGCTCCAGGTCGCGGTTGCCCGGATAGGCGGGCTCCTGCGACACCGGAATGGTGTTCACATAGGGCGTGTTCGGACGCAGCGGCAGCGGCGCTCCCGAGCGGCGCGCGTGGTCCATCAGTTTTTCGAGCAGGAAGTAGGCGCGCTCTCCGCCACCGGTCCGGATCACCGAGTCGATCGACTCGAGCCATTCGCGGGTTTCTTCGGGATCCTGGTCCTGGATGTTCTGGACGTCGGTCATTAGGTCCTGCCTTCAAGGCGCCCCTTAAACAGGGAAAAAAGTCAATAGCGACGCTGTGCTACGATCGCCCAGCGGCCCCTTTTTGGACGCGCGCGATCATCCGGCTTTAGCCTTGTTCGGTCAAGCAAACCCCCTCCTCCAGACACCCTCTTTTCGCCCGTCGTACGCGGTCCTTCCGGACCTTCGCCGGCGGCAGCCACTGCTATGGACCGTGTAGTTTTACGCACCCCCGACGATTGGCACCTGCACCTGCGCGATGGCGCACAACTGGCTGCCGTGCTGCCTCATACCGCTGCCCGGTTCCGGCGTGCCATCGTGATGCCGAACCTGGTGCCTCCAGTCACCGATACGGCGCGCGCGCTGGCCTACCGGGAGCGCATCCTGGCGGCCCTGCCGGCCGGCAGCGGCTTCACGCCGCTGATGACGCTGTACCTCACCGACCGCACCGATCCGGCCGAGATCGCCCGTGCGCGCGCCTCAGGCCATGTGGTGGCCTGCAAGCTGTATCCAGCCGGCGCCACCACCAATTCGGATGCCGGCGTCACCGACATCCGGCGCATCGATGCCGTGCTTGAGGCCATGGCCGACCAGGGCATGCCGCTGCTGGTGCATGGCGAGGTCACGCGCCGCGAGGTGGATGTGTTCGAGCGCGAGGCGCGCTTCATCGACGAGGTGCTCGCGCCGCTGCGCGCCCGCCTGCCGGCGCTGTGCATCGTGTTCGAGCATGTCACCACCGCGGCGGCGGTGCAGTTCGTGCAGTCGCATGCGGGCGTTGCGGCCACCATCACCCCTCAGCACCTGCTGATGAACCGCAACGACCTGTTCCAGGGCGGCATCCGCCCGCACCACTACTGCCTGCCGGTGCTGAAGCGCGAAACCGACCGGCGCGCCCTGCTCGAGGCGGTGGCCGGCGGCGACCCGCGCTTCTTCCTCGGTACCGACAGCGCACCGCATGCGCGCGGCGCCAAGGAAGCGGCCTGCGGCTGCGCCGGCATCTTCTCCGCGCCGATCGCACTGGAACTCTATGCCGAGGCCTTCGAGGAAGCCGGCGCCCTGCACCGCCTCGAGGCCTTCGCCAGCGAATTCGGGCCGCAGTTCTACGGCCTGCCATTGAATGAAGGAAAGGTCACGCTTGAGAAAACCGATCGGGAAGTGCCGTCTCACTACCCTTATGCCGGCGACACCATCGTGCCGCTGCGCGCCGGCGGCAGGCTGGCGTGGCGGATGGTGAGCCACTGATGGCCGCCAATCCCGAACTGACCGCGCGCCGCTTCCGTGGCTTCCTGCCGGTGGTGGTCGATGTGGAGACCGGCGGGTTCCGCCCGCAGACCGATGCACTGCTGGAGATCGCCGCCGTCATCATCGAGATCGGCCCGGATGGACGCGTGCGGCGGGGTCCGACGCATGCCTACCACGTGAAGCCCTTCGAGGGCTCACGGCTCGATCCGGCCTCGCTGGAAGTCACCGGCATCGATCCCTGGCATCCGCTGCGTCCGGCCATCGACGAGGCGGATGCGCTGCAGCGGCTGTTCCGCGACATCCGCACCCAGATCCGCTCGCATGGCTGCCGGCGCGCGATCCTGGTGGGCCACAATGCCGCCTTCGACCTCGCCTTCCTGAATGCCGCGGTGGAACGCACCGGCATCAAGCGCAATCCCTTCCATCCGTTCTCGTGCTTCGACACCGCCACGCTGGCGGGCGCGGCACTGGGCCAGACGGTTCTTGCGCGCGCCGTGCAGCTGGCCGGCATCGACTGGGACGGGCGCGAGGCGCATTCAGCGCGCTATGACGCCGAACGCACCGCGGACCTGTTCTGCTACATCAACAACCTGCTGCACGAGCATTTCACGCGCGCGGAGGAAAAGGCGCGCGCGCTCGGATGGAAGGACGGCGCCCCGGCGCCGCTGGACCTGATCGGCGAGGACTGACCCGCCGATCCTTCGGTCAGGCCGAGGCGGTCGCCGCCCCGGCCTCGTCGATCAGCTTCTTCAGCTCACCGCTCTGCAGCATCTGCATCGCGATGTCGCAACCACCGATCAGCTCGCCCTTCACGTAGAGCTGCGGATAGGTCGGCCAGTTCGAGAACTTCTTCAGCTCGTCGCGCAGCTCGAGATCCTCGAAGATGTTCACGGCGTGGAACTTCGCGCCGACGTGGCGGAGGATGGCCACCGTCTGCGCCGAAAAACCGCACTGCGGGAAATCGGGCGTGCCCTTCATGAACAGCACCACCGGTTCGGCGGCGATGTGCTGCTTGATGCGTTCGATGACATCCATCAGGAATTCACCTTTGTCTGGCATTTGCGCGGATCGCGCTCCTGGCATTGGCTTTGGGAGTTTCCGCCGCCGCCGATGATGGCGGCGGCACAGGCCTGCAATCCGCCGGAAGCCAGCAGCAACAGGGCCAGGGCCAATGCGCGTTTCATCATTGAATTATGGGGGTTGGAGCCCTATTCTTCAAACCGCCTTGAATCCAGACATCGCAAGTGAAGTGGCGCGCGCGCTGGCCGAGGACATCGGCTCCGGCGATGTCACCGCCGCCCTGGTTCCCGCCACGCAGCGCGCCCGCGCCACCCTGATCACCCGCGATCCCATCGTGCTGTGCGGCACGGCCTGGCTGGATGAGACCTTCCGCCAGCTCGATCCCTCCATCGAAGTGCGCTGGAACCTGCGCGACGGCGAGGAACCGGCCGCCAACACGGTGCTGTGCGAGATCGAGGGCCCTGCCCGCCCCATCCTGACCGGCGAGCGCTGCGCGCTGAACTTCCTGCAGACGCTGTCGGGCACCGCCACGGTGACGCGGCAGTACGTATCGCGCGTCGCCGGCACCAGCTGCCAGATCCTCGACACCCGCAAGACCATCCCGGGGCTGCGCCTGGCGCAGAAATATGCCGTGCGTTGCGGCGGGGGTTCGAACCACCGCCTCGGGCTGTACGACATGGTGCTGATCAAGGAGAACCATGCCATCGCCGCCGGCGGCATCGCCGAGGCCATCGCGCTGGCACGCAAGGCCAGCCCGGGCGTGCCGGTGGAAGTGGAAGTGGAAACCCTCGAGGAATTCCGCACGGCGCTGGCGGCCCAGCCCGAAGTGATCATGCTCGATGAATTCAGCCATGCGGACATGCGCCAGGCCGTGGCCGAGCGCGGCGCCTCCGGCATCTCCACGCGACTGGAAGTCTCCGGCGGCGTGACGCTGGAGACCATCCGCGGCATTGCCGAAACCGGCGTGGATTACATCTCGGTGGGTTCGCTCACCAAGCACCTGAAGGCGGCAGACCTGTCGCTGCGCTTCCAGCCGCTGTAAGGCTTCAGCGGCGCGGGCATGGTGCCCGCCACTTCCCTGCCTAGTTGCTTCCCGGCGGAGGGGCCTTCGCCAGCCGGCTCGGCTGCGCGATGCCGTAGCCCTGCGCGTAATCCACGCCCAGGCTGGTCAGCGTCTGGATGATCTCGGCGTTCTCGGCGAACTCCGCGATCACCAGCTTGCCGGTCAGGTGGCCGATCTCGGTGATCGAGGACACCATCGCCCGGTCGATGTTGTCGCTGAGGATACCGCGCACGAAGCTGCCGTCGATCTTCAGGTAATCGACCGGGAAGCTCTTCAGGTAATGGAACGATGACATGCCGGTGCCGAAGTCATCGAGCGAGAACTTGCAGCCCAGCGCCTTGAGCGAACGGATGAAACGGTTGGCCTGCGAGATGTTCGCCACCGCCGAAGTCTCGGTGATCTCGAAGCAGATGCGCGCGGCATCCAGCCCGCTCTTCGACAGCTGTTCGATCACGAAGGGCAGGAACTTGTCGTCGCCCAGGCTCTGCGCCGACAGGTTGATGGCACACATGGCCAGGCGTTCACGCTCGTCGGCCTCGGAGACCAGCCAGCGGAAGGTGTTCTCGATCACCCAGCGGTCGATGGCCGGGGTGATGTTGTAGCGCTCGGCGGCGCGGATGAAATGATCCGGCGAGACGATCTTGCCGGTCTCGTCGCGCATGCGCACCAGGATCTCGTAATGCTCGCCCTCTTCCTGCA
>CAYNEX010000178.1:0-4647 GCA_964396335.1 uncultured Steroidobacteraceae bacterium | reverse complement strand
ACTTGGTGGTCACCAGGCGGTGGCGCGGGTCCAGCGGCGTGGCCACCGGCGCGCCGAGGTACACGTCGCCCAGCCCCATCACCAGGTAGCTGGCATCGAACACGATGCGCCGCACCTCCTCCACCAAGTCCAGCCCGTTGATGCGGCGGATGAACTCGATGTTGTCCGGGCACCAGGGCGCATCGGCGCGCACCGACTGCATGTAGCGTTCGGTGGCCAGTCGCACGGCCGGATCGTTCCAGCTCAACGGCAGGTGCACGATGCGCCCGGGCAGTGCCATGCCAGCCACATCAGGCATGTGGCGCAGCACCTCGAGCAGATGGTCGAGCATCAGCGCCGTGGACAGGCAGCGCGCGTCGAAATGCACCTGCAGCGAGCGGATGCCGGGCGTCAATTCCAGCTGGCCGGGCAAGGCGTTGGCACGCAGCATTTCAAGCAGTGCCTGCACCTGGAAGCGCAAGGCGAGGTCCAGTTCCTGCGGGCCGAACTCCACCAGCAGGTTGTCCTCGCCGGCCTGGCGGATCACCACCGCGGCCCGACGCGCGTCGGCGGGCAGGCGCGCGATCACGCCATCGGCATCCGCGCGGCGCGCGGGCTTGCGCGCACAGGGCCGCGAGGTCGCGGCCGGCTTGTGCCAGGGATCGGCGATGAACCCATCCTGCGCGGCCAGCACGGCCCGCGCCTGCTCGACGCTCCAGCGCTCGAAGCGCAGGCGGTCGCCGGGCTTCAGCTGTCCCAGCTTCCACAGCTCCGCCAGCGCGATGGTGGCCGGACAGACAAAACCACCGAGGCTGGGACCATCGGGTCCCAGGATCACCGGCATGTCGCCGGTGAAGTCGATGCTGCCCACCGCGTAGGCATTGTCATGGATGTTGGAAGGATGCAGGCCGGCCTCGCCGCCGTCCTGGCGCGCCCACCGCGGCTTCGGGCCGATCAGGCGCACGCCGGTGCGGCTGGAGTTGTAATGCACTTCCCAGGCGGCCGCATAGAAGGCGTCGATATCCTCAGGCGTGAAGAAATCCGGCGCGCCATGCGGGCCTTCGATCACGCCGAGGGTCCAGCTGTCGGGATAGACGGGGCGTGCGGGGGCCGGCAGCGCGGATGGCTGTGCGGGTGCACCGCCCTTCATGGATGAACTGCCGGCACTGGCGCTGCCCGTGCGCAGCACGTCACCGGCGCGCAAGGCGCGCCCGCCGTGGCCACCGAAACCGCCCAGCGTGAAGGTGGAACGACTGCCCTGGTATTCCGGCACGTCGAGTCCGCCCTCGATGGCGAGATAAGCGCGCTGGCCGCGCCCGGTGACGGCGCCGAGGATGAGGGTCGCGCCGGTCTCGACGGTGAAGGCTTCCCACCACGGCACGGCCCGGCCATCCAGCGACGCCTCCATCTGCGCGCCAGCCAGCGCGATGCGCGTGGTGGCGGAGAAACGCAGCGTGGCGCCGGTGGCGGTCATCTCCAGTGCTGCCATGCCCTCGGCATTGCCGACCAGGCGATTGGCCAGCCGCAACGCCAGCGCATCCATCGGGCCTGAAGGCGGAATGCCCACATCCCACAGCCCGGTGCGGCCAGGCCAGTCCTGGATGGTGGTCATCGTGCCGGCATCCAGCACTTCGATGTCACGCGAGGCTGCCGCATGCGTGCGCAACAGGCGCGTCAGCGGACGGCCTGCGATGAACTCCGGAATCGCGATGGCCGAGCGCAGCCAGCCGAGGTTGGTCTCGATGCCGTGGATGGCCGACTGCGCCAGCGCCGCATCCAGCTGCGCCAGTGCCGCCTCGCGGGTTCCGGCATGCACGATGACCTTGGCCAGCATCGGATCGTAGAAGCCGGTGACCTGGGTGCCGGTCTCGACCCAGCCATCGACGCGCGGGCCTTCGGCAAACCGTACCTCGGTGAGCAGGCCCGTGCAGGGCTTGAAGTCGCGTGCCGGATCCTCGGCGTACACACGCGCCTGGATGGAATGACCCGCGGGATTGAACTGGAAATCCGCCGGCACCGGGTCTTCACCAGCAGCCAGCCGCACCATCCATTCCACCAGGTCGATGCCGCCCACCTGCTCGGTGACGCCATGCTCGACCTGCAGTCGCGTGTTCACCTCGAGGAAGTAGAACCGGCCGGTGTCCGCGTCATAGACGAACTCCACCGTGCCGGCGGAGCGATAGTTGACCGCCTCACCCATGCGCACGGCCGCCGCATGCAGTTCGCTGCGGACTGCATCCGTCAGCCCGGGGGCCGGGGCCTCTTCCACCACCTTCTGGTTGCGCCGCTGCAGCGAGCAATCGCGCTCGCCCAGCGCCACCACCCTGCCCCTGCCATTGCCGAAGATCTGCACCTCGATGTGCCGGGCATTGGCGATGAACTTCTCGACGAACACCCCGGCATTGCTGAAATTGGCGGAGGCCAGGCGCTGCACGCTGGCATACGCGGCTTCAAGTGCGGCCGCATCGGCACAGTGCTGCATCCCGATGCCGCCACCACCGGCGGTGCTCTTAAGCATCACCGGATAGCCGATGGCTTCGGCGGCCTCTAGTGCCTTCGCAACGTCGGAGAGCAGCCCGCTGCCCGGCAACAGCGGCAACTGCAGCTGCGCGGCCAGTGCCCGCGCCTTGTGCTTCAGGCCGAAGTCGGTGATCTGCTGTGCGGTGGGGCCGATGAAGGCGATGCCGGCAGCCTCGCAGGCCGCGGCGAAACCGGCGTTCTCCGAAAGGAAACCATAGCCGGGATGGATGGCCTGCGCGCCGGTCTCGCGCGCCACTTCCAGCAGGCGATCCTGCCGCAGGTAACTTCCGGTGGCCGGCGCGGCGCCGATGCAGCGTGCCAGCACGGCATTGCGTACATGCGGGGCATTGGCATCCGCCTCGGAATAGACCGCGACACTGTCGACCCCGAGGCGATGGAGTGTGCGCTGGATGCGGCAGGCGATGGCACCGCGGTTGGCAATCAGGACCTTGTCGAACACGGGCGGACCCTTCTTCAGGGGCCGGGTCGTCCCGGCGTGTTGGAATGGCGCGGCGGGTCGTCCCGCCGTCCTGCACTACAGTGCGTGGACCAGCACCTGCACCGGTGTGGGGTTGTAGGCGTTGCAGGGATTGTTCAGCTGCGGGCAGTTGGAGATCAGCACGCGCACGTCCATCAGCGCTTCCAGCTCCACATAACGGCCCGGTGCCGAGATGCCATCGGCGAAGGTCAGTCCGCCCTCCGGCGTCACCGGCACGTTCATGAAGAAATTGATGTTGCTTGGCAGGTCGCGTTTGGTCAGGCCCAGCCCGGCACGCGACAGCGCCAGCAGGAAACTGTCCCTGCAGTTGTGCATGTGGCGCTTCTCGAGCGCATACCGCACGGTGTTGCTCTCGGCCGAGCAGGCGCCGCCGAGGGTGTCGTGGCGGCCGCAGGTATCTTCCACGATGCGCAGCAGCGGCCGGTTGCGGTTGGACCGCAGCACACTGCCCTGCCCGAGGTAGATGTTGCCCTGCGCGCGGATGGTATTGGTGGCGCTGTAATGCTCGTCGCCGTCGGAAGCGTTGTAGAACAGCGTGTCGACGGCCTGGTTGCCTTCCAGGTCGACGATGCGCAGCCGCTGCCCGGCCCGCACCACACCCATCCACGGCTCGCCCGCCGGGACCACTTCGTCGAGATTCGTCTTCATGCCGCGCAGTACCGTTCGGTGTTGATGAAGCCGCGGGCGTTTTCCGGGCACCGCCGGCGGCAGATGTCCTCGGGCCCGACGGCGGGCGCGCGCCAGGCCTGCAGCCGCACATCCGGTGGCTGCCAGCTGCCGCGCGTATCCAGCGGATGGGGCGTATTGCAGAGGAGCACGATGGTGTCCATCTCGAAACGCAGGTCGATGGCGGCACCGGTGGGCGCATGACCTTTCTGCCAGCGCATCACGCCGTCCTCGTCCACCACCACCTTGCTGAAGAAGTTGACGTTGGCGACCAGGTCGCGCTCGCCCAGGCCGAACTTGCCCAGTTCCACCAGCATGGCCTCGCGGCTGCCGACGAAGCGCGAATTGCGCTGCTGCTGGAAACGCGTCACGCCATAACGCTCGTCCACCAGCACCTGGTCGGCAAGTCCGCCCAGCGGGTCGTGCCAGCCGAGCGTGTCACCGATGATGGAACAGAGGATGCGGCCCATGTCCGAATACAGCACGCAGCCGGTGGTCAGGTGCGCGGTGTGCTGCGCCTTCAAGGTGTCGGCCATGTTGTAGCGCTCGATGGGCATCTCGCGGCTGTAGAACAAGGCCGCCACATTCGCACCGTCGCCCTCGGTCGTGAGGCGCAGCGCCTGCCCGCGGCGCATCACGCCGGACCAGTGCGCGCCACCGCGCAGCGTCTCCTCCCACACCGGCTCGATGGCAGCCAGCGTCTTCTCGCTCATGTTTTCGTTCCATCAACCCGTGACGGGACGATCAATGCAAGGCATGTACCAGCATGGTGCAGCCGCGCTGTTGAAGGTTGGTTGCCTAAACCGCGCGCGTCGTGGCACGCCGATGGTGCGTCGCGCGTGCACGCTGCGCCCTGACGGTGCAACCGCGACCGCGTACTGGCGGGTTGGAGGCCGATCCGCGCCATGTCAGGGCGGCACAGTGCTTGCACACATCCCCTGTGAATGTGCGTCTAGGGTTCCGGCCGGGAAACCGGTGCTGGT
>CAYNEX010000177.1:0-4749 GCA_964396335.1 uncultured Steroidobacteraceae bacterium | reverse complement strand
CCCCAGCTGCCGCCGAACACCTGCCAGCGCTCGATGCCCAGCAGTTCGCGCAGCTTCTAGATATCGGCCACCAGGTCCCATGTCGTGTTCTCTTCGAGGCTGGCGTGCGGCGTGCTCCTGCCGCAGCCACGCTGGTCGAACATCACGATGCGGTAGCGCGCCGGGTCGAAGAAACGCCGCATCTGCGGATTGGTGCCACCGCCGGGTCCGCCGTGCAGGAACACCACCGGCTTGCCCTTCGGGTTGCCGCTTTCCTCCCAGTAGATCTCGTGGATCGCGGAAACCTTCAGCCGGCCCGTACGGTTGGTACGCAGCGAGGGATACAGGCCATCGCTGGCGAGGCGGGGAGTGGTGGTGGCGCGGCTGGTCTTCGCCGCGGTCTTCTTCGCGCGCCGGGTGCGGGTGGCCATCAGCGCGGCCCGTTGATCGGGCCCAGCGGCGCGCCGCCCAGCAGGTGCACGTGCAGGTGGTACACCTCCTGGCCGCCATCGCGGTTGCAGTTGATCAGCAGCCGGTAGCCGCTCTCGGCAATGCCCATCTGGCGCGCGATGTTGCGCGCCACCACGAACAGGCGGCCGATCAGCGGCGCGTCCTCGTCGGCGATGTCATTGGCGGTGGGAATCGGCTTGTTCGGCACGATCAGGATGTGCACCGGCGCGCGCGGCTGGATGTCGCGGAAGGCGGTGATCTCGTCGTCCTGGTAGACGATGTCGGCCGGCAGTTCGCGGGCCACGATGCGTTCGAAGAGAGTAGGCATTGCGCAAATCCCGTCGCACTGGGGGTTGCGCCTATAATAGCGGCCTTGAGAACCACACCGGAAAAGCTGCCGGCGCAGCTCGCGCGCGGCCTCTCGCCCGTCTACCTGCTGTCCGGCACCGAACCGCTGACGCAGGGCGAGGCAGCCGATGCCATTCGCGCCGCCGCGCGCGCGGCCGGCTTCACCGAGCGCGAGGTGTTCTTCATCGAGCGCGCCACCGGTGGTCCCTGGGATGAGATCTTCGCCAGCTGCCAGTCGATGTCGCTGTTTGCCGCGCGGCGCCTGATCGAGGTGCGCATCCCGGCCTCCAAGCCCGGCACCGAGGGTGGCAAGGCGCTGCAGGAACTGATCCGCCTGGCCGGTGCCGATCTCACCCTGCTGGTGATCACCGGCGAGCTCGACTGGACCAGCCGCAAGGCCGCCTGGGTGCAGGCCCTGGATGCGGCCGGCACCTGGGTGGATGCCGAGACCCCCGACCTGCGCCGCCTGCCGGCATGGCTGCGCGCCCGCGCCCGCGCCGAGGGCGTCGACCTCGACGACGAAGCGGTGGAAGTGCTGGTGCAGCAGACCGAGGGCAACCTGCTGGCGGCGGTGCAGGAACTGCGCAAGCTGTCGCTGGGTGGCCTGAGCCGCGCCACCGCCGCCGATGTGCTCGCCAGCAGTGCCCAGAGCAGCCGCTTCGATGTGGCGCAGCTGGGCGAGGCAGTGCTGCAGGGAGACGTGCCGCGCGCGCTGCGCGTGCTGGCCGGCCTGCGCGCCGAAGGCGTGGAGACGCCGCTGGTGCTGTGGTCGGTGTGGCAGGAGCTGCGCATGCTGTGGCTGGCGCTGGTGCCCGGCGCGCCGCTGCCCGGCGTGTTCTCGCGCAACAAGGAACTGATTCCCGCCGCGGCCGCACGGCTGAAGCCGCTGGGCCGCGCCTTCTTTGCCCGCCTCGACACCCGCATGGCCGAGGTCGACCTGATTGCCAAGGGCCGTCGTGCCGGCAATGCCTGGGACGCCCTGGCGTTGGTGGTGGCCGAGTTCGCCGGCGGGCGCCCGCTGCTGGAGGCAGCCTGATGATTGCAACCCCGGACGGTCCGCTCGGCATCTTCGGCGGCACCTTCGATCCCATCCACAACGGCCACCTGCGCACGGCCTTCGAACTGCGCGAGGCATTGCGGCTGGCGGAGGTGCGTTTCCTGCCCACCGGCAACCCGCCGCACCGCGAAGGCACGCTGGCCAATGCCGAAATGCGGCTGCAGATGGTGCGCGCCGCGGTGGCCGATGAACCGGCCTTCACCGTCGATGACCGCGAGGTCCGCCGCGGCGGGCTTTCGTATTCGGTCGACACCTTGTCCGAACTGCGCGCCGAATTCCCGCAGCGCCCGATCTGCCTGCTGCTGGGCATGGATGCCTTCCTGGGCCTGCCCAACTGGCACCGCTGGCGCGAGATCCTCGAGCTGGCGCATGTGGCCGTGGCGCACCGCCCGGGCTGGAAGGCGCCCACCCAGGGTCCGCTGGGCGAGGTCATGGTCGACCGCGGCACCGGCTCGGTGCGCGACCTGCACGAGGCCCCGGCCGGGCGTGTGTTCGTGCATGCCGTCACCCAGCTTGAGATCTCCTCCACCGAACTGCGCGCCCTGATCTCGCGCGGTCGCAACCCCCGCTACCTCGTCCCCGACAGCGTCTGCAAGCTGCTGAAGGAGACGGGGTGGTATGCTTGAGCAACATGGCCGCACGCAAGAGTTCCCGTCCCCCCGCCCGCACCGCACTGGTCCGGACGGTCACCGATGCCCTCGAAGACATGAAGGCGGTCAACGTCAAGGTCCTCGACGTGCGCGACGTCACCGACGTTTCCGACTGCATGGTGCTGGCTTCGGGTAATTCCGACCGCCACGTGCGCTCGATTGCCGACCGCGTCGTCGAACGCGCCAAGGCGGCCGGCTTCCGGCCGATCGGCGTCGAAGGCCAGCGCGATGGCGAATGGGTGCTGGTCGACCTCAACGACGTGCTGGTGCATGTGATGCTGCCGCGCGTGCGCGAGTTCTATGCGCTCGAGGAACTGTGGGAGGCGCCGGCCAAGGCCGTCACCGCCGCGCGCGGCAAGGTCAAACCTGCACGCAAGCCGGCGAAGAAGTCGGCCGGCAGGTCCGCCGGCAAGCCGGCCGCGAAAAAATCCGCGCCGCGCAAGGCCGGCACTGCAACCCGCGGCAAGGCGCGTCCCGCTGCGCCCGCCAAGCGCGCGAAGAAGAAGTCCGCCGGGAGAGGCGCTCGCTCGCGGGCCTGATCGTGCGGGTCACCCTGCTCGCGGTGGGCCAGCGCATGCCAGCCTGGATCACCGAAGGCTTCCAGGAATACACGCGCCGACTCAAGTCGCGCCTTCCCGTCCAGCTGGTTGAAATCCCTGCCGCCAAACGCGGCAGTGGCGATGTGCCGCGCGCAATGGCCGATGAGGGCCGCCGCCTGCTGGCCGCCGTGCGACCGCAGGACCATGTGGTGGCGCTGGATGAACGCGGCAGGTCGCGCACCAGCCTCGAACTGTCACGCTGGCTGGGTGAACGCCTGCAGGCCGGCAATGACCTGGTCTTCATCATCGGCGGCGCCGATGGCCTGGCACCGGAGGTGCTGCAGCGGTCCCAGGAACGCTGGTCGCTGTCGCCGCTGACCCTGCCGCATGCGCTGGTGCGCGTGCTGTTCGCCGAGCAGCTGTATCGCGCGGTGACGCTGCTCGACGGCCATCCCTATCACCGGGAGTGAACATGTCCTTTGCGTTTCCGCGCATCCTGCTGGCCTCGGCGTCACCACGCCGGCGTGAACTGCTGCAGCAGATCGGCGTTGAACACGAGGTGCTGCCGGTGGACGTCGACGAGACACCGCAGCCCGGCGAAGACCCTGCGGCGCTGGCTCTGCGCCTGGCGCGCACCAAGGCACTGGAGGGGCGTCGCCGCGATGGCGGTTCCCGGCCCGTGCTCGGTTCCGACACCGTGGTGGCCGTCGGCGGCACGGTGTACGGCAAGCCCGCGGATCGCGACGATGCCATCCGCATGCTGACCGCGCTGGGCGGACGCGTGCACCAGGTGCTGACCGCGGTGGCCGTGGCGCCGGCGGGCGAGGGGCCGGTGCGCGAGGCCATCTCGGTGACCGAGGTGCGCATGCGCGCCATCGACGCCGGGCTGGCCGGGGCCTACTGGGACACCGGCGAGCCGGCCGGCAAGGCCGGCGCCTATGCCATCCAGGGACGTGGCGCCGTGTTCATCGAACATATTGCCGGCAGTTACTCCGGCGTGATGGGCCTGCCCCTGTACGAAACCGCGCGGCTGCTGCAGGCTGTGGGGTCCGGCACGGAGGGCGGATGAGCATCGAGATCCTGGTCAACGTCGCGCCACGCGAGACCCGCGCCGCATTGCTGGAGAACGGTTCGCTGCAGGAAGTGTTCATCGAACGCGCCAGCCGCCGCGGGCTGGTCAGCAACCTGTACAAGGGCAAGGTGATGCGCGTGCTGCCGGGCATGCAGGCCGCCTTCCTGGAGATCGGCCTGGCGCGCACCGCCTTCCTGCATGTGGATGACATCCTCGCGCCGCCGCCGGATCCCGGCAACGACGCCAAGCAGGAACCGCCGGCGAATGCCGACATCCGCACGCTGGTGCGCGAGGGCGATGAGCTGCTGGTGCAGGTGGTGAAAGATCCGCTGGGCACCAAGGGCGCGCGCCTCTCGACGCATGTGTCGCTGCCGTCGCGTTACCTGGTGTACATGCCGCGCGGTTCGGGCATCGGCGTGTCCTCGCGCATCGAATCGGAAGCCGAACGCAACCGCCTGCGCGAGATGGTGGCCGGCCTCGCCGCGCAGCATGGCAGCGGCGGTTACATCGTGCGCACCGCCGCGCTGGGCGCGGAACTGCCGGCCCTGCATGCCGACATGCTGTTCCTGCAGCGCCTGTGGTCGCATGTCACCGAGCGGGCCGCGAAGACGCCGGCCGGCAACCTGGTGCACGAGGACCTGCCGCTGACCACGC
>CAYNEX010000176.1:0-4761 GCA_964396335.1 uncultured Steroidobacteraceae bacterium | reverse complement strand
GGCAGCACCCGCGAGGCGCGCCAGGCCGGGTAGATGGTGGCCAGCAGGCACAGCGCCAGCGCCACCAGCGCCACCTGCACCACATCGCCGATCATCACTCGGGCGGGAAGATCGCTCATCAGGTACACCTTCGCATCGAGGAATGTCGTGCCGGTGATCCGCTCCAGCAGATGCACCAGCGACTCCAGGTTCAGGGACAGCACGATACCCAGCAGCAGGCCGCCGGCAACACCCGCGATGCCGATCCACGCGCCCTGCACGCCGAACACGCGCAGGATGTTGCCCGGACCGGCGCCGAAGGTGCGCAGGATGGCGATGTCGGATTCCTTGTCCTTCACCACCATCACCAGCGTGGCGACGATGTTGAACGCGGCGATGGCCACGATCATCGACAGGATCACGAACAGCAGCGACTTGGTCATCTGGATGGAGCGGAAGAAGTTCTGGTGCTCGAGCGTCCAGTTGCTGATGTAGAAACCGCCGCCCAGGTCCTCCGCCACCTGGCGCACCACCGTCGGCGCGGCCAGCGGATCCTGCAGCGTCAGGCGCACGCCCGACACCGCATCACCGAAGCGCAGCAGGCGCGCGGCATCCCCCATGTGCACCAGTGCCAGGCCACGGTCGTATTCATACATGCCCGATGCGAACAGGCCGACCACCTCGAAGCTGCGACGACGCGGCTCGGCACCGGCCGGGGTGACATCCACCTCCGGCACCGCCACCACCACCCGGTCACCCACGGCAGCGCCCAGCTCTTTCGCCAGTTCCCGCCCGAGGATGATGCGATAGCCGCGCTCATCGAGATCTGCGAGGCGGCCCTCGATCACCACGCCACCCAGGCCGCCGGCACGCAGCTCCTGCTCCGGATCAACGCCGCGCAACTCGGCGCCGGCGATGATCTGGCTGCCGGCGCGGGTGAACATGGCACGCGACTCGATGTAGGGCGAGGCGGCGAGCACCCCGGGTTTCTCCAGCGCGAAATCGCGCGCCCGCTGCCAGTCGGGCATGCGTGATTCCAGCCCCATCAGCCGCGCGTGCGAGGTGACATGCAGCATGCGGGTGCGCAGTTCGTGCTCGAAGCCGTTCATCACCGACATGACCACCACCAGCACCGCCACACCCAGCATCAGCCCCACCACGCTGATCAGCGTGATGAAGGACAGGAAGCCGCGCTTCTGCCCGGACCGCAGGTAGCGGGTGCCGATCAGCCATTCGTATCCGCCGCGCGCTGCCATTTATTCGTACCGCAGGGCTTCGGCCGGGGACACCCTGGCGGCGCGCAGGGCCGGATAAACCGTCGCCAGCGCGGTCAGCACCAGCGCGCAGGCGGCAATCAGCCAGACATCGGGCCAGTGCAGTTCGGAGGGCACATCGGTGATCAGGTACACGTCGGCATCAAACACGGTGATGCCGGTGTAGCGGTCCAGCGCCTGCAGGATGGGCGTGACATTGTCGGCGACCAGCACGCCCAGCCCCACCCCGGCCGCCACGCCCAGCCAGCCGATCAGCAGGCCCTGCGTGACGAAGGCACCAGCCACGGTGCGCGGTCCGGCGCCGAAGGTGCGCAGGATGGCGATGTCGGTGCGCTTGTCGGTGACCACCATCACCAGCATCGCGACGATGTTGAAGGCCGCCACCGCCACCACCAGCATCAGGATCAGCGCCATCATGGTCTTCTCGATGCGGATGGCGCGGAAATAGCTGGCGTGCTCCTCGGTCCAGTCGGTGACCTTCAGGCCCGGCCAGTCCGCACCCAGCCGCTGGCGCAGCTGCTCCGCCAGTGCCGGCGCGGCCATTGCGTCCGCCATGCGCAGGTTCAGCCCCTCCGCGCGGCTGCGCGTGGCACCCAGGTTCTGGATGCCCGCGAGGCTCACGTAGGCCAGCTGGCCGTCATGGTCCTGCAGGTCGGCCTTGAACACGCCGACCACGGTGAACTGCCGCATGCGGAACTCGGGCAGGTCGCCGCCGGTGATCACCGGCACCAGCAGACGCACCGGGTCGCCCGGCAGCACTCCCAGCTTGTCGGCCGCCAGTGCGCCGATGATCACGCCATCGTTCGAGTCCAGTTCCTCGATGCGCCCCTGGACCAGCTTGGCATCCAGCACCTCGCGGGTGAGCGCATCTGCGCTGCGCAGGGTCAGCGCCACCGTCTCCGGTTCGCGCAGCGCCAGCACTTCCAGCTCGGCATGCCGTTCGATGCCCACGTCAGGGGCAACGGCCTGCACTTCGGACCGCAGCCGCTCCCAGTCCGCCCCTTCGGCCGGAATGGTGACGCGCACCGGGAAGGACAGCTCCACCAGCCGGGTGCGCAGCTCCGACTCGAAACCGTTCATCACCGACAGGATCACGATCAGGGCGGCCACCCCGACGCAGACGCCGGCCAGCGACACCCAGGTGATGAAGGAAACGAAGTAGCGATGCGCGCGGGCGCGCGCATAACGCAGGCCGATGAATAGGGGCAGCGGATGGAACATGCGAAGTCCCGCATTCAAGCATGCAAACGCCCATTTGGCGACGCAATTCACGGAATTGGACGGTCGCTGCCCGCCCCGGGGCCGGTCCGCCGGCGCCCTGCTATATTCGGCCGTCATGAGAACCGCAATGGCACTGACGCTTGCACTCGTGGCCCTGCCGGTGGCCGCCGAAACGGTGCTGATCGACGGTGGGGTGGCAGTCCGTCCCGTGTCGGTCGAGCTGCCGAAGCGCGGCTCCTCGATGGCGCAGGTCGAACAGCGCTTCGGCGCCCCGAAGGCGCGCCACGCCGCCGTCGGCCAGCCGCCGATCACGCGCTGGGACTACGAAGGCTTCAGCGTCTATTTCGAATACAGCCACGTCGTCCACGCCGTCGCCCACGGCGGCTGACGCAGGATCCGGCCTACCCCGCTTCGCGCTGCCACCGGCGGCGTGAAGCGTTTATGCTGCGCGCCCCTGTCGCAGCAGTTGCCCGATGATCCCGCTTCCCGTTCCCGCGCCGCCTGCTTCCGGCACCGGCCCGCAGCCATGGCCGCCCCTGCACTCCAGCGCCCGCGCCCTGGCGCTGGCCACCGCGGCGCGTGCCGACAACCGCCTGTGGGTGGTGCTGGTGGAGGATGCCCGCCGCCTCGACCAGCTGCGGCGTGAACTGGAGTTCTTCGCCGGCCCCGACCTGCCGGTGATGCAGCTGCCCGACTGGGAAGTGCTGCCCTACGACCGTTATTCCCCGCTGCCGGACCTGGTGTCCGAGCGCATCGCCACACTGTCGCGCCTGCCGGCCATGCGCAGCGGCGTGCTGCTGGTGGGCAGCGAGACGCTGCTGCAGCGCCTGCCGCCGCTGCCCTACATCGCCGGCCGCGCCTTCGACCTGGCCGTCGGCGAGAAATTCTCGATGGCACGCGTCAGCGAGCAGCTGGCGATGGCCGGCTACAGCCATGTGGCGCAGGTCGGCGTGCCGGGCGAGTTCGCGATGCGCGGCTCGCTGTTCGACGTGTTCCCGATGGGCCACACGCAGCCGCTGCGCATCGACCTGTTCGATGACGTGATCGAGTCGATCCGTCACTTCGACCCGGACACGCAGCGTTCGCTGGAAACCCTGCAGCGCGTGCGGCTGCTGCCGGCACGCGAGGTGCCGCTGGACGAGGACAGCGTGCGCGAGTTCCGCCGCCGCTACCGCACGCGCTTCGAGGGCGACCCGACGCGCTCGGACATCTATCGCGGCGTGAAGCCCAATGTGGCGCCGCCGGGGATCGAGTTCTACCTGCCGCTGTTCTTCGAGGAGACCGGCGGCCTGTTCGACTACCTGCCACGCGACTGTGTGCTGGCGGTGCCGGCACAGCTGCCGGCCAGCCTCGAGGCGGTCTGGCAGGACATCGGCACCCGCCACGAAGACCTGCGCCATGACATCGAGCACCCGGTGCTCGATCCGAAGGAGCTGTACTTCGAGCCGCAGCACATGCTGCAGGCCATCGCCGGCAAGCCGCGCGTCGAACTTGCAGGCGGCGAGGCCGGTTCGGGCCGCATTCCCACCCGGGATGGCGGCGCGCTGACGCTGACCCCGCCGGCCGCATTGACGCTGGATGCGCGTTCCGAGGTGCCGCTCGCACCGCTGGCGGAGCTGCTGCAGGGTTATCCGGGCCGCGTGCTGATTGCCGCGGATTCCCCCGGCCGGCGCGAACTGCTGCAGGACCTGCTGCGTGCCGCCGGCATCACGTATGACAACGTCGCCGGCTGGCAGGAGTTCCTGGCCTCGAAGGCGCGCACCGCGCTGACCACCGCGCCGGATGTGGGCGGCCTCGCCTGCACCGATCCGCGCCTGATGCTGCTGGCTGATGGCGAGATGTTCGGCCGCCATGCGCAGCAGGAACGTCGCCGCCGCCGCACGCAGCTGGATCCGGCCGCCATCCTGCGCGACCTGCAGGCGCTGTCGCCGGGCGCCCCGGTGGTGCACGAGGAATATGGCGTCGGCCGGTATGTCGGCCTGATGCCGATGCAGGTGGCCGGCCAGGACAGTGAGTTCCTGGTGATCGAATACGCCGGCAACGACCGCATCTATGTGCCGGTGGCCGCGCTGCACCTGGTCAGCCGCTACACCGGCGCATCCCCGGATGCCGCGCCGCTGCACAAGCTGGGATCGGACCAGTGGGCGAAGGCCCGCCGCCGCGCCGCCGAGCAGGTGCGCGACGTGGCCGCCGAACTGCTCGACCTCTATGCCCGCCGCCAGGCGCGCAAGGGCACGCCGCTGAAGGCCGACGAGAAGGACTATCGCGCCTTCGCCGCCGCCTTCCC
>CAYNEX010000175.1:0-4801 GCA_964396335.1 uncultured Steroidobacteraceae bacterium | reverse complement strand
TGGAGCTGGTGGGCAAGGACATCGGCAAGGTGAAGCTGGTGGTGTCGGGCGCGGGTGCCGCGGCGATCGCCATCCTCGACCTGCTGGTGGGACTGGGCCTGGACCGGCGCAATGTGTGGGCCTGCGACTCGAAGGGCCTGATCTACGAGGGCCGTGGCGATTCGTACAACCCGGAGAAGGCGCGTTATGCGCAGTCCACGTCGCTGCGCACGCTGGCCGATGTGATGCCGGGTGCGGATGTATTCCTCGGCTGCTCCACCGGCGGCGTGCTGACGCAGGAAATGGTGAAGGGCATGGCCGCGCATCCCATCATCCTGGCGCTGGCGAACCCGGAGCCGGAGATCCGCCCGGAACTGGCGAAGGAAGTGCGCCCGGACTGCATCATCGCCACCGGCCGTTCGGACTATCCGAACCAGGTCAACAACGTGCTGTGTTTCCCGTACATCTTCCGTGGCGCGCTCGATTCGGGCGCCACCAAGATCACCGCGGAGATGAAGCTGGCCTGCGTGAAGGAGATCGCCGACCTGGCCAAGGCGGAGATCAGCGAGGAGGTGGCCAGCGCCTATGCCGGCCAGGAGCTGAACTTCGGCACCGACTACATCATCCCGAAGCCGTTTGATTCGCGCCTGATCCTGCGCATTGCACCGGCCGTCGCAGCCGCCGCTGCGGAATCGGGCGTGGCGACGCGGCCGATTGCCGACCTCGAGGCCTATCGCAACGAGCTGCAGCGGCGCTTCTCCTCCGGCGGCATGCTGACGCGGCCGGTGTTCGGCGCGGCACGCGCGTCGACGCGCAAGCGCATCGCCTATGCGGAAGGCGAGGATGAGCGCGTGCTGCGCGCGGCGCAGATCGCCATCGACGAGCAGATCGCGCAGCCCATCCTGGTGGGGCGCCCGGCGGTGATCGAGACGCGCATCCGCAAGGCCGGCCTGCGCATGAAGATCGGCCAGGACGTCACCGTGGTGAACCCGGATGATGATCCGCGCTTCAAGCTCTATTGGCAGACGTACCATCGCATCATGGGCCGCCGCGGCGTGAGCCCGGATGCGGCCAAGGCGGCGGTGCATCGCTCGACCACGACCATTGCCTCGCTGATGGTGCACCTGGGTGATGCCGACGGCATGCTCTGCGGCCTGCACGGCCGTTATGACGCGCACCTGGAGAACATCCGTGACGTGATCGGCCTGCGCGAGGGCGAGACGGCGCTGGCGGCGCTGTCGGGCCTGATCGTCGACAAGCGCACGCTGTTCCTGGCCGACACCTATGTGAACGAGACGCCGTCGGCCGAACTGCTGGCACGCATCGCGGGCATGGCGGCGCGCGAGGTGCGTTACTTCGGCCTGACGCCGAAGGTGGCCTTCCTGTCGCATTCGAACTATGGCTCGTCGCGGCGCGAATCGGCCAAGCGCATCCGCGAGGCCTACGAACTGTTCGCGAAGCAGCACCCGGATGTCGAGTCCGACGGCGAGATGCACGGCGATGCGGCGCTGTCGGAAGTGATCCGCCGCAACATGCTGATGGACAGCCACCTGACCGGCGAGGCCAACATCCTGATCTGCCCGAACCTGGATGCGGCCAACATCCTGTTCAATGTGCTGAAGACGGTCAGCGGGGAAGGCACCACGGTCGGCCCGATGCTGATGGGCGTGGCAAAGCCGGCGCATGTGCTGACGCCGTCCTCGACATTCCGCCGCGTGCTGAACATGACGGCGCTGGCGGCGGCGCAGGCGGGGATGTCGGCGACGAAGCGCGCGGGAGCGTGAGTCGCGGGGCGCCGGATCAACCTTCTGGCGCGGACTTCCTGCGATCCACGTGACCCAGGTCGCGCGCCGGGTCGATCTGGTCGCGCACCAATTGCTTCAGCTCGGTGATCTCGGGGAATCGCCCCTGCTCCTTGCGCGACCAAACCAGCGCGTCATCCACCCGGATCTCGAAGATGCCGCCGCCTCCCGGCCGCAGCGTCAGCGCGGTGATGTCGCCATCGAAGGTGGACAGCAGTTCCTGCGCCATCCACGCGGCGCGCAACATCCAGCGGCATTGCGCGCAGTAGAGGATCTCGACCTGGTGGCCGGCGGGCGGCGACGTGGATTCAGTCATGTCTGCTCCTTCAGTCCTTGCGCGGTGCCCGGTGGACCATCGTGCGCATCAGGTGTTGCAATGTCCCGGCCGGATCGTCCGACAGGCCGGTGTGCACGGATGAGGTCTGGATGATGGTGCTGCGCGGCGCGACCAGCCAGTAGAAGCGCTGCCGCTGCGAAAGCTGTGCAATCGGGCCGGCAGCCGTGTCGCCGCGGCAGATGGTGGGAATGGCATCGAGGTGCTGCTGCACCAGCTCGGCGTCCACATCCGGAAACAGCGCCAGCAGACGCCCGCGATCCAGCTGCACGCAGGCATCGAGGTAATCATGCGCCGGGCACGACAGGATCACGCCGACGTTGATGAACTCCTCGCGCTCCACCCGCGGCACCACGCGGATCACCGCATAGTCATACGCGCAGGGCGTCGTGGGCACGTTGTGCCTCCTTCGCGAATTCGCGCGGCGCGGTGAGGCGCTGCTGCAGGTATTCCAGGTAGATGCCGCGGCGATCCTCGCCGCCGGCTTCACGCAGCCAGTCGGCAGGAATGGCGTCGGTGATGTCGCGCAGTACGGCAGGCGTCAGCTTCGCCGCCAGCGATTCATCCAGTTCCATCACGCGGCTGGCGCGTGGCAGCAGCACATGGTCGCGGATGCGCGTGAACGGATCCCGCGCGCGCGCCAGTGCGCTGTCCCAGTCGTGGTGCATGATGAATGACGCGCCATGGTCGATCAGGCGCAGCTTGCGGTGCCAGACCAGCATGTTGACGTTCTTCGCCGTGCGGTCGACGTTGCCGATGAATGCATCCAGCCAGACGATGCGCGAGGCCAGGTCCGCATCCGGCGGATTCACCAGCGGGTCGAACGTGACCGAACCGGGCAGGTAATCACTGGCGATGTTGAGCCCGACGCTGGCCTTGATCAGCGACTGGATCTCCGGATCACCCTCGGTGCGCGCCAGCTCCGCATCCAGCGTCATGAACACCAGCTCGGGCACCTCGAGCCCCAGCACGCGCGCAATCTCGCCGGCCAGCAGTTCCGCGATCAGCACCTTGGGTCCCTGCCCGGCGCCGCGGAACTTCAGCACATAGAGACCGGCGTCATCGCCCTCGACGATGGCCGGCAGCGACCCGCCCTCTTTCAGGGGCGTGACGTAACGCCGTGCGTCCACGGTGCGCAGCTGCATGCGGGGGATGATGCCTGAAACTCAGGCGGGCGGCCCGGGACGGGCCGCCAGGAGATCGGTCGAGGCCGGTCAGCCGCGCGTCTTGCGCAGCTTCTCGAGCATCTTCAGCTGTGCAGCCGCCTGCGCCAGCTCGGCCAGCGCGCGCGCCTGGTCGATCTTGTCCACCTTGCCGGCCAGCGCCTCTTCGGCACGCTGCTTGGCTGCCAGCGCGGCGGCCTCGTCGATGTCGTGCGCGCGGATGGCGGTGTCGGCCAGGATGGTGACGCGGTTCGGCTGCACTTCGAGGGCACCGCCGCCGACGAACACGGACTGTTCGCCGGCCTCGGTCTTCACCCGCACCTCGCCTGCCTTGATCAGGGTCAAAAGCGGCGCGTGGCGCGGAGTGATGCCCAGCTCACCCTCGGTGGCCGGCACGAACACGATCTCGGCCTCGCCGGCGAAGATCTCGCCCTCGGCGCTGACGATGTCGACGTGGATGGTCTTGCCTGCCATGAGAGTGATGTCCGTTGTCTTGAAGCGTTTGCCGTGAACCGATTACTGCAGCGTCTTGGCCTTCTCGACCGCCTCGTCGATGCCGCCGACCATGTAGAAGGCCTGCTCGGGCAGGTGGTCGTAGTCACCGTTGAGGATGCCCTTGAAGCCACGGATGGTCTCGGCCAGCGGGACGATCTTGCCGTCCTGGCCGGTGAACACCTTGGCGACGTTGAAGGGCTGCGACAGGAAGCGCTGGATCTTGCGGGCGCGGTACACGACCTGCTTGTCTTCCTGCGACAGCTCGTCCATGCCCAGGATCGCGATGATGTCCTGCAGCTCCTTGTAACGCTGCAGCACTGCCTGCACGCCACGGGCGACGTTGTAGTGCTCCTCGCCGATCACCAGCGGGTCGAGCTGGCGGCTGGTCGAATCGAGCGGATCCACGGCCGGGTAGATGCCCAGCGCGGCGATGTTGCGGCTCAGCACCACGGTCGCGTCCAGGTGGGCGAAGGTGGTGGCGGGCGACGGGTCGGTCAGGTCGTCCGCGGGCACGTACACGGCCTGGATGGACGTGATCGAACCGGTCTTGGTGGAGGTGATGCGCTCCTGCAGCACGCCCATTTCCTCGGCCAGCGTCGGCTGGTAACCCACCGCGGAGGGCATGCGGCCCAGCAGCGCCGACACTTCGGTACCGGCCAGCGTGTAGCGGTAGATGTTGTCGACGAAGAACAGCACGTCACGGCCGCGGCCGTTGGCCTGCTTCTCGTCGCGGAAGTATTCGGCCATGGTGAGGCCGGTGAGCGCCACGCGCAGGCGGTTGCCCGGCGGCTCGTTCATCTGGCCGTACACCATCGCCACCTTCGAGTTCTCGAGGTTCTCGGCGTCGATGACGCCCGACTCGATCATCTCGTGGTAGAAGTCGTTGCCCTCGCGGGTGCGCTCACCCACGCCGGCGAACACCGACAGACCCGAGTACTGCTTGGCGATGTTGTTGATCAGCTCGAGCATGTTCACGGTCTTGCCCACGCCGGCGCCGCCGAACAGGCCGACCTTGCCGCCCTTGGCGA
>CAYNEX010000174.1:3104-4808 GCA_964396335.1 uncultured Steroidobacteraceae bacterium | reverse complement strand
CCGCTGCGGGTGCCGCGCGGTTTCGTGGCGCGCATGCGCCACGGCGACCCGCACGACCCGCTGCTGCGCCAGGTGCTGGCCGCGCCGGTCGAACTTGAGCCCGCCGAGGGATATGTGCACGACCCGCTGGAGGAGGCCGCCGCGCGCCACGCGCCCGGCCTGCTGCAGAAATACGCGGCCCGCGTGCTGCTGGTGGCCACCGGCGCCTGCGCGGTGCATTGCCGCTACTGCTTCCGCCGCCATTACGACTATGGCGCCGACGTCGATGACGGCCAGCCGCGCTGGTCGGCCGCGCTGGAGGAGATCGCCGCCTCCCCGGATGTCGAGGAGGTCATCCTCTCCGGCGGTGATCCGCTGTCGCTGGGCAATCCGCGCTTCGCCGCGCTGCTGGAGCGGCTGGCGCAGGTCCCGCACCTGACCCGCCTGCGCCTCCACACCCGCACGCCCATCGTGCTGCCTTCGCGCGTGGATGAAGGCCTGCTCGCCCTGCTGGCGCCCTGGCGCGAGCGGCTGGTGGTGGTGGTGCATGCCAATCACCCCAATGAAATCGATGCGGACGTCACCGCGGCGCTGCGTGCGCTGGGCGAACACAGCACCGCGGTGTTGAACCAGTCGGTGCTGCTGGCCGGCGTCAATGACGATGCCGCCGTGCTCGGCCAGCTGTCGAAGCGCCTGTTCGCCGCCGGCACCCTGCCCTATTACCTGCACCAGCTCGATCGCGTGACCGGCGCCGCCCATTTCGCGGTCGAGGACGCCACCGCGCTCGCCCTGCACGCCCGGCTGCTGGCCACCCTGCCGGGCTACCTGGTGCCGAAGCTGGTGCGCGAGAACGCCGGCGCCAGCAGCAAGACCCCCCTGCACGGCTGATCACGGGGCCGGCCGCGAAGACGGCGCCGGTGATCCCTCCGTCTGTGGCCGGGTTCACATAAGCCCCCGCCCCCTCGCGGCACTATTGCGGCAGCAGTCCGCGAGGTGTGCCTTGTCCGATTCCGCAGCCGTCCCGCTCATCGTCCTCAGCACCAGCCGCGACGCGGTGGAAGCCGTCAATGCCCTGCTGCGCCGGCAGGGCGTCGCAGCGCATTGCCGCTGGGTCGGCAGCGTGCGCGAGCTGCCGGACGCCATCGACGAACACCAGCCGCAGCTGCTGCTGTGCGTGGCCGCCGAGATCGGCGTGGAGGATGTGCACACCGCCGCCCGCGCCGTGGGCAGCAAGCTGCCGCTGCTGGCCATCCGCGCCGGACTGACCGAGGACATCATGGCCGCCGACCTCGTTGCCGGCGCCAGCGACACCATCAACCTGGCGCAGCCCGAGCGCGCGCATCGCGTGATCGCGCGCGAACTGCATACCTCGCGCCTGCAGCAGGCCTACGACGAGGCGCAGCGCGCGGTGCAGATGTCGCGCGAGCAACTCGATTCGGTGATGACGCTCACCAATGACGCCATCCTGGTGGTGCAGGAAGGCATCCTGGTCGAGGCCAACCAGGCCTGGCTGGAACTGGTGGGCACCGATGCCGACGCCATCACCGGCCAGCCGGTGATGGACGTGTTCCACACCGACAGCCACGTGGCGCTGAAGGGCGCGCTGAGCGCCTGCCTGAAGGGCCAGTGGAAGGACCATGTGCTGAAGGCCAATGCCCGCGCCGGTGCCGATGGGCAGGGCCGCGTCGCGGTCGAACTGCTGCTGACGCTGGGCGAGCATGATGA
>CAYNEX010000174.1:0-3004 GCA_964396335.1 uncultured Steroidobacteraceae bacterium | reverse complement strand
CCTGCGACTGCACCTGCCCCGTCCGGCGAAATGAACGCCCCGCCAGTTCCGCCGGCAGCACCGGAGGCCGCGCCGGCCACCGCCGCTTCACCGGCGCAGCCTGCTGCCGCAACGCAGGCGCCCGACCTCGACGCCCGCGCACGCGAATACGATTCGATCTGGGTGCGCCACATCCAGGCCGCGCTGGCCGAGAACCGCTTCCGCCTGGTGCAGCAGCCCATCACCAACCTGGCCGGCGGGCCGCCGATGTACGACCTGCTGATCCGCATGCTCGATCGCGGCCGCAAGGAGATCCTGCCGGGCGAATTCCTGCCCGCAGCCGAACGCAACAACCTGATGGGTCCGATCGACCGCTGGGTGATGGGCGCGGCCGCGCGTTTCGCCGCCGATGCGAAACCCGGTTGCCTGTTCGTGCGCCTGTCGCGCCAGAGCGCGCTGGATGACTCCATGACCCGCTGGCTGACCGCGCAGATCCAGTCGGTGAAGGTGGATCCGCAGATGCTCTGCCTCACCGTCACCGAAGCCGTGGCGCACGAGAATGTCGAGGCCGTGCAGAAGCAGGCGCGTGCCATCAAGGCGCTGGGCGTGCGCTTCGCGCTGGAACGTTTCGGCGCCGGCCCCGACCCGCTGGCGCTGCTCGATGCCGTGCCGTTGGATTTCGTGAAGATCGACGGCACGCTGACCCAGGGCGTGGCCAACGATTCACTGGTGCAGTCGAAGATCGAGGCGCTGGTGGAAGCCGCGCGCGAGCGCGGCATCGCCACGATCGCAGCGAACGTCGAGGATGCCAACACCATGGCGGTGATGTGGCAGCTGGGCGTCGAGCACCTGGAAGGATTCCTGATCCAGGCGCCCGAAGAGATCGTGATGGCCTGAGGCGCAAAGCCCCGGGCCACCCATCAGGCCGGCAGCGCCTCGATCCGGTCCACCTTGCGGTAGTTGCGCGACAGCAGCGAGCCGCGCTGCGCCGGCGCACCGCGGTATTCGGCCAGGTCCTTCCACGACAGCGTCATGCTGCGCTCGCCGCACCAGACCACCAGCTTGCCATCCTCCGGCACGCAGGCGGCGGCCACCAGCTTCTCGTCCAGCAGCCCCTTCTTCGCCGGGATGTTGAACAGCTTGTTGCCCTTGCCCTTGGCCAGTTCGGGCGCGGCGTCCGCCGGGAACACCAGCAGGCGTCCCTCGTCGTTGACGAAGGCCAGCAGCGACTTGGGCGACGGCACCGGCACCGGCGGCAGCGGCTTCGCGCCATCCGGCACGTTCATGATGGCCTTGCCGGCGCGGCGATCGGTGATCAGGTCCTTCAGGCGCACCGTGAAGCCGTAGCCGGCATCGGTGACCAGCAGCCACAGGTCCTCCGGCTCGCCGATGGCGACACCGGCGAACTTCGCGCCATCGGGCGGATTCAGCCGACCGGACAGCGGCTCGCCCTGGCCACGCGCCGAGGGCAGCGAATGCGCCGGCAGCGCATAACTGCGGCCGGTGCTGTCGAGGAAGATGGCCTGCTGGATGCTGCGGCCCCGCGCCGCCGCGAGGAATCCGTCGCCGGTCTTGTACGACAGCGCGCGCGGATCGATCTCGTGGCCCTTGGCCGAGCGGATGAAACCGCCGGTCGACAGGATCACCGTCACCGGCTCGTTGGCGATCAGGTCCTCTTCGACGATGGCCTGCGCGGCCTCGCGCTCGACGATCTTCGAGCGGCGCGCGTCGCCGTATTCCTCGGCGTCGGCGGCCAGTTCGTCGCGCACCAGCTTGTGCAGCTTGGCCTTGCTCTTCAGCAGCGCCTCGAGACCGTCGCGCTCTTCGGCGAGTTCCTTCTGCTCCTCGCGGATCTTCATCTCCTCGAGCTTGGCCAGGTGGCGCAGCTTGGTCTCGAGGATCATCTCCGCCTGCTCCTCGCTGAGCTTGAAGCGCGCGATCAGCTTCGGCTTGGGATGGTCCTCGTTGCGGATGATGCGGATCACCTCATCGAGGTTCAGGTAGACGATCAGCAGGCCATCGAGCAGGTGCAGGCGGCGTGTCACCTTGTCGAGGCGATGCTGCAGGCGGCGCGTCACCGTGCCGATGCGGAACTCCAGCCAGCGCGACAGCAGCGCCTTCAGGCCCATCACCTTCGGCCGGCCGTCCAGGTCGATGACGTTGATGTTGACCCGGTAGCTGCGCTCCAGGTCGGTGGTGGCGAACAGGTGCGCCATCAGCTGCTGCAGGTCGACGCGGTTCGAGCGCGGCACGATCACGATGCGCACCGGGTTCTCGTGGTCCGACTCGTCGCGGATGTCGTCCACCATCGGCAGCTTCTTGTCGCGCACCTGCTGGGCGATCTGCTCCTGCAGCTTGGCGCCGGAGACCTGCCAGGGCAGCGTGGTGATCACCACATTGCCGGTCTCCTCGTCGATCTCCCAGGTGGCGCGGGCGCGGAAGCTGCCGGTGCCCTTCTCGTAGAACTCGGCCAGTTCCGAGCGCGGCGAGACGATCTCCGCGCCGGTGGGCAGGTCCGGGCCCTTCACATGCTTCATCAGCTGCCTGGTGGTGGCGTCCGGCTCATCCAGCAGGTGGATGCAGGCCGCGGCCACTTCGCGCAGGTTGTGCGGCGGCACGTCGGTGGCCATGCCCACCGCGATGCCCGAGGCGCCGTTGAGCAGCAGGTTCGGCAGGCGCGCCGGCAGGATCAGCGGCTCTTCCAGCGTGCCGTCGAAGTTCGGGCCGAAGTCGACCGTGCCGTGGTCGATTTCCGACAGCAGCACCTCGGCATAGCGGGTCAGGCGCGACTCGGTGTAACGCATCGCCGCGAACGACTTCGGGTCGTCGGTCGAACCCCAGTTGCCCTGCCCGTCGACGATCGGATAGCGGTACGAGAACGGCTGCGCCATGTGCACCATGGCCTCGTAGCAGGCCGTGTCGCCGTGCGGATGGAACTTGCCGATCACGTCGCCGACGGTGCGCGCCGATTTCTTGTGCTTGCTGGCGGCCGACAGGCCCAGCTCGCTCATCGAGTAGATGATGC
>CAYNEX010000173.1:0-4873 GCA_964396335.1 uncultured Steroidobacteraceae bacterium | reverse complement strand
GCCCGAGACCACCACCGACTCCACTTCGGTGGGCCTCAGCACCAGCTACCAGTTCGACCTGTTCGGCGCGCAGTCGGCGCGCTATCGGGCGCAGCTGGCCAGCTTCATCGGCACCAAGTACGACACCGACCTGGCCCGCACCACGCTGATCTCCAACGTGACGCAGGCCTACTTCAACCTGCTGTCGCAGCGCTCGCGCGTCGAGATCGCGCGCCAGAACCTGGCCATCGCCGAGGACGTGCTGAAGATCGCCCAGGCGCGCTTCGACAATGGCGTGCTGCGCGAATATGACCTGGCCCAGCAGACCGTGTCGGTGCTGCAGCAGCGCACCAACCTGATCCCGGCGGAGAACCAGCTGCGCGCCGCCGAGACCCGGCTGGCCATCCTGCTGGGCGTCACCCCGCAGGAGTTCAGCATCGAAGGGGAGCCGATCGAGCAGATCACCGTGCCGGAAATCGCCCCCTGGGCACCCTCCGATCTGCTGCTGCGCCGCCCGGACATGGCCAGCGCCGAGATGGCCATGGTGGCCGCCAAGGCCAACCTGGCCGCGGCCCGCGCCAGCCTGATCCCGGTCACGCTGTCGCTGGATGCCAGCGGCAACACCGGCTCGCAGGAGCTGTTCTCGCTGACCGATGCGCGCACCTACACCATCACCGGCGCGCTGCGCATTGCCGAGAGCATCTTCAACTTCCGCACGCGCCGCCGGGCGGTGCTGACGGCCGAGTCGAACGAGTACATCGCGCTGCTCAACTACGCCCAGACGATCCGCCAGGCGCTGAAGGACATCGACGACACGCTGGCGACCGCCTACGCCAACCTCGAGGCCGAGGAGCACCAGCGCCGCACGCTGGCGCAGGCCGAGCGGGCGATGGAACTGGCGAACATCGAGTACCGCGAAGGCGCCGCCAGCCAGCAGGAACTGCTGGAGACCCAGCGTTCGCTGTACCAGGCCCGTGACTCGCTGGCGACCGCCCGCCTGCAACGCCTGAACACGGCAGTGAACCTGTTCGTCGCCCTGGGCGGCGGCTGGGTCGCGCCGGACAACCTCAAGCCCTGATTAACGGCCCGGAGTAACGTTCCGGCAACCGTTCCGGGCTTGGCGCCTTCTTCCGCCAGGCCCCAGCATCCCCGGTCTTCGTTCCAGAACAGAAGACCGGGGAGTTCCATGCCTGTTTCGCGTCCCGTCGCCGGCGGTATCGCCGCCGTTTCGCTTTCCGTCGCCACCGCCATCGCCCAGGCCGCCGCGCCGGTGGACGACGACCTGCACGAGGTCATCGTCTCGGCCCGCAGCCTCGAGGTCAGCACCCCGCTGGAGCTGGCCCGCTACGGTTATGACGTGGACTTCGTCGGCAGCGAGGAGATCCGCGACCACGGTTTCGTCGACCTGCCCCAGGCCCTGGAGATGCTGGTGCCGGGCGCCTATGTCGCCCCGCAGGCCGGCGCCTTCAGCTATGTGAACCTGTCCCTGCAGGGTTCGCGCAATGGCGACGTGCTGTGGACCGTGGACGGCGTGCGCATGAACAACCGCCTCTACAACACCACCTCGCCGGCCGACACCCTGCCGGCCAGCATGGTCGAGCGGCTGGAGGTGATGAAGGGCAGCCATGGCCTGCTGTACGGCACCCAGGCGGTGGCCGGCGTGATCAATGTGGTCACCAGGTCGTTCGCCGAGCGGCCCGGTGGCGCCATCACGGTGGGCGGCGACAGCCGCGACGGTCTGCATGCCGATGCCTGGGGACGCGGCGCGCTGGGCAACCATCGTTTTGTCGGCTGGGTGTCGAAGGACCGCACCGACGGCTTCAGCCCCTATGACGCGTACCAGCCCGGCGCCACCACCCGCGACCGCCGCTATGACATGCAGAGCTTCGGCCTGAAGTACGGCTACGCCTTCACCGACAACCTGCGCCTGACCCTGCAGGGCGTGCACACCGAGGGTGAGGTGGACTTCGCCACCCCGGCCCGCACCGACGTCAACGAGCGCGACGAGGACATCTTCAGCGCCCGCCTCGACTACACCGCCAGCGACCGCGCCGAGTTCTACCTGAAGGGTTATTTCCACGACTGGGACACCGACTATTACCCGGCCCTGAACCCGGCGGACACGGCCTACTGGGGCTTCCGCGACAAGGGCATCTCGGCGGCGACCAAGCTGAATGTCACCACCGGGCTGGAATACCACCTGGGCTACGAGTTCCAGAGTTATGGCGGCCGCGATGATTACCTCTTGATCGCCGAGCAGGACGAGAAGGCCCATGCCGTATACGGCCAGGTGCGCTCGACGGAAGATTTCTCCACCCGCGGCCGCTTCACGCTGGGCGTGCGGCACACCGATACCGGCAAGGCCTCGGCGACGGTGTGGGCGGGATCATTCGCCTATGACCTGGGCGCCGCGCATTACGTCGAGGCCTCCGGTGGCAGCGCCTTCCGCCTGCCCGATGCCTACCAGCTCTATGCCATCGACCCGGATGACGGCATCCACGGCAACCCGGACCTGGTGCCGGAGGAAAGCTTCAACCTGAACCTGGCGATCGGCCGTTACGCGCGTGATGGCGGCATCGGCTGGCAGCTCACCGGCTGGCGCCGCAAGGTGGAGAACCTGATCCGTTCCGACAGCACCAACCCGCCCGCGGGGTTCGACGGCGTATACGTGAACACGGACCAGGACGTGAAGCAGTCCGGCATCGAGGCGCTGGTGGTGGCGCCGCTGGGCAATCTGCTGTCGGTCGAGGCCAGCTACATGTACAGCCGCGAGCGCATCGCCACCGGCCAGCTGGCCAACCGGCCCGAGCACAGCGGCAAGCTCACCTTCCAGCTGGGCGGCGGCGCGCAACGCTGGGGCGCGAACCTGGCATTGAAGTACGTCGGCTCGACCCACTCGGATGTCGCGGGCTTCGGTCGCGTCGCTTACGGCAATGACCTGATTGCGAACCTGGGCGTGCACGGCTTCCTCGACAACGCCCGCCACCATCGCATCGGCGTGCGCGTGGAGAACCTGTTCGACCGCGAATACGCCGTGCTGGCCCGATCGGCGGTGCTGGCCGGTTCGCCCACCAGCGAGCGTTTCATCTACCGCAACCGCGGCACGCCGCGCACCGCCTACGCCAGCTACACCTACGCGTTCTGAAGGGTGGGATAAGCTCGCCGCATGCTGCGCGTCCTGCTGTTCATCCACCGCTACCTCGCCGTGGCGGTGGGCCTGCTGATGGCCCTGTGGTGCCTGTCGGGCTTCGTGATGATGTACCAGTCGTTCCCCGAGCTGACGCGCGAGGAACAGCTGGCGGGACTGGCGCCGCTGCGATTCGACGACTGCTGCGATGCTGCGGCGCTGGCCGGTTTCCCGGCCGGCGAATTCCGCATCGAAATGCTGGACGGGCGCCCGGTGCTGCGCAGTGGCGGTGCGGTGGTGGACCTGCGCAGCGGCGCCGAGCTGGCGCCGCCGGGCCAGGAGGCATTGCTGCGCATCGCGGCCGACCACGCGGCCAACCGCGGCATCGGCGGCACACCACGCTGGCTGGGCGAGGTCGGGCTGGACCAGTGGAACATCCAGCACGCCCGCCGCAACGCGCCGGTGCATCACTTCGCCTTCGATGACGCGGCCCGCACCGAGCTGTACCTGAACGGGCGCAGCGGCGAGGTGTTCCAGGACACCAATCGCCGCGAGCGCCTGCTCTCGTGGTTCGGCGCCATACCGCATTGGCTGTATCCGACGCTGCTGCGCCGGGATGGCGCGCTGTGGTCGCAGGTGGTGATCTGGGCGTCGGTGATCGGCACCTTCCTCGCCGCCACCGGGCTTTACGTGGGCATCGCGCGGCTGCGCCGCAACCGCGACGGCGAGCTGGCCTCGCCATTCCGCGGCTGGTGGTACTGGCATCACATCACCGGCCTGGTGTTCGGCCTGATCACGCTGACCTGGGTGTTCAGTGGCCTTCTGACGATGAATCCCTGGGGCTGGCTCGAGGGGGGCGAAAGCAGCGCGCGACTGCGGCCGGCATTGCAGGGTTCGCCAGGCGATCCCATCCTGTCGGCCGTGCTCGAATCCCTGCCCCGCTCGCTGAACGGGCAGGATTTCGTGCAACTGCGTTCGGTGACCTTCGGTGGCACCGCCTATGTGGCGGCGACGCGGGCGGATGCCTCCCGCACCCTGCTGCATCCCGACGGCCGCCTCGCCGTGCTGGATGAAGCCTCGATCCGCGCGGCGCTGCAGGCACTGGATGCGCCGCTGAAGTCACTGGAACTGCTCACCACCGAAGACGCCTACCACTACAGCCACCACCGGCGCGCCGAACTGCCGGTGTGGCGCGCGGTGCTGGGGGATGCCGAAGGCACCCGCCTCTACATCAGCCCGGTCGATGCCTCGGTGCGTGTGATCGACCGCGCCGCGATGCAGACCCGCTGGCTCAGCAATGCCCTGCATCGCCTCGACTTCCCGGTGCTGCGCTGGCGACCGGTATGGGACATCGTGGCGATGCTGCTGCTGGCGGGCGCCACCGCGCTGTGCATCACCGGCACGTGGATGGCCTTCCAGCGCATCGCCAGGGACATACGGATCAGCCGCCGCCAGCCGCGCTGACCGCGCCGGCGCACCTTCAACCGAAGTTGATGCGCGCCTCGAGGTTGGTGCGCGAATCCGCGTTGGCCAGCGCGTCGTCCATCGTGATGCGGCCGGCCTTGAACAGCTCGACCAGCGAATGGTCGAAGCTCTGGATGCCCTTCTCGCTGCTGGCGCGGATGGCTTCCTTGATGGTGCTGACATCGCCCTTGCGGATCAGGTCGCTGATGTGGGGCGTGTTCAGCATGATCTCCACCGCCGCGGCGCGGCGGCCGTCGGCGCCCGGCACCAGCCGCTGCGCGATGATGGCGCGCAGGTACTGCG
>CAYNEX010000172.1:0-5024 GCA_964396335.1 uncultured Steroidobacteraceae bacterium | reverse complement strand
GTGGATGAATACATGGCGGTGGAAACCTACGCGCATGTGCACCACATCGTCTCGAATGTCACCGGCCTCCTGGCCGATGGCGTCTCGCCGGCGGCGGCACTGCGCGCGGTGTTCCCGGGCGGCACCATCACCGGCTGCCCGAAGGTACGCTGCATGCAGATCATCGCCGAGCTGGAAGGCGCGCCGCGCGGGCCTTACACCGGCAGCCTCGGATACCTGAACCATGATGGCTCGGGCGACTTCAACATCCTGATCCGCACCATGTCGCTGCATGGCCGGAAGCTGGAGATCCGCGCCGGCGCCGGCATCGTCGCCGACTCGGTCCCCGAGCGCGAACTGGCCGAATCGCGCGCCAAGGCGCGCGGCATGCTGCTGGCGCTGTCACCGTGAGCGCGCCGCTGGAACTGCTGGTCGATGACGCGCCCTGTCGCGACAGCTGGCCACTGGACCGCGGCCTGATGTACGGCGATGGATTGTTCGAGACCCTGCTGGTCAGCGCAGGTCGCATCCGCTTCGAATCCCTGCATGCCGCGCGGCTGGCCGAAGGCTGCCGGCGCCTGGCCATCCAGGCCGACCTGGAGCGCATCTGGGCGCAGGCCCGCGACGCCGCCCGGCGGCACGGCGAGGCGACGCTGCGCCTGCAGGTGACGCGTGGCGTGGCCGTGGCGCGCGGTTACACGCCCTCCGGAACCGAGGTGGCGCGCAGCATCCTGGCGGTGTATCCGCCGCCGGCAGCGGGCGAGCTGCCGGCACGGCGCGTGGCGCTGACCCTCAAGACCCGTCTGGGCGAGAACCCGCAGCTGGCGGGCCTGAAACATTGCAATCGCCTGGAGCAGGTGCTGGCCCGGCAGGAAATGGCCGCCCGCGGCGGTGCCTTCGAGGGCGTGCTGGGCAGTAGCTCCGGCCGGCTGGTCTCAGGCACCATGAGCAACGTGTTCCTGGAACTGGATGGAGAACTGGTGACCCCATCCCTGGATCTGTGCGGCGTGGCCGGCGTGCTGCGCACCGTGGTACTGCAGACGGCGGACCGGCTCGGCATCGCGCTGCGTGAGGCCGCGCTGCCCGTGACCGCCCTCGGCCGGTGCACGGCGCTGGCCTTCAGCAATGCGCGCATGGGGCTGGTCACCATGCATGCGCTCGACGGACGCGAACTGCAACCGGACGGCCGCCTGCGGCAGCTGTCCGAGGCGGTGGCAGCACTGTGACGCGGCGGCACCTCGGTCTCACCATCTTCGTGGCACTGCTGCTGGTGGCGGCAGTCGCCAGCCTGTGGATGTGGCACAGCATCCGCGTCGCGGCGATGACGCCGGGCACCGCCAGCATCATGCAGGAGTTCGACGTGCCGCAGGGCGCCAGCCTGCGCACGGTGCTGAAGGATCTCGAGGAGCGCGGCCTGATCCGCAGCGCGCAGCGCCTGGAGTGGTACCTGCGCTGCTGCTGGCGCGGCGACATGGGCAAGGGCATCAAGGCCGGCCGCTATCGTTTCCTGCCGGGTGAACATCCGCTGGCCATCCTGCGCGCGATGGTGGACGGCAAGGTGGTCACCGCGCAGGTGACCATCCTCGAAGGCTGGACCTTCGCGCAGATGCGCCAGCAGCTGGCGCGCGCGAAGGAACTGCGCCAGACCACCACCGACTACAGCGATGCCGACATCATGCGCGAGCTGGGCGCGCCGGATGTGCCGGCCGAAGGCCGCTTCGCGCCCGATACCTATGTCTATGCGCCCGGCGTGACCACCGACATGCAGATCCTGCGCCTCGCCTATGAAGCGCAGCGGCGCAACCTGTTCGAGGCCTGGGATGCGCGCCAGCAGGACCTGCCGATCCATTCACCCGACGAGGCGCTGGTGCTGGCTTCCATCATCGAGAAGGAAACCGGCCTGGCCAGCGAGCGCGCCCGCATCGCCGGCGTATTCATCAACCGCCTGCGCATGGACATGCGCCTGCAGTCCGATCCCACGGTCATCTACGGCATGCGCGACCGCTATGACGGCAACATCCGCCGCAGCGACCTGACGCGCGACACGCCGTGGAACACCTACACGCGCAAGGGCCTGCCGCCCACGCCGATCGCGCTGCCGGGACGTGATGCGATCTTCGCCGCGCTGAACCCGGAGAAGACCGACGCGATCTTCTTCGTTGCCATCGGCGATGGCAGCGGCGGCCATTTCTTCTCCGCCACGCTGGCCGAGCACAACGCCGCCGTGGCGCGTTACCTCGAACGCCTGCGCACCCGCTCGCTCACCGAGGCCTGGAACCAGATCAACCAGGAGGATGCGGCCGCGGCGGCGGCGGCCGCCGCCGAGGTCGAGGCCTCCGTCGAAGCGCCATGAGTCGCGGCCGGTTCATCACCCTCGAAGGCATCGAAGGCGCGGGCAAGTCGAGCCTGCAGCAGGCGCTGGCCGATGCGCTGGCTGCGCGCGGCCACCAGGTCTGCAGCACCCGCGAACCCGGCGGCACGCCGCTGGCCGAGGAGATCCGCGCGATGGCGCTGGCGCGCCGTGAGGACGGCATGCCGCCGGCCACCGAGCTGCTGCTGATGTTCGCCGCCCGCGCCGCGCATGTGGCCCAGCGCATCGAACCGGCGCTGGCGCGCGGCGAGTGGGTGCTGTGCGACCGCTTCAGCGATGCCAGCCGCGCCTACCAGGGCGGCGGTCGCGGCATGGATGCCGCCAGCATCGAACACCTCGTCGCCATCGCGCACCCGGGCCTCAAGCCCGATCGCACCTTGCTGCTCGACCTGCCACCCGAAACAGGCCTGGCGCGCGCCCGCTCGCGCGGTGATGCAGGAGACCGTTTCGAGGATGAACGCCACGCCTTCTTCGCGCGCGTGCGCGAGCGTTACCTGCAGCTGGCCGCCGCCGAGCCGGCGCGTTTCCGGGTGATCGATGCAACGGCCGATCGCGATGCCGTGTTGAAGCAGGCGCTGGCGGCGCTGGAGGACCTGTGAAGATCCTTCCCTGGCTCGAACCCGCCGCCGCCCAGCTGCGCGCCGCGCATGCCGCCGGACGCCTGCCACCGGCGCTGCTGATCCATGAATCACCCGGCACCGGGGCCACGCAGCTGGCGCTGCTGTTCGCGCAGCTGCGCTTCTGCAGCGGCCCGGCCCCGGCCTGCGGCCAGTGCACGCATTGCCGGCGGGTGGAGCAGGGTGAGCATCCGGACTACATCCTGGTCGGCCCCGACGAGAAATCGAAGCTGGGCCAGATCAGTGTCGACCAGGCACGCGAGTTGGCACAGCAGCTGTCGCTGTCCAGCTATGAGGGGCGCGGCACGGTGGTGGTGATCCGCCCGGCGGATGCGATGAACCGCAATGCCGCCAACGCGCTGCTGAAGACGCTGGAGGAGCCGCGCCCCGACGCACACCTGCTGCTGATCACCTCCGCCCCCAGCCAGCTGCCGGCCACCATCCGCAGCCGCTGCCAGAAACTGGCCGTCGCGCCCCCGGACCGCGACACCGCGCTGGCCTGGCTGACGGCCGAGCAGCCGCGCCACCGCGCCGACTGGCCGGCGGTGCTGGATGTGCTCGGCGTCGCGCCGCTGGAGGCCCTGCAGGCGGACGTGCCGCGCATCCTGGCCATCCGCGAGGACATCGAGCGGCTGCTGCAGGGCGCCGCGCAGGGCCGCCTGGACGTGATCCGGGTCGCCCACGGCTGGGCCGGCGAGGAGCTGCCCCTGCGCCTGGCCGGGCTTGAGAACTGCCTCACAAACCGCATCCTGACAATGCGCGCCGAATCCCGGTTGCCGGGCGCCGGCCGTGACATAAATACCGCCTCCGCGCTGCGCCTGCTTTCCGAGCTGGGCGAACTGCGCCGGCAGCTGGCCGGTGCCGCCCTGAACCGGCCGCTGGCGATGGAGCGGCAGCTGTGGAAACTGCAAGGGGCTTGAGGCCGAGAGGACCTGATTGATCGACATGGCGCCGAAAGACACATCGCGCACGGGCACGCACAACAAGCCCGGCCTGCTGACGCTGACCATCAAGGACAAGAGCGCCCTGTACATGGCCTACATGCCCTTCGTGCGCAACGGGGGCCTGTTCATCCCCACCAACAGCAGCTACCGGCTGGGCGATGACGTGTTCATGCTGCTGAACCTGATGGGCGAGGACGAGAAGCTGCCGGTGGCCGGGCGGGTGATCTGGGTGACGCCGAAGGGCGCGCAGGGCAAGCGCACGGCCGGCATCGGCGTGCAGTTCAGCGACCAGGACCGCGGCCAGACGCAGAAGAAGATCGAGAACTACCTCGCGGCCGCGATCGGCGGCGAGAAGCCCACGCACACGATGTAGGGCAGGGCGCCGGCCTCAGGCCGGCGCGGCGCGGCGCAGGCCGCGTTCCATCGAACCGATGCCACCCTTCAGCACATAGGCATCGAATCCCTTCTCCACCAGGATGAAGGCCGCCGCGGAGCTGCGGCGCCCGGTATCGCAATACACGATCACCGGCTTCGACGGATCGAGCGTCGAGAGCTTCAGGCGGATGAAATACAGCGGCACGTTGGTCGCGCCGTCGATCGCCAGGTTCTGGAATTCGGAGGGCAGGCGCACGTCCAGCCAGGTCGCGCCCTTCTTCTGCACCAGCTGTTCGGCCTGTTCCGGGGTCACCCAGCGCACCAGCGGCTCGTTCAGCAGTTCGCGGAAATCCTTCTTGGCCAGCCGCATCAGCACGCCGTCGGTGAGCATGGTCACCGTGGCATTGCGCTTGGTCTCGGAGATCAGTGCCTCCTCGCCGAAGGTGTCGCCGATGCCCAGTTCGGCGAGGCGGATGCCTTCCTTGTTCAGCGGCGTCTCGCGCGTCACCACGCAGCGGCCGGTGACGATGGCGTAGAAATAGTCGCCATCGTCGCCCTGGTGGATGATCACGTCGCCGGCACGATGGGGCACACGCTCCATGCGCAGGAAAATCGCCTGGATGTTGGCCGGCGGAATGCGCTGCATGGCCTTGCTCTGCAGCAGCGTGGTCATCCAGTCATCACCGGCCTGGCCCTGCAGCTGGGACTGCAGCTCGGTCACCTCGTAGGTGCCGGTCT
>CAYNEX010000171.1:0-5107 GCA_964396335.1 uncultured Steroidobacteraceae bacterium | reverse complement strand
ATCCGCTGCAGTTCCAGCTCGACCTGCTGGGACCGGCGCGGGAACCGGAGGTCAGCCGGTCGCAGTTCGGCGAGTCGGTCGGTTTCGACAACGCGCGTCTGGCAGGCGTGCTGAAGGCCGTGGCAGAGAAGTCCGGCTGGGGCAAAAAGAAACTCCCCAAGGGCACTGGCCTGGGGATTGCCGCCTACTTCAGCCACCAGGGCTATTTCGCCGAAGTGGTGCAGGCCTCGGTCAGCAGCAAGACCGGCGAGGTGCGCGTCGAGAAGGTGTGGGTTGCTGGCGACGTGGGTCGCCAGATCGTGAACCCGAGCGGCGGCGGCAACCAGGTCGAAGGCTCGGTGATCGACGGCATCTCGCAGGCCCTGCAGCAGGCGCTGACGTTCAAGGACGGCGCCGTCGAGCAGAGCAACTTCCACGACTACCCGCTGCTGCGCATCCACCAGGCGCCGAAGGTCGAGTACAAGTTCGTGCTGACGGACAACAACCCGACCGGCCTGGGCGAACCGGCGCTGCCGCCGGTGGTGCCGGCGCTGACCAACGCGATCTATGCGGCGACGGGCCGCCGCGTGCGCACGCTGCCGATCAAGCAGTCCGAGCTGAAGGGTTTCGCCTAACCCGCAGCGTCAGCATCCATGAAATCAACCGCCCCCACGTCACTGACGTGGGGCTGGTTGAACTGCATGACCGCCACATGCAGGGGATGCTTCTGATAGACGCGCAGCGACTCGACCGAGTCGAAGCGCATGATCAGGATCAGATCCCAGCTGCGCGCCTCGTGCAGCATGTCCTGGCCGATCACCAGCGAACGGATCTGCGGAATTTCATCACGCAGTGCCAGCATGCGGCGGCAGAACTCCGCCACATGCTCGACCGGGGTGCCGGCTGCGTAGCGGATGAAGACGTAGTGCTGAAGCATCCGGATTCCCCTGCCCTTCTTCAGGCGACCTTCGAGCCGATCGGGATGATCGGCGGTGCGGCATTGAGCCTGGCGACCGCGAAGCCCGCGGCCTGCCGGTAACGTTCCATGAATTCCTCGAGCTCGGCGCGCGGGATCACATCGTCGATGCGCTCGAAGGCACCGCCACAGCGTTCCTCGACGATATTCAGGATGCCGAACGGACCGGCGCTGCGATTGCGCAGGATCAGCGGCGAGATCTCCGGGCACAGCCGTGCGTCATAGGCCTGCAGCGCCGCCTCGGTGACGCCGTGCTTGAGCAGCTCGGCACCCAGCACGCGCGCATCGACGATCGCCTGGCTGGCGCCGTTGGAACCGGTGGGATACATCACGTGGGCGGCATCGCCCATCAGCGCCACGCGGCCGTCGCGCCAGGTGGGCACCGGGTCGCGATCGATCATCGGATATTCATAGACATCCTTGGCGCCGCGCAGCATCGCCGGGATGTCGATCCAGTCGTAGTTCCACTGCTCGAAGTGATGCACGAATTCCTCGTGCGTCACGCGGCGGTTCCAGTCGCCGTTGCGCCAGCCGGCGCCCGGGTCGACGGTGAACTCGGCGATCCAGTTGATGTCGGCCAGGCCGGTGACCGGGTCCGGCTGCGAGATCGGATAGAACACCACGCGATGGCGGTGCGTGCCCAGGCCGACGAAGGACGCGCCGGTGCGGATCGGCACGCCGCGGGTCACGCCGCGCCACATGATGGCGCCGCCCCAGTGGATCGGAGGCTGGGTCGGGTGCATCTGCTGGCGCACGGCCGAATGCAGGCCGTCGGCGGCGATCAGCAGCTTGCCCTCGAAGGTGTGCGTGGCGCCGGACGTGTCCTGCGCGGTCACGGTGACGCCCAGGTCGTGGTTGCGGTAGCCGGTGACCTTCAGGCCGGTGCGCACGGCTTCGTCGCCCAGACGGGCCAGCACGGCCCGGTACAGCATCATCTGCAGCCGGCCACGGTGCACCGAATACTGCGGCCACAGGTAGCCGGCGCCCTTGCCGCGCGGCTCGGAATAGATGTCGTTGCCGTTCAGGCCGACCAGCGCGAATTCCTTCGTCTGCACGCCGATGGCGTCCAGGTCCCCGGTGGTGAAGCCGAGGTCATAAAGCTCGCGCACCGCGTTGGGCTGCAGGTTGATGCCGACGCCCAGGGGCAGCAGTTCAGGAGCCGCCTCCAGTACCAGGCACGGGACACCGAGCTGATGCAGGGTGAGCGCCACGCTGAGGCCGCCGATGCCGCCTCCGGCGACGATTACGGGCAAGGTCATTGAATATCCGGTCCCATCCGCAAAAGGCCGGCAGGTTATCCGAGAAGGGTTTGCCCTTGCCAGAGGCCCTGTCGAGGCGGCTCGGGCCCTAGGCGATGGCGGCCGGCGCCACGCCCATGCGGCGGGCGGTCAGCTCCCGGGTCCGCTGCCAGGCCGGCCTGGCCAGTGCGCGTTCAACATAATTGCGGACCGCCGGATAGTCGGTCAGGAACTCCATGTCGCGGGCCTCGCGCAGCACGCCCGCCAGCGCGTCGCACTCCCCCGCGGCGTAATCCCGGGCGCGCACCCGGTATGGCAGCGCCATTTCTTCGAGCGCCCATTGCACCCGCATGTCCTTGGTCTCGCCGATCCCGCCCGGGAACATCGAGGAGAAGACGTGGAGCGTGATCAAGGTGGCACCTCAAGTTCTCCGTACGGCATTTCCATACCAGGCCTGCCACGACGTCAAGAAAGATCCCGCAGGGCCCGCCAGAAGCGCACGCGGCGCCTCTTTCCCGTTACTCTCGGGACCATGGGTAAAGGACGACCGTACCTGCGGGCATTGGCCACGTTCCTGGCACTGGGGCTGGTGGCCACCGGCGTTTATGCGGCGCGTGAGTTCCGCGTCTACTACTCGCTCGAGGCGCACGCCGACAACGTCAACCTGCCCGAGGACTGGGACCAGCCCGGCGAGTTCGTGGTGGCCCGCCTGATGTACCCCGGCCAGGTCGGCGACCTGAACGGCTTCGGCGGCCGCGGCATGGGCTTCGGCTGGGGCGGCAACTGGCTCGAGGGCGGCACCGCCTGGGCCGTGGACTATCCGCGCGGCGATCGTTACCTGGCGCGCATCCTGCGCCGCCTCACCACCATCGACGTGCGTTCGGTGGAGCAGCCGGTCAACCTCGACGACGACGATGACGTCTATGACTGGCCCTACCTGATCGTCGGCCTGCCCGGCTTCTGGCAGCTCACCGACAAGCAGGTGGAGAAACTGCGCGACTACCTGCTGCGCGGCGGCTTCCTGCTGGCCGACAGCTTCTTCGGCAGCGACGAGTGGGAAGGCTTCGTGTTCTACATGCAGCAGGTGTTCCCGGAGCGCGAGATCATCGAGCTTCCGCGCGACCATCCGCTGTTCCACACCGTGTATGACCTGAACGATCCCGGCCAGGTGCCGAACTGGAATTCATTGCGCCGCGGCGGATACCGCAAGGATGGCGTCACGCCGCACTGGCGCGCGATCCTCGATGACAACGGCCGCGTGATGGTGGCCATCGCGTTCAACAACGACCTCGGCGATTCATACCAGTACGCGGATCACCCGGATTACCCGGCCGAGAGCGCGCAGCTGGGGCTGCGGATGGGCGTGAATTTCGTGGTTTATGCGCTGACGCATTGAGCTGCCGCAGGCGCAGCGTTTTTCACGTCGGACCCGCCGTTGCCCGGATTGGGGTTCCTCCTACATTGCCCGGCATCGCCTTCCAATACGGTTGTGCACCACGCAACCCGAGGAGGCGCATATGGGCAGCAAGTACAAAGCCGTATTCGGCATCTTTTCCACTCCGGGCGAGGCCGAGCGGGCCGTTGACCTGCTGATCGCCGCGGACTTCCCGAGCAGCTCGATCTCGGTGCTGCTGCCGGATGCGCGCAGCACGCGCGAGTTCGCGCACGAGAAACACACCAAGGCACCCGAAGGCACCGCCGCCGGCGCCACGGTGGGTGGCATGGTCGGTGGCACGCTGGGCGTGCTGGCCGGCATCGGTGCACTGGCCATTCCGGGCATCGGTCCGCTGATCGCGGCCGGTCCGATCGTCGCCGGCCTGGCCGGCATGGGTGCCGGTGGCGCCGTGGGCGGTCTGGTCGGCGCGCTGGTGGGCATGGGCCTGCCCGAGTACGAGGCCAAGCGTTACGAAGGACGCGTCAAGGGCGGCGGCACGCTGCTGTCGGTGCATTGCGAGACGGCCGATGGCGTGGATCGTGCCAGGCATCTGCTGGAGGGAGCCGGGGCGACGGATGTCTCCTCGACCACCGAAGCGGCAGGCCGGGATATCACCGACAGGGATCTGGCCGAGGTGGAGGCGGATCGGGCACACCTGGATGCCGGAACGCTGCGCGCGACCACCATCCCGCGGGATGGGGACCCGCTGCGTCCGGATCGGCGCTGAGGAATGGTCTGGTTGAGGGGCGCTGACCTGACCTGCGGCATGCCGACCGGTCAGCGCCAGCGGAGCAGGTGGCCGGTCAGGCCACCTCTCCTGCGCTTTCGCCCGATGGGCTTGTGATCAGAGCGTGGCAGCCCACTTGGTGAAGTCTTCCTGGTCCTTCGCCGAGACACTGGCGGGGAAGGACTTGCCGGACTTCAGGCGATCCTGGATCGCGCTCTTCAGCGTGGCCGCATAGGCGCCGTCCATCTTCTCGAGCTTGGCATAGGCTTCCTTCGTCTCGGCCAGGCGGCCGGTCAGCAGGAACAGCTCGGCGCGATATTCAATCGCTTCCGGATAGTCCGGCGCCAGCGCCAGCGCCTTTTCATAGGCCGACAGCGACTCGTTGTAGTCGCCCAGCTTGCGGCTGGTGAAGCCCAGCATGTTCCAGGCTTCCTTCATCTCCGGGTCGGCTTCGGCAGCCTTGCGGAAGTTGTCGCGCGCGGTGCGCAGGCGGGCCTTGGCGGTCTCGGCGTACTGCGAGGCGAAGGACGGCATCGTCGCCGCTTCCATCTCGAGCTTCGCAGCGCTCTGCACGGCTTCGTGGCCCTTGTTGTAGCTGTTGCGGGCGATGACCTTCGGGTCGGTGGAGGTTTCTTCCACGTTGCGGGAGGGCATCGGGCCATCGGGGACTGCCCAGGCGGCGGATGAGGAGAGAGTCAGGATGGCGAGGGCGGAAAACAGGTGCGTGCGTTGCATGGCGAGTCCATTCCTTC
>CAYNEX010000170.1:0-5151 GCA_964396335.1 uncultured Steroidobacteraceae bacterium | reverse complement strand
GGTTCTTCACGTAGGTGGACTTCTCGTCCCACTCGTACACATTGCCGGCCGGGATCTTGATCGCGCGCCAGCGCTCGTCACCTTCGAACACGCCCGCGTAGCTGTTGCGGAACATCTCGGAGGTGATGTGCTTGTGCACGTATTCGGCCACTTCCTGCGCCGAGGGCCAGATGTCCTTCAGGTACACCTTGGCACCGGTAGCGCCGGTGCCCAGCGCATCGTTGTTCAGGTCGGTATCGAGCGTGCCGGCCAGCGCATAGGCGACCACCAGCGGCGGCGAGGCCAGGTAGTTCTGCTTCACTTCCGGGTGGATGCGGCCGTCGAAGTTGCGGTTGCCCGACAGCACCGAGGTGCCGATGACATCGCCGGCCTTCACCGCGGCCGAAATCTCCGGCTTCAGCGGGCCGGAGTTGCCGATGCAGGTGGTGCAGCCATAGCCGACGAGGTTGAAACCGACGGCGGCGAGGTCATCCAGCAGGCCGGCGGCCGACAGGTAGTCGGTGACCACGCGCGAACCCGGCGCCAGCGAGGTCTTCACCCACGGGCGGGCCGTCAGGCCCAGGCGGCGCGCATTGCGCGCCACCAGGCCGGCGGCGATCAGCACGAACGGGTTGGACGTGTTGGTGCAGCTGGTGATGGCGGCGATCAGCACCGCGCCATCCTTCACCTCGAAGCTGTCGCCCTCGACGGTGGCGACGGCCGAACCCTTGGCGGTCGGGTTCTTCTTGCTGCGCTCCTCGACCTGCTTCGCGGCCGCGGCCTGGTAGGCCTGGCGGGCGCTCTTCAGCGGCACGCGGTCCTGCGGACGCGACGGGCCGGCGAGGCTGGGCTCGACGGTCGACAGGTCGAGTTCGAGCACGTCGGTGTAATCGGCCGGCGCGGCGCCGTCTTCGCGCCACATGCCCTGGTGGCGGGCATAGGCCTCGACCAGCGCGATCTGCTCGTCGCTGCGGCCGGACATGCGCAGGTAGCGGATGGTCTCGCCGTCGATCGGGAAGATCGCGCAGGTGCTGCCGAATTCCGGCGACATGTTGCCGATGGTGGCGCGGTCGGCCAGCGGCAGGTTGGCCAGGCCGTCGCCGAAGAACTCGACGAACTTGTCGACCACGCCCTTCTTGCGCAGCATCTCGGTGACGGTGAGCACCAGGTCGGTGGCGGTGGCGCCGGCCGGCAGCGTGCCGGTCAGCTTGAAGCCGATGACCTGCGGAATGAGCATGGTGACCGGCTGGCCGAGCATCGCGGCCTCGGCCTCGATGCCGCCCACGCCCCAGCCCAGCACGCCCAGGCCATTGATCATGGTGGTGTGCGAGTCGGTGCCGACGAGGGTGTCGGGGTACGCCTGCGGCGGCGTGCCATCCTTCGCGAACACCACCCGGCCCAGGAACTCCAGGTTCACCTGGTGCACGATGCCGGTGTTCGGCGGCACCACCTTGAAGTTGCGGAAGGCGTTCTGGCCCCAGCGCAGGAACGAATAACGCTCGCCGTTGCGCTCGAACTCGATGCGGTTGTTGTTGGCCAGCGCCTGCGGCGTGCCGTATTCATCCACCTGCACCGAGTGGTCGATGACCAGCTCGGCCGGGGCCAGCGGGTTCACGCGGTCCGGGTTGCCGCCCAGGCGGGTGATGGCCTCGCGCATCGCGGCCAGGTCCACCACGCAGGGCACGCCGGTGAAGTCCTGCATGATCACGCGCGCCGGCGTGAAGGAAATCTCGTAGGAGGGGGCGGCCTTGGCATCCCAGTCGAGGATGGCCTCGATGTCGGCGCGGGTGACGTTGACGCCATCCTCGAAGCGCAGCTGGTTTTCCAGCAGGATCTTCAGCGAGTAGGGCAGCCGCGCCAGTTTTTCGGCCGGCAGGGCGCCGAGGCTCCAGATGGTGTACTGCTTGCCGTTGACGTCAAGGGACTTGCGCGCGTTGAAACTGTCAGTCATGGAGCCTCCGCGGGGAATCCGCCAATTATAGCGCCGTTTGCGTGATGACTCCTCCGCCGAGGCACCTTGTGCCGCGATAGATCACCGCCGACTGCCCTGGCGTGACGGCGCGCTGCGGCTCGTCGGGCACGATGTGGACCGATCCTTCCTCCCGCAGGCTCACCGTCGCGGCCTGGTCGGCCTGCCGGTAGCGCAGCCGCACGGCCAGGCCGGGGTCCAGCACGGGCGGCAGGTCGCACAGCCAGTTGACCGGTCCTGCGATCAGGTCGCGCGAGAACAGCGCCGGGTGATCCGCCCCCTGCGCGATCACCAGCGTGTTGTCGGCGACGCGTTTGGCCACCACGTACCACGCCTCGCCGCTGCCGCCGCGCAGCCCGCCGATGCCGATGCCGCCGCGCTGGCCCAGCGTGTAGAAGGCCAGGCCCACATGTTCGCCGAGCCGGTTGCCGTCCGGATCGACGATGGGGCCGGGCTGGTGCGGCACGAACTGCTCGAGGAATTCGCGGAACGGGCGCTCGCCGATGAAACAGATGCCGGTGCTGTCGCGCTTGGCGGCCACCGGCAGGCCGGCCGCGCGCGCCAGCTCGCGCACCTGCTGCTTGTGCAAATCGCCCAGCGGCATCAGCGCGCGCGCGAAGGATTCACGCCGCACGGCATGCAGGAAATAGGACTGGTCCTTGCCCGGGTCCACGCCCTTGTGCAGTTCCGGGCCGGTCGGGCCCTGCGCGATGCGCGCATAGTGGCCGGTGGCCAGCGCATCCCCGCCCAGTCGCAGGGCATGTCGCAGGCAGTCGCCGAACTTGATCTCGCGGTTGCAGAGCACATCCGGGTTCGGCGTCAGGCCGGCGCGGCTGGCGGCGAGGAAATCCTCGAACACGCGCGCGCGGTACTGCGCGGAGAGGTCGACCCGGTGCAGCACGATGCCCAGTTCATCGGCGACCCGGCGCGCATCCTGGAAGTCCTGGGCCGAGGTGCAGTAACCGGCCTCGTCCTCCTCCCAGTTGTGCATGAACAGGCCCTGCACATCGTGGCCGGCGCGTTTCAGCAGCAGGGCGGTGACGGCCGAGTCCACGCCACCGGACATGGCCACGATGATGCGCCGGCCCATGGGCTCAGGCGCTGGCCGGCAGCGGCTGCGCCTGCAGGTAGCTCAGCGCGGAAAGGTCATGGCGCACGCCGGCGAGGTAATCGTCGATGCAGCGCAGGACCAGCGGACTGCGCAGGCGCGTGGCCGGCGCCAGCAGCTGCCCGCGTGTCATCCAGTGCGCCGCGACGATGCCGCTGTCGAGCGGGCGCTGCGGTTCGTGGCCGGTCACATCCCCCGCGATCGCCACGCGCAGCGTGCTGAAGCCATTCCCGGGATTGCGCCACAGGTACAGGCCGAGCAGGTGACGGGGCTGGAAACGCCAGGCGGTTTCCTCGAGCGTCTCGCGCACGGCCGCCTCGACGATGGATTCGCCATCCTCGACGTGGCCGGCGGGCTGGTTGATCACCAGCTGGCCCTGGATGCGCTCTTCGACGACAAGGAACTGGTCATCGCGCTGCACGATGGCAGCGACAGTGAGATCGGGACGCCAGGTCATGACGCCCGAGTATAAGGGAGTGCGCGGATCAGTACTTCGGCGCGCTGGCGACCCACATCTCGTCGAACTGGCGCAGGTACAGGCGCGCCATCGGCGGCTGGCCGAATCCGGCGACCCCCTCGTGGCTGCCGGCCTGGGCACGATAGACGATGGCGCGGTTGTCGGCGATCAGGAGGCCATGCGTGCGGGCCGCGAACTGCGGAGCAACGCAACGGATCTCGATGTGGCCGGACAGGCGCCGGCGCATCGCGGCCAGCTGGTGCGGCGTGGTGTAGGACACGGCACGCTGCGTCAGCAGGCGGATCTTGGCGAAGCTGTGGGCGAGCAGGAAACGCTGCACCAGTTCCAGGAACGGCTCGTGCTCGTAGAGCTTCGGTTCGAGGTCGGAGGTGTAGATCGACACCAGGCGCTGCGCCATCGACAGGGCACGGCGGTTGGCCGCACGCACGTCATCCAGCGTGGTCAGCACCTGCAGCGGTTCGTCCTCGGGACGTTCCGGGCGCGCCGCGCCGCCCCGGGCCAGCACGGACACCGGCGCGCGGCCGGAGCCCGGCAGCAGCGCCGAAGGAGAGGCAAAGTAGTACTGGGAAGCGCCCATGGAGCGCAGTTTGTGACCGACCCCGCAAAGCGGTTGTGGGCTGGATCACGCTTTGTCCCTGTGGCGGGGACCGCCAGAGGAAAACTGCGCGCGGCGTCGCAGTTTTCCCCCGTTTATGTCAACCGGCGGGCAGCCGCGCCAGCTTCGCCGCCAGGCCCACGTAGGCCGACGGGGTCAGGGCGCGCAATGCCTCGCGGCGCGGCGCCGGGATGGGCAGGCCATCGATCAACGCCGCCAGCGATTCGCGGGTCAGCGGCTTGCCGCGCGAGTGCTCCTTCAGCAGCTCGTAGCCATCGGGCACGCCCTCGGCGCGCAGCACGGTCTGCACGGCCTCGGCCAGCACTTCCCAGGCATCGTCGAGGTCGGCGGCCAGCGTGGCCGGATCCGGCGCGATCTTGCCCAGGCCGCGCAGCGCCGCCTTCCAGGCGATGACGCAGTGGCCCAGCGCCACGCCGACATTGCGCAGCACGGTGGAATCGGTCAGGTCGCGCTGCCAGCGTGACACCGGCAGCTTCTCGCTGAAGAAGCGCAGCAGCGCGTTGGCGATGCCGAGGTTGCCTTCGGCATTCTCGAAGTCGATCGGGTTGACCTTGTGCGGCATGGTCGAGGAGCCGACCTCGCCGGCCACCGCGCGCTGGCGCAGGTAACCCAGCGAGATGTAACCCCAGATGTCGCGGCACATGTCGATGCCGATGACATTGATGGCGGCCAGCGCGTCGCAGTATTCGCCGATCCAGTCATGCGGCTCGATCTGCGTGGTGTGCGGATTCCACTTCAGGCCGCAGCGCTGCTCGACGAACTCGCGCGAGATCGCGGGCCAGTCCAGCTGCGGGAACGCGGCCACATGCGCGTTGAAGTTACCCACCGCGCCATTCCACTTGCCGAGGATCCCGACGGATGCCAGGCGCTGGCGGGCGCGCTGCAGGCGCGCGTGGATGTTGGCGAATTCCTTGCCCAGCGTGGTGGGCGAGGCCGTCTGGCCATGCGTACGCGCCAGCATCGGCAGCTCGGTGTGTTCGGCGGCGATGTTCGCCAGCGCC
>CAYNEX010000169.1:0-5165 GCA_964396335.1 uncultured Steroidobacteraceae bacterium | reverse complement strand
GTGGTCTTGCCGGCGTCCGGATGCGAAATGATGGCGAATGTACGCCGCTTGCTGATTTCCTCTGCGCTCACGTCAACCATGCTGACCGTCAAACCTGGGTGTTCCGGGGGGTGCCCTGGGCGGTCGCATGCGAATCCGGCAGACCGCGGCAAAGCGGTGCGGATAGTACTTTCAATCGGTGCGCCCTGCCCGGCCAGTTCGCCGGACAGGGCCTTCTGGGCCCCGGAGGTGCCCCCGGCCCGACTTGCGGGAATCGGCCAGGCCCGACCGGCTGCCGGCGGGCCGCCCTCAGGTCACACCGTGAAGATGCTGCGCGCGATATGCCGCTTGCCGCCGGTGATCTGCAACGGGTCGTGCTTCGAATTGAAGTAGTAGATGCAGCCCACCTTGCCCGGCGACACCTCCCAGGCATTCGGATAGCCCAGGTCCCAGCTGCCGCCGTCGTCGCGCACGATCAGCTCGTTGCCCCAGGTGGCGCCGCCGTCCTCGCTGACCGCGGCGCGGATGCCGTAGTTGGGCAGGCGGTAGCCGTAGACGGCGACGATGCGCCCGTCGGTGAGCCGCACCAGGCTGGCCGGCGAGCCGAAATCATTGATGCGCGACAGGTATCCCCAGGTGCGGCCGCCGTCATCGCTCTTGTACACCTCCGACCACATCGTGCCCTGCGGGTCGCGCTGGCAGCGCAGCGAGCAGAGGATGCGGCCATTGGGCAGCAGCAGCGCGCGCGGATAGAACCAGCGATGCCCGCCATAGGCCGCGGTGGTGTTGTAGGTGCCATCGGCATTGCCGTCGGCGGCGCTGGTCGGGGTGATGAACGACATGAAGCGGAATTCGGTGCCGCCATCGGTGCTGCCATAGACCAGCGGCCGGCGGTTCCAGCCGTTGTCGGTCTCGTACATGAAATGCAGGCAGCGCCCGTCCGGGCGCACCAGGTAGGAGCTCAGCGAGGTCAGCGACTTCAGGCCGTCCAGCGGCTGCGGCGATGGCGCCGACCAGGTGCGGCCGGCGTCCTTCGACACCTGCAGGTTGCGGCCGCCGAAAGCCGAGTACAGCAGCGTGTTGCGATCCTGCCAGTCGATCGGCCCGGACTCGGCGAAGGTCGGGCGGCCCTGGGTCTTCGTGACGATGTCCACTTCCGGATTGTCGCCGGTCCAGGTCACGCCGCGGTCGGTGGACCGCACGGTGAGCATCCGCCGCCCGGTGGAGTTGGAGAAGATGTTGTTGTGGGTGATGCCCTGTGCGTCGAGCTTCTCGTACGGCACTGTCATCGAGTCGAAGTTCTGCATCAGGTGGCCATTGCCGTCTTCCCAGAAGCCGCGCGTGTAGGTCCACGCACAGAACTCGTCCTCCCGGCGGTAGACCACGGCGTGGTCGGCATCCTTCACCGCGACCGGGGCGTGGAACCTGTGCAGGATGCCGGGCGCGGCGGCGCTGTTCCGCTGCGGAAGCGAACACGCTCCCAGGGCCAGGGCCGGCACACCAGAGACCAGCAATGTGCGACGCGAGAGCGAGGATCCAGACATGGTCGATTCCTTCCGATGGTTTGCTTCCGGGAGCTGATACTGCGCCCCGCCCGCGGATTTGGCCTGACCGGGCTGGCGCATGCCTTGCACCCGCTGATGATGCGGCAGCGCCGCGATCGCGGCTTGCCGGAATGGGCAAGGTACTTCGTCCACAGCGGACGCGTGAGATGCAGCGCAATCCATTACGCGCTCCGAAACCTGCCGGGGCGCAGGGTCCTGGTCGGCCGGCTGCCGCGCACCGATTTGCCAGCCCGTGCCACCTGAAGTACCGTCGATGCAAGGCGCCACAGTGCGTCATCGGGGGAACAGAATTGACGACACGCCGCGACTTCACGCTGGGCCTGACCGGCACGGCCTTTGCGGGCCTGCTGGGCGCCTGCACCACCACCACCCGCTCCGCCGCGCTGCCACGCGCCTACGGACCACTTCAACCCGACCCGGCCGGCCTGCTCGACCTGCCGCAGGGCTTCAGCTACCGGGTGATCTCCTCCTATGGCGATCGCATGGACGATGGCTGCCTGGTGCCTGATTACTGCGATGGCATGGGCGCCTTCGACCTGGGCGGCGGCCAGGTGGCGCTGGTGCGCAACCATGAACTGCAGGCGCAGCAGATCGACCGCGGCGCGCTGCGCGAATCCCCGCCCCGGCAGCCGGTCACCTATGACCGCAACGCCGATGGCGTGCCGCTGCCCGGCGGCACCACCACGATGGTGTATGACATGGCCAGCGGCCGCGTGGTGCGCCAGCACGTCAGCCTGCTCGGCACCATCCGCAACTGTGCCGGCGGCATCACGCCCTGGGGCAGCTGGCTGACCTGCGAGGAGGACCTCACGCGGGTCGGCACCCGCGGCGCCGGCAAGGACCATGGCTGGGTGTTCGAGGTACCGGCCACGGCCCGCACCGCGGTCGACCCGGTGCCGCTGAAGGCGCTGGGCCGCTTCAACCACGAGGCCGCCGCCATCGACCCGCGCACCGGCGTGGTCTACCTCACCGAGGACCGCAACGACGGCCTGCTCTACCGCCTGCTGCCGCACACCCCCGGTGAACTCTCGCGCGGCGGTCGCCTGCAGGCGCTGGCACTGGTGGAACGCGACATCACCGACAGCCGCAACTTCGAGGACAAGGTGATGGCGCGCGGCGCCTGGCATGCGGTGCGCTGGATCGACCTGGACAATGTCGAAAGCCCCGAGGACGACCTGCGCAAGCGCGGCCACGAACAGGGTGCGGTGCTGTTCGCGCGCGGCGAAGGCATCCACATGGGCAAGGATGAACTCTTCTTCTGCTGCACCAGTGGCGGCACGAAGAAGCTCGGCCAGGTGATGCGTTACCGCCCGTCGCGCTTCGAGGGCCAGGCGCAGGAAGCCCGCGAGCCGGGCCGCCTGCAGGTGTTCGTCGAGTCCGAGGACATCAACCACTACAACTTCGGCGACAACCTGACCGTGGCGCCGAACGGCCACCTGATCGTCTGCGAGGACCAGTACACGCGCAACGTGAACAACTACCTGCGCGGCGTCACGCCCGGCGGCGGCCTGTATCCGTTCGCGCGCCTGAACGAGCAGACCGAACTGGCCGGCGCCTGCTTCTCGCCGGATGGCTCGACGCTGTTCGTGAACGTGTTCAGCCCGGGCAAGACGCTGGCGATCACCGGCCCCTGGAAGAACTTCGCCGCCTGAGCGGCGAAGCGTTCAGGGCATGGCCGCGAGCTGCCGGCGGAGCACCACGGCATCCTCGCGGCCGTCGACCGCCTGGTAATAACCGCGGCGGATTCCGATCTGCGTGAAACCGCGGGTCTTGTAGAGATGCAGGGCCGCGGTGTTCGAGGGACGCACCTCGAGGAAGATCTCGCGCGCACCGCTGGACGCGGCGAATTCCATCAGCTGTTCGAGCAGGCTCGCGCCGAGGCCGCGGCGCCGGTGGCGTTCGGCGACGCAGATGTTCAGCACATGCGCTTCACCGGCGCCGACACTCATGATGCCGTAGCCGATGCAATCGCCTTCGTCCTCGGCCACGCAGCAGTAATAACCGGCGCGCAGGCAGTCGCGGAAGATGCCGGGTGTCCACGGAAACGCATACGACTCGGCTTCGAGCCGGGCCACGGCCGCGACATCCTCCGGCCCCATGTCGCGGATCAAGGCTTCGTGCTGGACGCTCAAGTGGCCTGCCCGGCAGCCACGCGGCGCGCGAACTTGAGGTCTTCCCAGGCGCGACGCTTCTCGCCCGGCGAACGCAGCAGGTAGGCCGGGTGGTAGGTCACCACCAGCGGAGTGCGCGACTCCCCGAAGGCGTGCACGCGGCCCCGCAGGCGCCCCACCGGGGTGTCGGTGGCCAGCAGGTTCTGCGCGGCGACACTGCCCACGGCCAGCATGATCGATGGCTGCAGCAGCGCGATCTGCCGCTTCAGGTACGGCATGCACTGCGCCACCTCGGCCGGCTGCGGATTGCGGTTATCGGGCGGACGGCACTTGAGGATGTTGGCGATGAACACCTGGCTGCGCTGCAGTCCGATCGCGAGCAGCATCGAATCGAGCAGCTTGCCGGCGCGGCCGACGAAGGGTTCGCCCTGCCGATCCTCCTCGGCCCCCGGCGCCTCGCCGACGATCAGCCAGCGCGCCTGCCGGTCGCCGACACCGAACACGGTGCAGTTGCGGCTGGTGTGCAGCGGGCAGCGGGTGCAGGAGGCGACCTCGGCGCCGAGCTGGTCCCAGGTGTCGGCGCCGGGTGCGGTCGGCGGCGGCGGCGGTTCAGGCTCAATCAGCTCTACATGCGCAGATCCCGCCAGTGGCACTTCTGCGGCAGGCAGCCCGGCGGACGCATCTTCGATCGGGTCCAGTTCGGCGATTGCCGATGGAGCACGCTGAACGCCACTGCCTGCGGCAACCAGTGGCCGGCGCTGACGCCAGTCCGTCACGCCCAGCGCGGCCAGCCAGGCTTCGCGGGACATCAGCCCTGCCCTCCGGACTCCCCTTCCGGCCCGGCCTGGCGATGGCCCCGACGATGACGGCGCGCCAGCCACATCACCGGCCCGGACAGCGCATACACGCCGAAGATCACCAGCAGTGCATGCGAGCGGAACATCGCGATCAGGATGAAGCCCAGCGGCACCAGCAGGAAGGTGGCAAAACGCACCGGTCCTTCGGCGTTGAGGTTCTTGAAGCTGTTGTAGGCGAAGTTGCTGACCATCAGCGCCCCGGCCGAGGCGGTGACAAAGGCCGCCAGGATCAGTCCCGGCAGGCCCGGCTCACGCCAGTGCGAGGCCGCCCAGATGAACGACGACACGATGGCCGCCGCCGACGGGCTGGGCAGGCCCTCGAAGAAATTCTTGTCCTGCACCGCCGAGCGGGTATTGAAGCGCGCCAGGCGCAGCGCCGCGCACACCGCATAGGTGAACGCCGCCACCCAGCCGATGCGGCCCCACACGGAACCGTATTCGAACAGCCTTGCCACGCCCCACTGGTAGGCGACGATGGCCGGCGCGACGCCGAAGGAAACCATGTCGGCCAGGCTGTCGTATTCCTTGCCGAAGGCGCTCTCGGTGCGCGTCATGCGCGCCACGCGGCCATCCAGCGTGTCGCAGATCATGGCCAGGAACACCGCCAGGCCCGCCCGGTCGTAGTTGCCGTCGATGGCCGCGACGATGGCGTA
>CAYNEX010000168.1:0-5199 GCA_964396335.1 uncultured Steroidobacteraceae bacterium | reverse complement strand
CGTTGTCCATGTGACAACCGATTGTGCTTTGCACAACGTGTGGCGGGGTGTAGCCGGCACAACCGGCACATGCAACCTGTTGAACCACCGTGACGCCCGGGCGTGGCACACCGCTTGCTTTGATGCCTGCAGAAGCCTGCCAGGCACCAACAGAGGAATTCCCGGATGAAAAGAACTTCGCTGCCCCTGATCCTCGCCGGCGTCGCGATGCTGGCCACGACCTCGATCGGCACGGCCGCGACCGTCGAAGTGTCGATGACGGTCAAGGAAATCGACATCGCCATCGACAACGCCGGCAACAAGCGGCGCATGTGGACCTATGACGGCACGATCCCCGGTCCGCTGGTGCGCGTGAAGCAGGGCGATGTGGTGCGCTTCACGCTGAAGAACGACCCGGCCAATGCCAACAGCCACTCGATGGACTTCCATGCCGCCCAGGTGGACGTGCTGGATGAGTTCGCCGAGGTCAAGCCGGGCGACACCAAGCAGTTCGAATTCCGCGCCAACTATCCGGGCGTATTCATCTACCACTGCGGCGCCGAGGCGATGGCCGAGCACATCTCCAAGGGCATGTACGGGGTGATCATCGTGGATCCGGCCGAAGGCTACAGCGACGCCTTCCCGAAACCGGACCGCGAATATGTGCTGGTGCAGGGAGACCTGTTCGAACCCACCGCATCTCCGGAGGACATCACCGCCGGCAAGCGCTGGGAAGCGGCGCTGATCAACGGCAAGATCTTCCACTACGACCCCGTGCACGATCCCAACGCCAGCCTGGCGCTGGAAGCCAAGCCAGGTGAGCGGGTGCGCTTCTACTTTGTGAACGCGGCCATCAACGAGGCCTCGGCGCTGCATCCCATCGCGGGCATCTGGGACCGGGTCTGGGACAACGGCCATCCGAAGAACATCCGCTATGGCATGCAGACCGTGGAGATCGGGCCGGCGCACGGAATGATCCTGGACATCGTGCCGCCGGAAGGGCGCGCCACCAACAACGCCATCGTCGATCACCGCATGAAGAACGCCATGAAGGGCGCCATCACGGTGCTGATGAACAGCGAAGAGGCGGACGAGAAGAAGGGCCGTGGAGACCAGTTGATCCTGCGCTAGCAGCGTGCAAGGAGCGGCAAGATGAAGGCGACCAGAACTGTTCTGAAGGCATTGGCATTCGCGGCGACCCTGGCGTTGTGCGCGCCGGCAGGTGCTGCCGGCGCGCGGGCGGCCTGCGGCAGCTGCCACGCGCTGTCGAAGCCGGATTTCGCGAAACTCGGCATCAGCGAGCGGCTGGAGCGCAAGGCTCCGCCGCTCTGGTACGCCGGCAACAAGTATCGCGAGGGCTGGCTGGCGCAGTGGCTGCAGGCGCCGACCACCATCCTGGCGGCCGGCTACTTTCCGAACGCGGCGATCCGGCACACGCCCGAAGGCGATGTGCCGGACCCGGAGCAGCTCCACAAGCATGTGGCGCTCTCCAGTGCCGAGGCGCAGGCCATCGCGGCTGAACTGATGGCGCTGAAGCCGCACGACGCGCTGATCGCGGCGGTGGACTATGAACCCGGCACCGTCGCGCGCCGCATGGGCGGCATGGATTTCAGCAAGTTCAAGGGCTGTCAGGCCTGCCACCAGGATGCGCCCGGCGAGGGCGGGCTCTCCGGGCCGGAGATGTATACCGCCTGGAAGCGGCTGCAGCCTGAATACATCGTGTCGTTCATTGCGGAACCGCGTGCCTGGGATGCCAACACTATCATGCCGCGCATGGAGATGAACGCTGCGGCCATCCACAAGCTGGCGGACTACCTGAAACTGATCGGAGAGACACCATGAAAGCACTGCAAGGCCTGGCCGCGGCGCTGCTGGCGGTGGGTGCGACGGGAGCCTTCGCGGCTGATTCCGGTGCCGACCTCTATCGCATGTACTGCGTGCAGTGCCACGGCACGCAGGGCGACGGGCGCGGCGTGAATGCGAAGTCGATGGACGTGCTGCCGCGCTCCCACATCGACCCGGTGGAGATGGGCGCGCGCCAGGACGCCGACCTGGCCAAGGTGATCCGCGAAGGCGGCAAGTCCATCAACAAGTCGGTCCTGATGCCGTCCTGGGGCGCCAACCTCGACGCCGAACAGATCGAGACCCTGGTGCGCTACCTGCGCACGCTCTGCTGCGAGAAGAAGCCATGATCCGTGCATCAACGCTGACGCTGTTGTGTGCGCTGCTGGGCTGCGCGGTCGCGCAGGCCGGAGTGCGCAAGTTCGAGATGACGATCGAGGAGGTGGAACTGGAAGTCGCGCCGGGCTTCAAGGCGAAGGCCTGGGCCTTCAACGGCCAGGTACCGGGGCCACTGTTCGTCGTCGACGAGGGCGACGAGGTGGAAGTCACCGTGCACAACCTCACCACCCTCAACCACACCATCCACTGGCATGGGGTCTACCAGAGCAGGACCTGGAAATCAGACGGCGTGCCGCATGTCACCCAGCCCCCGATCGAGCCGGGCGAGAGTTTCACCTATCGTTTCGTCGCGGATCGCGTCGGCAGCCTCTGGTACCACTGCCACGTCAACGTATCCGAGCACCTGGGATTGCGCGGCATGTGGGGCCCCCTGATCGTGCGACCGAAAGGTCCTGAAGGCATGAACCCGCTCGAGCGCGAGGTCACCCGCGAAGCGGTGCTGATGTTCTCCGGCTGGAACAGTGAGGTGGCGCAGACCTATGGCGAGGGCGGCAAGCCTGGCGAGGTGCTCGACTACTTCTCGATCAATGCCAAGTCCTTCCCGATGACGCAGCCGCTGCGCGTCAAGGAGGGCGACGTGCTGCGCCTGCGGCTGTATGCCGCCACGATTCCGGTGTCCTTCCACCTGCACGGCCACGACATGCTGGTGACGCACAAGGACGGTCTGCCACTGGAGTCACCCTATGGTGCGGATACCGTGGCGATGGGGCCGGGCGAACGGTATGACGTGATCGTCAGGATGAACAACCCCGGGCTGTGGATGACGCACGATCACATCGAGCACCATACCACCAACAAGGGCCAGGACATGGGTGGTTCGATGCTGGTGGTGGAATACGAAGGCATCGAACCGGAGGAGTTCTATTACAACCATCACAGCTCCACCGAGCCCTATGACCCGGACTTCTACATGAGCGAAAGCCTGAAGAAGGGGCCGGGGTTGCATGACATCGAAGTGCACAAGGGCAGGCCGCTGGACTGAAGTTTCCTGCAGCCAGGCGTGGCGTTGGGGTGCTTCGCGGGCATACTTGCCGCATGCCACACGAAGCGCCCACGGACCCCTTCATCGCCCGCACGCGGACCTGGGTCGAACGGGCGGTGATTGGTCTGAACCTGTGCCCGTTCGCCAAGGCAGAGCATTCCCACGGCCGCATCCGCTACGTGGTCAGCCAGGCCACCAGCGAGGCAGCCCTGCTGGAAGACCTGCAGCGCGAGCTGCTGCATCTGGCGGACGTGGATCCGGCGCAATGCGAGAGCACGCTGCTGATCCACCCGCAGGTGCTCGGGGATTTCCTGGACTACAACGACTTCCTCGACCTCGCCGATGCGCTGGTGGAAGACCTGGAACTGGACGGCGCGCTGCAGGTGGCGAGTTTCCATCCGCACTACCAGTTCGCCGGAACGGCGCCCGATGACATCACCAACTGCACCAACCGCGCGCCATATCCCACGCTGCACCTGCTGCGCGAGGCCAGTGTGGCGAAGGCCGTGGCGACGTTTCCGGGTGCCGCGGAGATCTTCGATCGCAACCAGCGCACATTGCGGGAGTTGGGCCAGGAAGGATGGCAGCGCGTGATGGGAGCCGGACCGGACGACTGATCCGGGGACCGTGCGTGCCACCCGGCAGTTGCCGGGGCGTCGGTCCCCGGCGGACAGCGCGGTCAGCGACGCAGCAGCTTTCGCAGCACCATTCGCAGCCACGCGATTTCGGCGGGTTCGATCACCCTCAGCCAGATCAGGCCGCCGACGAACAGCAGCAGCGAGCCGGCAATGGCTGCCGCCAGCGACCAGTCCTGCAGCAGCAGTCCGGCCCCGATGGCCACGGCGGCGCTTGCCAGCAGGCGCCAGGCGAGGCCCGGCAGGCCGAGCCATGACTTGCGCACCTGCCAGACGGCGACCAGCGTGCCCACCAGCACCACCAACGTGGCGCCGATCGCGGTGAGGGTGGCACCCTCCATGCCGTAGCGGCGCACCAGCAGGAATCCCAGCACCAGCTTCGCGGCCACCGCCAGCAGCATCACGTACATCACCAGTGACTCGCGGCCCAGCGCGCGCAGGCCCACGAATGCAAAGGTGCCGTAGAACAGCATCACGGGCAGGACGGCCATGGCCGCCAGCACCTGGCCGGCCGGCGCGAAGGAATCGCCATACAGCAGCACCACGATGTGCGGCCCGAATGCGACCATCGCCACGCCGGCCGCGGTGCCGGTGATCAGCAGGTAGCGGCATCCCCGCGCGAACACTTCGTCGAAACCGGCGAGATCGCCGGCGCCGCTGGTAGCCAGCCGCGGATAGAAGGCCGAACCGAGGGTGTCGGGCGCGATGCGCATGCCTTCCACCATGCGGAAGGCGGCACTGAAGAGGCCGGTGGCCAGTGCCGTGGACCAGGCTGAAATCATCAGGATGTCCAGCTGCCAGTACAGTGCCGTCAGCGCCGTGGCCACGCCCAGTGGAAAGCCGGTGCGCAGCAGCCAGCCGGACAGCCGCGCATCGAAACGCCAGCGCAGGCCATGGAACAGGCGCGGCGTGGCCAGCAGGTAGCCGGCGGCAATCACTGCACGCACCGCAACGAACACCTGCGCCAGCGCAACTTCCTGGCCGCCAAGGTGCAGCACCAGCCAGCCGAACACGAGGATCGCGGCCGCGTCGGCAAACACCACCGCGGATTCCGACGGGAAGCGGTCGATGGCCTGCAGCAGTGCACGCGAGCTCATGTTGATCGAGCGCAGCACACCCGATACCCCGAACAGCAGCACCATCGAACGTTGCAGGGGATCATCGACGGCGAACAGCACGACCGGCACCAGCAGCGCGATGCCGACCACCGAGATGGCGAGCCGGCACAACATCAACTGCGCCGGCCGACTGACCGGGTACGACATCGTCGTGTACCGCGACTCCGACAGCGAAGAGGAAGACGTGGATCTGGAAGAATTTGCAGACGAAATCGACGACTGGATCATCGACGAATTGAAGCGC
>CAYNEX010000167.1:0-5199 GCA_964396335.1 uncultured Steroidobacteraceae bacterium | reverse complement strand
TGATGGAGTCGATGATCCACAGCCCGGTGCCCACCCGCGCCGAGGTCAGCGACGTCGCCAACGCGGTGCTCGACGGCACCGACGCGGTGATGCTGTCGGCCGAGACCGCCGCCGGCAGATACCCGGTGAAGGCCGTGCAGGCCATGTCCGAGGTCATCCTCGGCGCCGAGAAGTACGAGTTCGGCCACACCTTCCGGCGCGCGCAGCGCATGGAAGGCACCTTCGCCAACAACGAAGAGGCCATCGCGCGGGCGGTGATGTACACCGCGCAGTACCTGCATCCGCGCGCCATCGTGGCGCTGACCGAGTCGGGCCTGACGCCGCTGTGGATGTCGCGCAACCGCGTCGACATCCCCATCTTCGCCTTCACCCGCCAGCCGGTGACGCAGAGCCGCGTGACGCTGTACCGCGGCGTCTACCCGGTGCTGTTCGACGTCACGCACGGTTCCTCGGCGCAGATCTACCAGTCCATCTTCGACCGCCTGCTGGCCGACGGCATGGTGGATGTGGGGGACCAGGTGATCGTCACCAAGGGCGACCTGTCGGGCGTGCAGGGCGGCACCAACTCGATGCAGATCCTGCGCGTGCAGCAGCGCACCCAGGACTGAAGAAGCATCCCCGGGCGACTCCCGGGTCCCCGGGAGTCCTGCCTGCTGCACCATTGCAGTGCGCAGTAAATCTTAACAACCGGACAGTTTCAGAACGGTTGTACCGGCCAATGGTGTGGACCACACTCTGCTGAGACGATCAACAGAGTGGGGTAAGACATGAACACTGCAAGCAAGATCCATCGGATCCCGGCCTTGCTGCTGGTCGCCTCCGCCGTGGCGATGCCCGCCATGGCCGACACGGCACCGGCGCAGGACCGGGTGACCGCCACCGTGCAGGTTTCCGACCTGGACCTGACCAGGGCCGAAGGCCAGCGCAAGCTCGAGCGTCGGACCCACGACGCCATCCAGAGGGTCTGCGCGAAGAACAACTTCCTCTCCGGCTCCCGCGCCATCACCGGCGCCGAGCGTCGCGCCTGCGAGCAGACGGCACGCGCCGACATCCACAAGCAGCTGGGCGGCAACGCCGCGCGCGTCGCGAAGCGCTGAACATCCGCTGGCCGCGCAGGCGGCACAGCCTGCCGACTCAAGGCCGGCGCCAATGAAAAAGGGCGGGTTCCCCACGGAACCCGCCCTTGCTCTTTTCAGGGGCCGCCGGTGCGCCACCTCGCGCAGCTCATCGGCACCCGGCAGCCGAACGTGCCCGACGGCTTCAGCCCTTCGACTTCAGCGCCTCGATGTCCTTCAGCAGCTCTTCGGAGTGGCCCTCGAGCTTGTCGGGCGTGACGTTGTAGTGCTTGGCGATCCTGCCGTCCGGCGAGATCAGGAAGGTCTCGCGCGCGGCGATCTGCATGTTGCCGCGCTGGGTCAGCACGCCGTACTTCTTCGCCGTTTCGTAGCTGGCATCGGCCAGCAGCGGGAAGGGCAGGCCATGCTGCTCGATGGCGGCGCGGTTCTCCGCCGAGATCCTGTCATTGCCGGCCAGCGCCTTCTCGAAGGCCTTGTGCGAGGCCTCGTCATCGACGCTGATGCCGAGGATCTGCGCGTTGGCGCGGCGGAAGGCGAACACGTTCTCGGTGAACTGGCAGGCCTGGGTGGTGCAGCCCGGGGTCTGGTCCTTGGGATAGAAGTAGACCACCACCCACTTGCCCTTGTAGTCGGCCAGCGAGTGCTTCTTGCCGTTCTGGTCGGTGAGCGAGAAGGTGGGGGCAGCCTCGCCGACCTTCGGCTTGGCGGCGGCCGGGGCCTGCTGGGCCGAGACGGCCACGGCCAGCAGCGCCATCACGGCAAAGGCGACAAGGATTCGCAGTGGAGACAGGCGGATGGTACCGGCGCGCATGGGGCCACTCCTTTGAAACATGGATCCCGTCCCGGATGCGGACGGCTTGAACCATAATGATAGGCCCATGCCTGCCGAGCCGTCATCCAGCAACCGGCCCGTCCCCGCACTGGTCCTGACCGGCGGCGGTGCGCGCTCCGCCTACCAGGCGGGCGTGCTGAAGGCGATTGCCGAGCTGTTGCCGGAGCAGCCGAACCCCTTCCGCGTGATCGTCGGCACCTCCGCAGGCGCGGTGGCGGCCAGCGTGCTGGCGGCCCGCGCCGAACATTGGCGGCAGGCCATCGCCGCCATCGAGCAGGTCTGGGCCAACTTCCATGTCGACCACATCTTCCACGTCGGCCGCCGCAAGATGCTGCGCTCCGGCCTGCACTGGGCGCTGTCGCTGCTGTCCGGCGGTCTGCTCCTGAGTCCGCCGCGTTCGCTTTTCGACAACGAACCGCTGCGCCAGCTGCTGGAACGCGAAGTGCCCTGGCGCGGCGTGGGTCGCAGCATCCGCACCGGCCGCCTCGATGCGCTGGCGCTGTGCTGCACCGGGTATGGCACCGCCCGATCGGTGGCCTTCTTCCAGGCACGCCGGGACCTTTCCGAGTGGAGCCGCCACCATCATGTGGGGCGGCGCACCCGCCTGGGCCTGCCGCACCTGATGGGCAGCCTCGCCGTGCCGCTGCTGTTCCCGGCCGAGGAGATCGAAGGGGAGTGGTTCGGCGACGGCGCGATGCGCCAGATGTCGCCGCTGTCACCGGCGGTGCGCCTGGGCGCCGACCGGCTGCTGATCATCGGCATGCGTCCGCCGGGCACCGGTGGCATGACCCGCCGCCGCTCCACGCCACATGCCGAACCCACGCCCGGCCAGATCGCCGGTTTCGCGCTCGACAATCTCTTCACCGACCAGATCTGGGCCGACCTGGAGCAGATCGAACGCGTCAACCGCACGCTGCGCGTGGCGCCGCAGGTATTCCCGCATGCACGGCTGATCGAGCAGGTGGTGCTGGTCTCCCCGTCCGAGGACGTGCGTGCCATTGCCGAACGCTGCATGCACACGCTGCCACCGTCGCTGAAGGCGTTGCTGCGCGTGGTGGGGGCGCGCGATGCGCGCGGCGCGCAGCTGGCCAGCTACCTGATGTTCGAATCCGAATACACCCGCGCGCTGATCGACCTGGGATATCGCGACGGATTGGCGAAGGCGCCGGAACTGCGCCAGTTGCTGATGCCGGACGCCGATGCCGGCGCGCCGGCGTCAGATCAGGAACAGCGTTCCCAGGCCCAGTAGCGTCGCAAAGCCGACGCAGTCGGTGATCGCGGTGAGGATCACGCCGGCGGACAGCGCCGGGTCGATCGACAGGCGCCGCAAGGTCAGCGGCACCATCACGCCCACCACCGCGGCGGTGAGCAGGTTGGTCAGCATCGCCAGCGTCACCACCGCGGCGATCTTCCAGGTGCCCAGCCAGGCCACCATCAGCGCGCCCAGGATCACCGACATGCCGAGGCCATTGATCGCGCCCACGCCCACTTCGCGCATCAGCAGGAAACGCGCATCGCGCCATTCCACCTGGCCCAGCGCCATCGAGCGGATGATCAGCGTCACGGTCTGCGAGCCGGCGATGCCGCCCATGCTCGACACCACCGGCATCAGCACCGCCAGTGCCGCCACCTTCTCGATGGTGCCGTCGAAACGCTGCACCACCAGGCCCGCCAGCATCGCCGCGAACAGGTTGATGCCCAGCCACACGATGCGCCGGCGCGTGGTGGTGATCACCGGCGCGAACACGTCTTCCTCGTCGCGCAGGCCGGCGCCGGCCATCACTTCGTGCGCGGCTTCCTCGGCGATCACGTCGACCACGTCGTCGACGGTGATGCGGCCGAGCAGCACGCCGTTCTCGTCCACCACCGGCGCGGAGAGCAGATCGCGGTCACGGAACAGCTGCGAGACTTCGCTCGCCGGTGTTTCCGGGTCGATGCGCGTGGCGTCCTTGTCGAGGCTGGCGCCGACCAGGTTGTCCGGGTCGTCGGTGAGCAGGCGCGCCAGCGTGATGGTGCCGAGGAAGCGGTCATTGCGGTCGACCACGAACAGCCGGTCGGTGTCCTCGGGCAGCTCGCCGCGCATGCGCAGGTAACGCTGCACCACGCCGAGCGAGACGTCGGCGCGCACGCTGACGGTGTCGGTGCTCATCAGGCCGCCGGCGGAATCCTCCGGCCACGACAGCACGCGTGACAGCCGTTCGCGGTCCTGCTGGTCCATGTTCCGCAGCAGCTGCTGCGTCACCGCTTCCGGCAGGTCCACCAGCAGGTCGGCGAGGTCGTCCACCTCGAGGCCTTCGGTGGCGGCCGCCAGCTCTTCCGGGTCCATGTCCTCGATCAGCTGCTGGCGCACGTCCTCGGACAGTTCCACCAGCACATCACCGTCGAGCGCCGGATCGGTGATCTCCCACACCACCGCGCGCTTGGCCGGGGGCAGCGATTCAAGCAGCTGCGCGATCTCGGCCGGATGCAGCGTGTTGACGATGCGCTCGGCCGCGCGCACCGCACCCTCGTCCAGCGCCGCGCGCAGCGCCGCCAGGCGGCCGCCTCGCGCCGGCCGCGTCAGCGCGATGTCGCTGCCGCCGTCGATGTCGTCGGGTGCCTGGCTCATCGGCCCCTTCTAGAGGTTGGAGTAGTTCGGACCGCTGCCACCCTCGGGCGTGGTCCAGGTGATCACGCCGTAGGGATCCTTGATGTCACAGGCCTTGCAGTGCACGCAGTTGGCCGCGTTCACCTGCAGTCGGCGCCCGCCGGCGCCATCATCCACCATCTCGTAGACACTCGCCGGGCAGAAGCGCGTGCAGGGGTTGCCGTACTCCTGCGTGCAGCGCGTGGCGCACAGGTTCAGGTCATGCACGCGCAGGTGCGCCGGCTGGCTCTCGTCATGTGCGGTCTGCGCGAAGAACACCGAGGCCAGGCGATCGCGCGGCGGCAGGGTGCGGGTCACCCATTCGCGGTCCGGCGATTCATATTCATCCAGGCGATGCATGGCCTGGTTGCTGGCGTTGCGCAGCGTCCACGGCGCGATGCCGCCGGTGAAGGTCTCGAAGGCGCCATTGGCCAGGCCCCACCACAGGCCGCGCTTGAAGCCCGGCTTGATGTTGCGCACCTTCTTCAGCTCGCGGCCGCCTTCCGATTCGCGCCAGCGCGCATCGAAGCCTTCGCTGCTGCCGCGCTCCACCAGGTGTTCGGCCGCCAGCACTCCGCAGCGCAGCGCCTGGTGCACGCCCTTGAGCTTCGGGAAGTTCAGCGTGCCGCCGGCATCGCCGACCAGCATCGCGCCGGGCATGTCGA
>CAYNEX010000166.1:0-5281 GCA_964396335.1 uncultured Steroidobacteraceae bacterium | reverse complement strand
AGGCGTCGGCGGTGCGGCGCCCGCGGGCGCGCGCCCCCCCCCCCGCGCAGGTGGTCGACCTGTTCAAGGACCGCGTCAACACGCTGGTGTCGGGCGTGGTCAAGCGCGTCGACCGCAATGGCGTGTTCGTCGACCTCGGCAACAACGCCGAGGGTTTCATCCCGCGCAGCGAGCTGATCCCGCGCGAGGCGCTGAAGACCCAGGACCGCGTCAAGGCGTGGCTGAAGGACGTGCGCTCCGAGCAGCGCGGCCCGCAGCTGTTCATGTCGCGCACCGCGCCGGAATTCCTGATCGAGCTGTTCAAGCTCGAGGTGCCGGAAGTCGGCCAGGGCACGATCGAGATCCTGGGCGCGGCCCGTGATCCGGGCGTGCGCGCCAAGATCGCCGTGCGCAGCAACGAGCCGCGCATCGACCCTGTGGGCGCCTGCGTGGGCATGCGCGGTTCGCGCGTGCAGGCGGTCTCGAACGAGATCGCCGGCGAGCGCGTCGACATCATCCCGTGGGACGAGAATCCGGCGCAGTTCGTCATCAACGCCATGTCGCCCGCCGAGGTGCAGTCCATCGTCGTCGACGAGGATGCGCACTCGATGGACATCGCCGTGGCCGAAGACAAGCTCTCGCAGGCCATCGGCCGCGGCGGCCAGAACATCCGCCTCGCCAGCCAGCTCACCGGCTGGGAACTGAACGTGATGACCGAGTCGGATGCCGAGGCCAAGAGCGAGTCCGAGGCGAAGAAGGTCGTGCAGACCTTCATGAAGCAGCTGGACGTCGACGAGGACGTGGCTTCGATCCTGGCGCAGGAAGGTTTCTCGACCATCGAGGAGCTGGCCTACGTGCCGGTGTCCGAGCTGGCATCGATCGAGGCCTTCGACGAGGAACTGGTGAAGGAGCTGCGCAATCGCGCGCGCGACGTGCTGCTGACGCAGGCGATCGCCAGCGAGGAGAGCCTCGAGAGCCAGATGCCGTCGGATGACCTGCTGCAGCTTTCCGGCATGAGCCCCGACCTGGCGCTGAAACTGGCGCAGTCGGGTATCCGCACGCGCGAGCAGCTCGCCGAGCAGTCGGTGGACGACCTGACCGAGATCGACGGTCTGGATGCGGACGAAGCGGGCGCGCTGATCATGAAGGCGCGCGAAATGTGGTTCGAGGCGGAGAAGTAGTCCGCCGGGGGTGTTGAATGGCTGATGTGACCGTCGCGCAATTTGCCGATGTACTGAAGGTGCCCGTGGACCGGCTGCTGGTGCAGCTGGAACAGGCTGGCATCTCCGTGTCCGGCGCTGACGACCGGATCAGCGACGAGGCGAAGATGGAGCTGCTGACGCACCTGCGTCGCAGCCATGGCAGCGCCGCGGGCGATGACGCCTCGCCGCGCAAGATCACGCTGAAGCGCAAGACGCAGAGTGAACTGAAGCTGGCGAGCCCGCAGGGCCGCGCCCGCACCGTGAACGTGGAAGTGCGCGTGAAGCGCACCTATGTGAAGCGCGACGTGCTCGAGGAGCAGGCGCGCGCCCAGGCCGAGCAGGCCGAGGCCCGCAAGCGCGAGCTGGAAGCCCGGCAGCAGGCCGAGGTCGAGAAGGCCGAGGCCGAGCGCCGCGAGCAGCAGCGCCTCGATGAGGAAAACCGCCGCCGGCTCGAAGAGGAGCAGCAGCGCGCCCGCCAGGCGGAGGAGAACCGTCGCCTGCAGGAGCAGCGTGAGCGCGAGGAGGCCGAGCGTGAGAAGGCACGTCGTGCCGAGCCGGCTGCCGCCGAAGCACCGGCACGTCCGGCCGCTCCGGCACCCGCTGCCCCGGCAGCTGCGCCCGCCGCACCCGCACCCGTGGCGGCGCGTCCGGCCCCGGCTGCGCCGGCGCCCTCGCGTCCGGCCGCGTCCACCGCCGCGCCGCGCACCGATGTGCGCAAGCCCGATCCGTCGCGTCCCGGCGGCACGCGCTATGGCCGGCAGGAACTGCATGTCGCCGGCGATGCCAACCGCTTCCGCAAGAAGAAGCCGATGCGCATGCGCGGCCGGCCCTATTCGGACAGCGAGCAGAAGCACGGCTTCGAGATGCCCACCGCGCCGGTGCGTCGCCAGGTGCCGATCGGCGAGACCATCACCGTGGCCGAACTGGCCCAGCGCATGGCGGTGAAGGCCACCGAGGTCATCAAGACCCTGATGGGCCTGGGCGTGATGGCCACCATCAACCAGACGATCGACCAGGACACCGCGGTGCTGGTGATCGAGGAGATGGGCCACGAGCCGCAGATCGTCAAGGACAACGAGATCGAGGAAGACATCCAGGGCGTGAGCGCCGATGTCGAGGAACTGCCGCGTCCGCCTGTGGTGACCGTGATGGGTCACGTCGACCACGGCAAGACTTCGCTGCTGGACTACATCCGCCGCACCAAGGTGGCGGCGGGCGAGGCCGGCGGCATCACGCAGCACATCGGTGCCTACCACGTGGAAACCCCGCGTGGCGTGGTGACCTTCCTCGACACCCCGGGCCACGCCGCGTTCACCGCGATGCGTGCCCGCGGCGCCAAGGCCACCGACGTGGTGGTGCTGGTGGTGGCTGCCGACGACGGCGTGATGCCGCAGACCATCGAGGCCATCCAGCATGCGCGCGCCGCCGGCGTGCCCATCGTGGTGGCCGTGAACAAGATCGACAAGCCCGAGGCCGACCCGGACCGGGTGCGCACCGAGCTGTCGAAGTACGAAGTGGTGTCCGAGGAGTGGGGCGGCAGCGACATGTTCCGCCATGTCTCGGCCAAGACCGGCCAGGGCATCGACGACCTGCTCGAGGCCATCCTGCTGCAGGCCGAGGTGCTGGAGCTGAAGGCGCCGCGCGAGGGCCTCGCCTCGGGCGTGGTGATCGAGTCCAGCGTCGAGAAGGGCCGCGGTGCGGTGGCCACGGTGCTGGTGAAACGCGGCACGCTGAAGCTCGGCGACCCGATCCTCGCCGGCCAGCAGTTCGGCCGCGTGCGCGCGATGTTCGACGAGACCGGCAAGGCCGTGAAGGAAGCGCTGCCGTCGATGCCGGTGGTGGTGCTGGGCCTGACCGGCGCGCCCAATGCCGGCGACGAGCTGCTCGCCGTGGAGAGCGACCGCAAGGCGCGCGAAGTGGCGCAGCATCGCCAGAGCCGTCATCGCGACGTGCGCGTGGCGGGCCGCATGTCGGCCACCGCCGAGGACGTCTTCTCGCAGATGGAAGAGGCCAAGGCCAGCGTCATCCCGGTGCTGGTGAAGACCGACGTGCAGGGCAGCGCCGAGGCGTTGCGCGACGCGCTGACCAAGCTGTCCACCGACGAGGTGCAGGTGAAGGTGCTGGGCGCCAACGTCGGCGGCATCACCGAATCGGACATCCAGCTGGCGGCGGCCTCGAAGGCACGCGTCATCGGCTTCAACGTGCGCGCCGATTCCGGCGCCCGCGAGGCGATGAAGGAAACCGGCGTGGAGGTGCGTTACTACAGCATCATCTACGAGGCCATCGACGACATGAAGCAGGTGATGAGCGGCATGCTCGCGCCTGAGATCAAGGAGCAGATCGTCGGCGTGGCCCAGGTGCGCGAGGTGTTCCGCTCCAGCAAGTTCGGCGTGGTCGCCGGCTGCCTGGTGGTGGAGGGCGCGGTCAAGCGCAACAACCCCATCCGCGTGCTGCGCGACAACGTGGTGATCTTCGAGGGCGCGCTGGAGTCCCTGCGCCGCTTCAAGGACGACGTCGGCGAGGTGCGTGCCGGCACCGAGTGCGGCATCGGCGTGAAGAACTACCAGGACGTGCGCGTCGGCGACCAGATCGAGTGCTTCTCGCGCGTCGAAGTGGCGCGCACGATCTGAAGCTGATGGCACAACGTTCCTCACCGGGCGGCGGTCGGCTGGTGCGCATGGAAGCGCAGGTCCAGCGTGTGCTGGCCGAGCTGATCCCGCGCGAAGTGAAGGATCCGCGCGTGGGTCCGGTGACCGTCACCCAGGTGAAGCTGGCACCGGACCTTTCGTACGCGCGGGTCTACTACGTGCCCTTCGGCCGCAGCGAGGCCAGCGAGGACATGCAGGACGGGCTCGCCGCCGCGGCGGGCTTCCTGCGCGGCGAGGTGGGCCGGCGTGCCAACCTGCGCCATGCGCCGCGACTGGAATTCATCTTTGACGACACCTTCGAGCGCGCGGCACGCCTCAACGCGCTGATCGACTCCGCCAACAAGCCGCGCGGCGAATCCTGAAGAGCGCGGAATGCCGCACGGGATCCTGCTGCTCGACAAGCCGCGCGGGCTCAGCTCCAATGCCGCGGTCCAGAAGGTGCGTCGCGCCTTCGGCCGCGAGAAGGCCGGGCACACCGGCAGCCTCGATCCACTGGCCACCGGCATGCTGCCGATCTGCCTGGGCGAGGCCACCAAGGTCGCCGGCTACCTGCTCGAGGGCGACAAGGAATACCTCTTCACCGCCCGTTTCGGCCAACGCACCGCCACCGGCGATACCGAAGGCGAGGTGGTCGAGACCGCCGCCGTGCCGGATGACCTGGCCGGTGCATTGACGGCCGCCATCCCGAAGTTCCTCGGCCCCATCAAGCAGGTGCCGCCGATGTATTCGGCGCTGAAGCGTGACGGCCAGCCGCTGTACCGGCTGGCCCGCCAGGGCATCGAGGTGGAGCGCGAGGCACGTCCTGTCACCCTCCACGAGCTGGAATTGCTGTCGGTCGACGGCGCGGAAGCCAGCCTGCGGGTACGCTGTTCGAAGGGGACTTATGTCCGCACGCTGGCCGAGGACCTGGCGCAGGCGATCGGCAGCTGCGCCCACCTGACCGCGCTGCGCCGCACGGCCGTGGCGCCATTCCCCGCCGGCCGGCTGGTCACGCTGGAAGAGGTGGAGCAGGCGCCAGCCTCCGTACCGCTGCTCGCGCCGGATACCGCGTTGCCGCAACTGCCTGCCGTGGTGCTCGATCCGGATCGCGCCATGCGCCTGAAGCAGGGCCAGGGCGTGCGCGCTGACGGTGCAGCAGTCGCCGCGGGACTGGTCCGCCTGTATGCACCCGGCGACCGCTTCCTGGGCATCGGATCGGTGGTGGAGGGCGGCCAGCGCCTGAAGCCCGTTCGCTTATTCAATGATTTAGGCTCAATTTTGACTTGAGAGCCCATGGGGGCGCGAGTAGAATGCGCCGCTTTCCAAGAGACACAGATCAAGCAAGCACCAGAATGGCACTTTCGACCGAACAGAAGCGCGGCATCCTGAACCAGTACGGCCGCGACGCGAATGACACGGGCTCTCCTGAAGTGCAGATTGCACTGCTGTCCGAGCGCATCAACAGCCTCGGCG
>CAYNEX010000165.1:0-5288 GCA_964396335.1 uncultured Steroidobacteraceae bacterium | reverse complement strand
CTCGGCCTTGCCGGCGCCGACCATGGTGTGCAGCTCGTCGATGAACAGGATCACCTGGCCTTCCTGCTTGGCCAGGTCCTTCAGCACCGACTTCAGGCGTTCCTCGAACTCGCCGCGGAACTTCGCGCCGGCGATCAGCGCGCCCATGTCCAGCGCGAGGATCTTCTTGTTCTTCAGGCCCTCGGGCACCTCGCCATTGACGATGCGCTGGGCGAGGCCCTCGACGATCGCGGTCTTGCCCACGCCGGGCTCACCGATCAGCACCGGGTTGTTCTTGGTGCGACGCTGCAGCACCTGCACGGTGCGGCGGATCTCGTCGTCGCGGCCGATCACCGGGTCCAGCTTGCCGCTGGCGGCGCGTTCGGTCAGGTCGATGGTGTACTTCGACAGCGCCTGGCGGCTGTCCTCGGCGTTCGGATCGTTCACGTTCTCACCGCCCCGCACTTCTTCGATGGCCTGTTCCAGCCTGGCCTTCGTGAGGCCGGCGGACTTCAGCAGCCGGCCCAGTTCACCGCGATCCTCCACCGCGGCCAGCGCGAACAGCTCGCTGGAGATGTAGGCATCCCCGCGCTGCTGCGCCAGCTTGTCGGTGACATTCAGCAGGCGCGACAGCTCCTGCGAGACATGCACTTCGCCGGGGGTGCCTTCCACCTTGGGCAGGCGGTCCAGCAGTGCGCCCAGTTCGGTGCGCAGCTTCGGCACATTGACGCCTGCCTTGGCGAACAGCGGCCGCAGCGTGCCGCCCTGCTGGTCCAGCAGGGCGTGCAGCAGATGGGCCGGCTCGATGATCTGGTTGTCACGACCCACGGCCAGTGACTGGGCATCGGCCAGGGCTTCCTGGAATCGGCTGGTGAGTCTGTCGTTTCGCATGACGGGGATTCTGGGGGCATCCCGCCGCGATTCAATACGGGGAGGCCACCAGGGTCGCCTTCCCGGGGTGATCAGTGGGGCGCCAGGTGCCCCACCACCGCCACGAGCGCCACGCCGAGGCCGATCAGCAGCACCTGCACCAGGCCGTCCTGCACGCCGGTGCGGCGGTGCAGGCCGGGAATCAGGTCGGCCACGGCCACATACAGCAGGCTGGCGGCCGACACCGCCAGTGCATAGGGCAGCACCGGCATCACCGCGGACAGCGCGAAGTAGCCGACCACGCCACCGACCACCGAACCCAGCGCGGTGACCAGGTTCCAGCCGAAGGCGCGGCGGCGGGTCATGCCGCTGTTCAGCAGCACCGCGAAGTTGCCCACCTCGCTGGGGATCTCATGCGCCAGCACGGCCAGGCCGGTGACCACACCCAGCCGCACGTCGATCAGGAAGGCCGCCGCGATCAGCACGCCGTCGAGCACGTTGTGCATGGTGTCGCCCACCAGGATCATCGTGCCCGGCGCGACATGGTGCGCATGGTCGTGGCCATGGTGCACCGTCGGCGCATGCGTCTCGCAATGGTCCTCGTGGCAATGCCGCCAGATGACCAGCTTCTCCAGGATGAAAAACAGTGCGATGCCGGCCAGCAGCGACAGGCCCACCGCGCCGTGGTTTTCTTCGCCGGCCATCTCGATGGCCTCGGGCAGCAGGCCCAGCAACGCGGCGGCCAGCAACGCGCCGGTGGCAAAGGCCACCATCGCCGGCAGCGCGCGTGCGCGCGAGCGCTCGGGCACCAGCAGGAACAGGCTGGCCACAAGCACACCGGCCACGCCCCCGAAGAGCGTGAAACCGATGATCCATGCCAATGTGCTCAGGTCCGCCATATGCAACTCGCCATTCTACCGGTGGCGCCCTGTCCGCGGTGCTGCACGTCGCGCCGATGGGAGAAGAACCGCGCCTCTTCCGCATAAGTGCAGTGACCACCGCCGGCAACCTCCCGGATGCCCAGGTGCGCCAGGCGCTGGCGCGCGAGCAGGTAGAGATTGCACAGCCAGCGCTGCTCGCGGCCGCTGGTGAAGGCAGGACCGGCGCCCGGGTCGGCAGCCAGGAATGCCTCGCGCACCTCCTCGCCCACCTCGAAATGCTGTGGCCCGATGGCTGGCCCCAGCCAGGCCTGCAGCGGCACATCGCCACCGCAACGCGCGCGCATGGCAGCGACCGTGGCTTCGATGACGCCGGCGGCCAGTCCGCGCCAGCCGGCATGCGCGGCGCCCACCACCCGGCCGTCGGTGGCGGCCAGCAGCACCGGCAGGCAGTCGGCGGTGCGCACCACGCAGACCACATTCGAGCGCGTGGTGAACGAGGCATCGGCAACCCGTTCACCGGCGCCCTCTTCCGCGTCGAGATCCGCCACCGCGATGCCATGCACCTGCTTCAGCCAGCGCGGCGCGGCCGGCAGGCCGGGCGGCAGGCTGTCGGCCTGCGCCATGTCGCCGGCGACGCGGGTGGTGGTCAGCGCCTGCACCCCCGCCGGCGCGGACCATGCGGGTGTCAGGATGGCGCGGCCGTTCGACAAGGCTCAGCCCGCGCGCAGCGCGGCCAGCAGCTGCTCGAAATCCTCCGGCAGCGGCGATTCGACCTCGATGTCGCGACCCGTGATCGGGTGCGTGAATGACAGCCGCGCGGCATGCAGGGCCTGGCGGCGGAAGGCGGCCAGCGCCTCGCGCAGCGCCGGGCTGGCACCGGCGGTGAGCTGGCGACGGCCGCCATACAGAGGATCGCCCACCAGCGGATGGCCGATGTGCGCCAGGTGCACGCGGATCTGGTGGGTGCGGCCGGTTTCCAGGATCACGCGCAGCAGGCTGTGCGCCTCGAATCGTTCCACCAGCCGGTAGTGCGTGATGGCCTCGCGCCCGTCGCTGCGCACGGTCATGCGCAGGCGGTCGGTGCGATGCCGGCCGATGGGCTTGTCGACGGTGCCGCCACCGGTCATCGCGCCCACGCACAGCGCCACGTACTCGCGCTCGATCGTATGCTCGCGCAGCATCTCCACCAGCGCTGCATGCGCCTCGATGGTCCGCGCCACCACCAGCAGGCCGCTGGTGTCCTTGTCGATCCGGTGCACGATGCCGGCCCGCGGCACGGCGGCCAGCTTCGGGTCCAGCGCCAGCAGGCCGTTCTGCAGCGTGTGCTCGCGATTGCCGGCGCCGGGATGGACCACCAGCCCGGGCGGCTTGTCGATGACGAAAATGTGAGGATCGCGATGGCGCACGACCAGCTTCATGCGCTCCGGCCGCACACTCTCGTCGATGGCCGGCTCGGCGCGCACCACCACGGTCTCGCCGCCGAACACCGTGTCGCGCGGCCGCGCGGGCCTGCCTTCGAGCGCCACGGCACCCTCGCGGATCCAGCCCGCCAGCCGCGAACGGGAGTACTGCGGCAGGGCCGCGGCCAGGGCCTGGTCAAGGCGCTGGCCGCCGGGGCATTCGGGTAACTGGAGCTGGTGCTCGATCGGGGCCGGGGAAGTCATTCGGCTATACTACCTTGATGACCCGACCGACCGTTTCGCTGCGCGGCACCCTGGCCGCGATCATGGGCACCCTGGTGCTGGCTGGCTGCGCCGGCGGACCCGACGGCGCGCAGCAGCGCCTGGCGCGTTTCGGCCCGGACTCCCTCTATGACCAGGGGCGTCGCGCCCTGCGCGCCAGCGACTGGGGCGAGGCGGTCAACATCCTCGAGGCGCTGAACGCACGTTATCCATTCACGCCGCATGCCCGCCGCGGGCGTGTCGACGTGGTCTACGCCTACTACCGCCTCGGCGAGAAGGAATCCGCGCGTGACGCGGCCGACTCCTTCATCCGCGAGAACCCGGCCGACGAGCGGCTGGACTATGCCTACTACCTGCGCGGCCTGATCGATTTCGAGCGCGGGCCCTGGCGCATCGAGCGCTGGCTGAACATCGACCTGGCCGAACGCGTGCCGCAGACGGCGCTCGATTCATTCGAGTCGTTCCGCACCGTGGTCGAGCGTTTCCCGGAGAGCCGCTACGCGCATGATGCGCGCCAGCGCATGGTCTTCCTGCGCAACCGCCTGGCCGACTACGAGCTGCGCGTCGCCAGCCACTACATGGACCGCGGCGCCTGGGTGGCCGCCGCCCAGCGCGCCCACAATGCCATCGAGCAGTACGACGGCGCGCCGGCGGTGAAGGATGCCCTGCGCATCATGATCCACTGCTACAACAAGCTCGGATACACCGAGCTGGCCGAGAACACCGCGCGTGTGTTCCGCGAGAACTTCCCGGATGAGCCGACCACGCTGCAGCAGCGCACCGGCGGCAGCTGGTGGCAGTTCTGGCGCAACAGCTGAGCGCTGCCCTTCCCCTGACTGAATGCAACCTGCCGGCGAAAGCCGGCAGTTCTGTCTTCGTCCCTGTGAAATTCCCGTCCCGGTGAAAGCCAGGGACGGGGACCGGGCTGGCCGGGAGTGACTGGCCAGTATCCGGTCCCCGCCCTGTCTGGGGGGCGGTTGTGCGCGCCTTAGAAGCGCAGCTTCACGTTCAGGAAGTAGCGGCGGCCCAGCACGTCATAGAACGACGCCACCGTGCTGCCGGCACCGTTGTAGGTCACGCTGCCACCACCGTTGGTGGGCGACACGTTGATCACCTGCCCGGCGCCGTAACGCTCGGGCTGGCGGTCGAACAGGTTGTCGATGCCCACGCCGATGGAGAACTTGTCGTTGAAGTCGAAGTTGCCGGTGAGGCCGAACACGTCATACGCACCCGCGCCCTGCACCGGGGTGTCCGGATCGGTGGCGTAGTTGGCGTGCTTGATCGCCGGCAGGTGGCGCCAGTTCAGGCCCACATCCCAGCCCGACGCGCCATAACGCAGCGTGGTGATGGTGCGCCAGTCGAACATGCCGCCGCGCGACATGGTGCCGGCATAGTCCACCGTGCTGCCGCCCGCGAACTCCTGCGCCTTGAACTCGAACAGCTTCGTGTACGAGACATTCATGCTCAGGAAGCCCGGCAGTGAAGTGCCCATGTCGGCCAGCGCGGCCCGCCAGCTCAGCGTGGCGTCGATGCCCGAGGTCTCCTGCGTGCCGGTGTTGGCATAGGTGGAGGTCACGAACGAGGCCACGCCAGTGACGTCGTCACGGGTGATGTTGCGGCACACGCCGTTCGGGTCGTCGTACGAGTAGGTCGGGTTGCTGGTGCCCGAGCGGTTGAAGCACAGGTCGTAGGTGGTCTGCGCGCTCACCTGCGTGATCGCGTCGGTGATCTTCACCGAATACCAGTCGACCGCCAGCGTCGAGTTCGACAGCAGCGGATGCGCGAACGGCGAGCGCACCACCGCGCCGAGCGTCCAGGTCTTGCCCTCCTCGCTCTGCAGGTTGCGGTTGCCGCTGGTGATCTGCAGCTGCACGCC
>CAYNEX010000164.1:0-5346 GCA_964396335.1 uncultured Steroidobacteraceae bacterium | reverse complement strand
CCGAAATCCGCAGCGCCTTCCTCGACTATTTCGCCCGCCAGGGCCATAGCGTGATTGCCTCGAGCAGCCTTGTGCCGGGTAACGACCCGACGCTGCTGTTCACCAATGCGGGCATGGTGCAGTTCAAGGATGTGTTCCTGGGCAAGGACCCGCGTCCCTACGTGCGCGCGGCCACCAGCCAGCGCTGCGTGCGTGCCGGCGGCAAGCACAACGACCTGGAGAACGTGGGCTACACCGCCCGCCACCACACGTTCTTCGAGATGCTGGGCAACTTCAGCTTCGGCGACTATTTCAAGCGCGATGCCATCAGCTTCGCCTGGGAGCTGCTGACCGGCGACTTCGGGCTTGATCCGGCGCGCCTCTGGGTCACCGTCTACAAGGACGATGACGAGGCCGAGAAGATCTGGGCCGAAGAGATCGGCGTGCCCCGCGATCGCATCACGCGCCTGGGCGAGAAGTCGAACTTCTGGTCGATGGGCGACACCGGCCCCTGCGGCCCCTGCACCGAGATCTTCTTCGACCATGGCCCGGAGATCCCGGGTGGCCCGCCGGGCTCGCCCGACGAGGATGGCGACCGTTACGTCGAGATCTGGAACCTGGTGTTCATGCAGTTCGACCGCTCCGCGGACGGCACCATGACGCCGCTGCCCAAGCCCTCGGTGGATACCGGCATGGGCCTGGAGCGCATCTGTGCGGTGCTGCAGGGCGTGCACTCGAACTACGAGATCGACCTGTTCCAGCACCTGATCCGCGCCACCGCGAAGCTGCTGGCCACCAGCGATCTCTCCAGCCCGTCGCTGCGCGTGATCGCCGACCACATCCGCGCCTGCGCCTTCCTCGTGGCCGATGGCGTCACGCCGTCGAACGAGGGCCGGGGTTACGTGCTCCGCCGCATCATGCGGCGCGCGATGCGCCATGGGCACAAGTTCGGCGCCGCGCCGACCTTCTTCGCCGACCTGCTGCCGGCGCTGGCCGAGGTGATGGGCGACGCCTATCCGGTGCTGCGCGAGAAGCAGAACTTCATCCGCGAGGTGCTGCTGAAGGAGGGCGAGCAGTTCGCCCGCACGCTGGCCACCGGCATGACGCTGCTGGAAGAGGCCATCGGCAACCTCGGCGAGGGCCTGCCGGTGGACGGCAAGGTGGTGTTCCGCCTGCACGACACCTATGGCTTCCCGCCCGACCTCACCGCCGACGTGCTGCGCGAGCGCGGCCTCACGGCCGACATGGAAGGCTACGAGCGCGAGATGGAGGCACAGCGCGAACGCGCCCGTGCCGCCAGTCGCTTCGGTGTCGACCTGCGTGCCGGCCCGGACCTCGGCGCCGTCACCGATTTCAGCGGCTACGAATTCAACGAGAACGAATCGCGCATCGTGGCGCTGCTGAAGGACGGCAAGCCCGTCGACAGCCTTGCCGCCGGCGATGCCGGCGAAGTGGTGCTCGAGCGCACCCCGTTCTATGCCGAATCCGGTGGCCAGGTGGGCGACACCGGCGAGCTGGTCTCCGGCGCGGCGCATTTCAGCGTCGCCGACACCCGCAAGCGCGGCAGCGCCTTCGCGCACATCGGCCAGCTCAATGGCGCGCCGCTGAAGGTGGGTGACACCGTGGTGGCGCGCATCGACCATGCGCGCCGCGAGCGCACCAAGCGCAACCACACCGCCACCCACCTGCTGCATGCGGCCCTGCGCGAGGTGCTGGGCAACCATGTGCAGCAGAAGGGCTCGCTGGTGGCGCCCGAGCGCCTGCGTTTCGACTTCGCCCATTTCCAGCCGGTGACGGCGGATGAACTGCGCCGCATCGAACGACGCGTGAACGACGAGATCCGCGCCAACCATGCCGGCGAGATCCGCCAGATGGGATATGACGAGGCGGTCGCGGAGGGCGCCATCGCGCTGTTCGGCGAGAAGTACGGCGACAAGGTGCGCGTGCTGCGCCTGGGCGACTTCTCGATGGAACTGTGCGGCGGCACGCATGTGAACCGCACCGGCGACATCGGCCTGTTCAAGATCGTCTCCGAGGGCGGCGTGGCCGCCGGCGTGCGCCGCATCGAGGCGGTGACCGGCGAGGGCGCGCTCGACTACGTCACGCAGACCGAGGACCTGCTGCGCCAGGTCGCCGGTACCTTACGCGGCACCCGTGAGGACGTGGTGCAGCGCGTGCAGGACGGGCAGGAGCAGATCCGCGCGCTCGAGAAGCAGGTGCGCCAGCTGAAGGATCGCCTGGCCAGCGGGCAGGGCACCGATCTTGCCGCCGGTGCGAAGGACATCCGCGGCGTCAAAGTCGTCGCCACCACCGTCGACGGCGCCGACGCCGCCGCATTGCGTAATGCGGTCGACCAACTCAAGCAGCGACTGAATCCGGCAGTCATCGTGCTCGCGTCGGTCGGAGATGCGAACAAGGTCTCAATTGTCGCCGGCGTCACGTCGGATCTCACCGGCAAGGTGAAGGCTGGCGAGATCGTGGGCGCGGTTGCGGCAAAGGTCGGCGGAAAAGGCGGCGGAAGGGCCGATTTTGCGCAGGCCGGTGGCAGCGATCCTGCAGCGCTTCCTGCGGCACTCGAAATCGTGCCGCAGCTCGTCGAGGCGCGTCTCGCGGGGTAAAAACCGCGAACACCTCCACCCCTTGAAGGCCCACGCCTGAATAGGGGTTTCTCCGATAAACTCCGCGCCCCTTTAGGCTAGACAATTTGCACATCCATTACGAAGGAGCGTGCCCGTTATGCTGATTCTGACCCGTCGAGTTGGTGAAGCTGTGGTGATCGGTGAGGAAGTGACGGTGACGGTTCTCGGCGTCAAGGGCAACCAGGTGCGGATCGGCGTCAATGCCCCCAAGTCCGTGACGGTCCACCGCGACGAGATCTTCGAGCGCATCAAGAACGAGCGCGACAGCGAGCGCGACGCCGCTGATGCGATGAGCGCCTGACCCGGGCACTCAAACCAGGCTTTACCCCCCCAAGTTCGACCAGTATCATCCCGCGTCTGCCCTGGCAGCCGCGGGATTCTTTTTTCCGTGGGTCTGCCGGAAAGGCGCCGGAGAGATGGCCGAGTGGTCGAAGGCGCACCCCTGCTAAGGGTGTAAGGGTCAAAAGCCCTTCGAGGGTTCGAATCCCTCTCTCTCCGCCAGCTCCTTTTCCCCGGCAGGTCCGGCCGGCCTGCTCCTGAACGTTGAGTCTCTCAACAGCAGAGTTTTTCTAAACAGAGAGCAACGGCTGCTCTGTATCCCACGCTGTGCCGCCCCCCGACAATGGATTCCATTGACGGGAGAAAGCGATGCACTCAGCACTCAAGTCCGACCACCTGGCGCCAGAGCTGTTCTACAACCCGAACATCGATGCGCTGCCGAAGTACAACGCCGGACTGTCTGCCGAGGTAGCCCGCAAGGCCAGCGGCCGTGAATTCGTCGCCCGCCTGGCCAGCAACGAGAACCCGATGGGATGTTCCCCGGCCGTCTCCCGCGGGCTGGTCGAGGGAGCGGTGGAGTTCTCCCGGTATTCCGATCCGGCCTGCGTGAAGCTGCGGGATGCGCTGGGTGCGCACCTGGGCGTGGACCCCGCGCACATCGTGGTCGGCAACGGTTCCGAGGAGATGATCGCCGCCGCCTCGCGCGCCTTTCTCACCGATGACGCCACTGCGCTGACCGTGGCGCCCAGCTTCGGCCTGCACGAGATCGAGCCGATGGCGGTGGGTGCGAAGGTCGCGCGTGTGGCCATGACGGAGAACCTGGACTTCGACGTCGCCGGCCTCGAGGCGGCGCTGGCACAGGGCCCGAACCTGTTCTTCCTGCCCTCGCCGTGGAACCCGGTGGGTGCGGCGCTGGATGAGGTCGGCCTGCAGCGGGTGATCCGCGCCATCCAGCCCAGGACCCTGTTCGTGCTCGACGAGGCCTACCATGAGTTCACCGGCCCGGGCATTCCCGACGGCCTGGAAGCCCTGCGGCGCGCCGGTATCCCCTACATCGTGCTGCGCACCTTCTCGAAGGCCTACGGCCTGGCCGGGCTGCGAGTGGGCTATGCGGTGTGCTCCAGCGAGCGCATCGCGCGCATGCTGTCGGTGGCGAAGACTCCGTTCAACGTCAATTCGATGGCGCAGGCGGCGGCGATTGCCGCGCTGGGGGACCAGCAGTGGATGCGCGAGTCCACCGCATGGATCTGCGAGGAGCGCGAGCGCGTGCGCTCGGCGCTGAATGCAATGGGCCTGCAGGTGGCGCCGTCGGAAGGCAACTTCCTGTTCTTCGACGTGCGCCGCAATGCCGCCGAAGTGTCCGGCGAGCTGCTGCGCCAGGGCGTGATCGTGAAGCCCTGGCTGGAGCCGAAGTACCAGACCTTCGTGCGCGCCTCGATCGGCAGCACGGAAGAGAACGAGTTGTTGCTGTCCGCCCTGGCTGCCGTGCTGAAGCCGGCGCGTTACGCGGTGGTGCGATAGATCTCGATCAGCAGCAGCGTCGCCGCCTGCGGCGACTGCAGCTGCAGGTCGCCCGCCGGCCCATCAACCAGGGCGCAGTCGCGATCCCGCAGTGACACGCTGTCGCGGCCGGGCAGGGCGCATTCCACGGTGCCGCTGCAGCAGAACAGGGCGGTGACATCCGCCGTCAGCACGACTCTCTCAGCGCCGTTGACCGGGATCCGCCGCACAATGTGGTGGTAGCGGTCGCGTCGGGTCATCACGTTCAAGTCCGTGACCGGGCCTTCCAGCAGCCACGCCTCCGCCGGGGTGTCCCCCGGGAAGGTCCGTGGCGCGGACTGGGGCCGCAGTGTCCACTGGCGGTCCCCGTCCAGCCGCAGCATCAGCCCGTGGCCATCCAGAATGGTGAGGGTACGGTCCATGCCATTGAAGGCCGAGAACGGACCGTCCGAGGCGACCACAGCCATGCTCAGGCGCCAGTCGATGGCGTCGAGCGTGGCCCCGGCCGGGGAGGCGGCGATCTGGAAGGTCTCGCCGCCGCCGTTCTTCCAGGGCATGCGGCGGTACTGCGCCGCCTCCAGCTTGCGCATCAGGAGGTCACACCCGGCAGGTCCAGGCCCTTCTCGCGCGCGCACTCGATGGCGATGTCATAGCCGGCGTCGGCATGACGCATCACGCCGGTGCCCGGGTCATTCCACAGCACGCGGCCGATGCGCCTGGCGGCTGCCTCGGTGCCATCGCAGACGATGACCACGCCGGAATGCTGCGAGAAGCCCATGCCGACGCCACCGCCATGGTGCAGCGACACCCAGGTCGCGCCCGAGGCGGTGTTCAGCAGTGCATTCAGCAGCGGCCAGTCGGACACGGCATCCGAACCATCCTGCATGGCCTCGGTCTCGCGGTTCGGCGAGGCCACCGAACCGGAGTCCAGGTGATCGCGGCCGATCAC
>CAYNEX010000163.1:0-5384 GCA_964396335.1 uncultured Steroidobacteraceae bacterium | reverse complement strand
TCTCGACCGCGCAGCAGGCCAGGCCGAAGGTCATCGGCCACATTGAACCGGTGCGCGCCCAGCTGACGAGGTTGTCCAGCTGGGTGGTCATGAAGCCGCGCTTGGACCAGCTCTCCGGGTTCTCAGGCGGCAGTTCGACTTCTTCTAGTCCCACTCCAGCGCCCCTTTCTTCCATTCGTAGACGAAGCCGATCACCAGGATCAGCAGGAAAAAGCCCATGGCGACGAGGCCGAGCGTGCCGGTCTCGGACATGGACACCGCCCACGGAAACAGGAAGGCGATTTCAAGGTCGAACACGATGAACAGGATGGCGACGAGGTAGTAGCGCACGTCGAAACGGGCGCGCGCGTCCTCGAAGGCCTCGAAGCCGCACTCATACGCGGAGAGTTTTTCCGGGTCGCCACGATGACGGACACCGAGCCGGCCGAGGATGTTGCCGAGGCCGAGAAGCGCCACGGCAAGACCGGTGGCAACCCCGAGAAAGATCAGTACTGGAAGATAGTTGGCGAGCATTGCGCGTCCACAACAAAACGGGGCTGTTGCGCTCCTTCGGGAGGAAGGCACGCCGCCCCGCGACCGCCCTGAATTGTAACAAACAGTCTCAATCGATTGGTGCCGACGAGGAGATTCGAACTCCTACACCTTGCGGCGCTAGCCCCTCAAGCTAGTGTGTCTACCAATTCCACCACGTCGGCGTTGAATCAATTCTACTGCGCGGGCGCCTCGGGCACCGGCGCGGATTCACCAGCCGGAGCCTCGGGGACTTCAAAACCTCCGGTCGGGGCCGGCAGCGGCACTTCCTGCTCGACGCCCTCGGTGGCGAGGCGCTCGAGCACGCTGTCGGTGGTTCCCGCCGAGCGCGTGACCATGTAGGCCAGCAGCAGGCTGGTGATCATGAAGACGGTTGCCAGCACGGCCGTGGCCCGGGACAGCGCCGTGGTCGCGCCGCGCGCGCCGAACACCGTGCCGGAGGCACCGGCACCGAAACCCGCGCCTGCGTCAGCACCCTTGCCGCGCTGGACGAGCACCAGCGCCACGATGCAGGTGGCGCTGACGATGTGGACGATCATCAGGAGCGTATGCAGCATTCTTCGTTACACCTTTGCGGCGGCCACGCGGATCGCCTGGAATTCTTCGGCCTTCAGTGAGGCGCCGCCCACCAGCCCGCCGTCGACATCCGGCATGCGGAACAGGTCGAGGGCATTGGAGCCCTTCACCGAGCCGCCGTACAGGATGGGCAGAGCGGCCGCGATACTAGCATCGTGCGCGGCAACCCGCGCGCGGATGAATGCGTGCACGTCCTGCGCCTGCTCCGGGCTCGCATTGCGGCCGGTGCCGATGGCCCACACCGGCTCGTAGGCCACGATGGCGCGGGCAAAGGACTGGATGCCGCACAGCGCGATCACTGCATCGACCTGCCGCGCCACCACCTCGTGCGTGGCGCCGGCATCGCGTTCGGCCAGGGTCTCGCCCACGCACAGCACCGGCGTGAGGCCGGCGCCATGGGCAGCGAAATACTTGCGTGCCACCAGTGCGTCGTCCTCGCCATTGAGCGCGCGGCGCTCGGAATGGCCCACCAGCACGTGGCTGCCACCCACGTCGGCGATCATCGCGGCGGAAACCTCGCCGGTGAAGGCGCCCTGCGGCTCGGCGCTGACGTCCTGCGCGCCCACGCCGATGCCGGAACCGGACAGCTGCCGCACGGCATCGCCGAGGTAGACATAGGGCGGGAAGACAAGGCAGGTGACCGACTCGTCGCCACCCGCGGTCAGCAGGGCGTCGAGCAGCGCTGCATTCGCGGCCCGCGAGCCGTGCATCTTCCAGTTGCCGGCCACGATGGGACGGCGCTTTTGGGCCTGGGTGGTCATTTTCGTTTTCTTGCCCGGGGCAGTTGCAACGGGCGCGCGATGATAGCGGCGCACGCGCGCCGCCGCAAACGCACGCGCTTCAGGTCTCCACCGCGCGCACGGCGGCGGCGATGTGTTCGGCCGCCGCACGGGCGGCCTGCTGTTCGCGCGCCTCCACCATGACGCGGATCACCGGCTCGGTGCCGGAGGCGCGCAGCACCACCCGCCCCTCGCCGGCCAGCTTCTGCTGCACTTGCGCCACGCTGTCGCGCACCGCCGGGATGCTTTCCGGATCGAAGCGCTGCGCAACGCGAACATTGATCATCACCTGCGGCAGCACCGGCATGCCGGCGGCCAGCTGCGCCAGGCTCTGGCCCGTGCGCCGCATCACCTCCAGCACCTGCAGCGCGCTGATCAGCGCATCGCCGGTGGTGGTGCGGTCCAGGCACAGGATGTGGCCGGAGGTCTCGCCCCCGATGGCGCCACCCTCCTCCTTCAGCATCGCCATCACATAGCGGTCGCCCACCGCGGCGCGACGGAAGCCGATGCCCAGCTGCTGCAGCGCCAGTTCGAGGCCGAGGTTGCTCATGACCGTGCCGACCACCGGGCCCTTCAGCAGGCCGCGCCCGGCGCGGTCCTTCGCGATGATGTAGAGCAGCTGGTCGCCATCGACCACGCGGCCCAGGTGATCCACCATCACCAGGCGGTCGCCATCGCCATCCAGCGCGATGCCGGCGGCGGCGCCCACGCCGGGCACGGTGAGGCGCAGCAGGCCCGGCGAGGTCGAACCGCAGCCGTCGTTGATGTTGCGGCCATTGGGCGAGCAGCCCACGGGAATCACGTCCGCGCCCAGCGCGGCCAGCAGCCGCGGGCCGACCTTGAAGCCGGCGCCATTGGCGCAGTCGATCACCAGCTTCATGCCGGAAAGGTCGAGGCCGCCGGGCACCGAGGCGGCGCAGAACTGCATGTAGTCCTCGAGCAGGCCATCCACGCGGCGCGCCTTGCCGAGGCGGTTGGAGGGCTGCGTGGTCGCGCCCAGTTCCATCTCCTGCTCGATGCGCTCCTCGAGCTCGTCACCGAGCTTCTCGCCGGTGCGGTCGAAGAACTTGATGCCGTTGTCGTCGTAGGGGTTGTGCGAGGCGCTGATCACCACGCCGAAGGCATCACCCTTGTTGCGGATGAGATAGGCAATGCCGGGAGTGGGAATCGGACCGGTGAGCAGCACATCCACGCCGGCGGCAACAAAGCCGGCCTCGAGCGCGGATTCGAACATGTAGCCGGAGACGCGCGTGTCCTTGCCGATGATGACCTTGCCGCCCTCTGGCGCCAGCACGCGCGCGGCGGCACTGGCCAGGCGCAGCGTGAAATCCACCGTCATCGGCGCATCGCCGACCCGCCCGCGGATGCCGTCGGTACCGAAATACTTTCTCACTGCCGGTTCTTTCCCTGTTGTTGCCGGGCGGCCCACGCCACCGTGATGGCATCGCATGTCGCCGCCACGTCATGGGCGCGCACGATCTGCGCGCCATGCAGGGCGGCAATGGTAGCGAGCGCGAGGCTCCCTGCCAGTCGTTCGTTCACAGTCCGGCCGGTCAGCGTGCCCAGCATCGACTTGCGCGACAGGCCCACCAGCAGCGGGTATCCGGCCGCGGCCAGCCGCGGCAGGCCGGCCAGCAGCTGCAGGTTGTGCTCGACGGTCTTGCCGAAGCCGAAGCCGGGATCGACGCAGAGGCGTTCCGGCGCGATGCCGGCGGCGAGGCAGGCCGCCACGCGCTCACGCAGGAAGGCATCCACCTCGACCACCACATCGTCGTAGCGCGGATCCTGCTGCATCGTGCGCGGCATGCCCTGCATGTGCATCAGGCAGATCGCCGCCCCGGAAGCGGCGGCCGCCTCGATGGCGCCCTCTTCGCCCAGCGCGCGCACGTCGTTGATCAGCCCCGCGCCGGCACGCACGGCCTCGCGCATCACGACCGGTTTCATCGTGTCGACGGAGATCACCGCGTCGATGCGGCCGGCCAGCGCCTCGATCACCGGGATGACGCGATCCAGCTCCTGCTGTTCGGAGACCGGTTCGGCGCCGGGACGGGTGGATTCACCACCGATGTCGATGATGGCCGCGCCTTCGGCAAGCAGCTGGCGCGCATGCGCGATGGCGGCGTCGCGTTCGCGGAAACGCCCGCCATCGGAGAAGGAGTCGGCCGTGACATTGAGCACACCCATCACGACCGGGCGCGTCAGGTCGAGCACGCGCCCGCTGCAGACCAGCTTCAAGCGGGACTCCGCTTCTTAGCCGGGGTTGCCTGCCGGCGATCCGTAGGCCGGGCTCGGCTCGGCCGGAGCGCTGCCACTGCCGCTGGCGCCACCACCCAGGCCGGTGCTGTCCCAGCCCTCCGGCGGCGACGGCGTGCGGCCGGCCATGATGTCCCTGATCTGGCTGTCGTCGATGGTCTCGTACTTGATCAGGGCGTCGGCCATCGCATGCAGCTTGTCGATCTGCTCCTGCAGGATGGTCTTGGCGCGGTTGTAGTTGGTCTCGATTACGCGCCGCACCTCTTCATCGATGGCGTGCGCGGTCTCGTCGGACACCTGCTTGGTCTGCGTGACCTGGCGGCCGAGGAATACCTCGCCCGACTCCTCGGAGTAGGTCAGCGGGCCCATGCGGTCGGACAGGCCCCACTTGGTGACCATGTTGCGGGCCAGGTCGGTGGCGCGCTCGATGTCGTTGGAGGCACCGGTGGTCACGGCCTCGCGGCCGAAGATCAGCTCTTCGGCCAGGCGGCCGCCGAACAGCGTGCAGATCATGCTCTCGATGCGCCGCTTGCTCATCGAGTAGCGGTCCTGCTCGGGCAGGAACTGGGTCACGCCCAGCGCGCGGCCGCGCGGGATGATGGTGACCTTGTACACCGGGTCGTGCTCGGGCACGGACAGGCCGATGATGGCGTGGCCGGCCTCGTGGTAGGCCGTCATGCGCTTCTCCTCGGCGCTCATCACCATGGAGCGGCGCTCGGCGCCCATCAGGATCTTGTCCTTGGCCTTCTCCATGTGCTCCATGGTCACCACGCGGCTGTTGGCACGCGCGGCGAACAGGGCCGCCTCGTTGACCAGGTTGGCCAGGTCGGCGCCGGAGAAGCCCGGCGTGCCGCGCGCGATCAGCGCCGGCTTGACGTCATCGGCAATGGGCACCTTGCGCATGTGCACGCGCAGGATCTGCTCGCGGCCGCGCACGTCGGGCAGCGGCACCACCACCTGGCGGTCGAAGCGGCCCGGGCGCAGCAGCGCCGGGTCGAGCACATCCGGACGGTTGGTGGCGGCGATGACGATGATGCCCTCGTTGCCCTCGAAGCCGTCCATCTCGACCAGCAGCTGGTTCAGCGTCTGTTCGCGTTCGTCATGGCCACCGCCGAGGCCGGCGCCACGGTGGCGGCCCACCGCGTCGATCTCGTCGATGAAGATGATGCAGGGAGCGTGCTTCTTGGCCTGCTCGAACATGTCGCGCACGCGCGAGGCGCCGACGCCGACGAACATCTCGACGAA
>CAYNEX010000162.1:0-5397 GCA_964396335.1 uncultured Steroidobacteraceae bacterium | reverse complement strand
GTGCTCGATCCCTTCATCGACGACATGACGCAGCAGATCAGCCGTTCGCTGCAGTTCTACCTGGCCTCCGGCACCGGCCGCGAGCAGCCCGAGAAGGTGCTGGTGTGCGGTGGCTGCGCCAACATCCCCGGTGTCGCCGACGTGGTGCAGAGCCGTATCGGCATCGAGGCCGAGAAGGGCGACCCGCTCGGCCAGATGCGCATCTCCTCGCGGGCCCGCGCCCAGGCCGTGCAGCGCGATGCCACTTCCCTGCTGACCGCCTGCGGTCTGGCGCTGCGGAGCTTCGACTGACATGCCTCGCATCAACCTACTTCCCTGGCGTGAACAGCAGCGGGTCGAACGCAAGAAGGCGTTTGCCGTCGGCATGTTCGGTGCATTCATCGGCGCACTTGTCGTGGCCGGCATCGCCTGGTTCATCGTCAGCCAGATGATCGATGCCCAGCAGCGGCGCAACAACCGCCTGCGCGCCGAGATCCAGCAGCTCGACAAGATGATCGAGGAGATCAACAACCTCGAGCAGCAGAAGCAGCAGTTCATCGCGCGCATGCAGATCATCGAGACGCTGCAGCGCTCGCGTCCGGAGGTCGTGCACGTGTTCGACACCGTCGTGCGCGTGATCCCCGATGGCGTCTACCTGACCTCGCTGGACCAGAGCGGCCGCCAGATCAAGTTCGAGGGCGTCACGCAGTCCTCCACCCGCGTGGCCGACTTCATGCGGGGCATCGAGGCGTCCGAGTGGCTCACCAACCCCGGCGTCGGCTCGATCAAGCAGAACAACTTCGTCCTCACGGCCGAGCAGGTTTCCACTTCCGGCGCCCCGGGCGCCCAGTAAGTGGCGGGAAACACCATGACCCTCGACGAACTGAAACAACTCGATCCGAAGGACCCCGGTCGCTGGCCGCTGCCGGTGCGCGCCGGCGTCATCGCGATCTTCTTCGTGCTGGCCTGCGTGCTGCTGGTCTGGCTGGGCGTCTGGAACCGCAACAAGGACCAGCTGGCCAAGTACGAGCGTGAGGAAGTCACGCTGCGCAACGAGTTCAAGAGCAAGCACGCCAAGGCCGTGAACCTGGACCTGTACAAGCAGCAGCTGGAGGACATCGAGCGTTCCTTCGGCGCGATGCTGCGGCAGCTGCCGGGCCGCACCGAGATGGACGCGCTGCTGACCGACATCTCGCAGTCCGGCAACGGCGTGGTGCAGCAGGAGCTGTTCGAGCCGCAGAACGAGATCCCGCGTGACTTCTACGCGGAGAAGCCGATCAAGATCCGTGTCGCCGGCACCTTCCACCAGCTGGCCGAGTTCGTCAGCACGGTGGCGGCGCTGCCGCGCATCGTGACGCTGCATGACGTGAAGATCTCCACCCCGCGCGGTGCCTCCTACGACCAGCTGCAGATGGACGTCACCGCCCGCACCTATCGCTACCTCGACGAGGAAGAGATCGCGGCGCGCGCGGCCGAGCAGAAACGCAACAACACCAACCGCAGGCAGCGATGATCAGAAAAGCAATTCCATTGCTGGCGCTGGCGCTGGCTGCCGGCTGCTCGTCGAAGGACTCGGAGCTCGAGAGCTTCATTGCACAGACGAAGCAGGAGCAGCCCGGCGGCGTCGAGCCGCTGCCCGAGATCAAGGGCTACGAGAGCTTCGCCTACAGCGCGCAGAACATGCGTTCGCCGTTCATGCCCGGCGGCTCCGGTGGCGCCAGCCAGTCGGTGCGGCCGAACAGCAGCCGCGCCCGCGAGCACCTGGAGCAGTTCCCGCTCGACACGCTGCAGATGAAGGGCACGCTGAACATCGGCGGGCGCACCTATGCACTGGTGCGCACGCGTGACGGCGTGGTGCATCGCGTTCTGCCCGGCAACCACATGGGCCAGAACGAGGGGCGCATCACCAGCATCGAACCCTCGCGGATCAGTTTGATCGAGATCGTGCCCGACGGGCTCGGCGGATTCATGGAGCGCCCGGCCACGCTGGACTTGGCCGAATGATGGCAGGAGACATTCGAATGAACCGTAGTATCGCCATGACCACCACGCTGCGCAGCATGCTGCTGGCGGTGCTGGCCATCATCGCCGCTCCAGGCGCCCGGGCCGCCGGCGCGGGGAATACCCTGCAGTCGGTCGAAGTGCTGCCGATGGGCACCCAGGGCGTGCAGGTGGTGCTCACCACCTCCGATGCGGCCGTCGAGCCCAACGCCTTTGCCATCGAGAACCCGGCGCGCATCTCGCTGACGCTGCCGGCCACCACCCTGGGGCTGTCCCAGCGCCGTATCGACGTGCGCAGCAACGGCCTCGACAGCGTGGTCGCCGCCGAAGCCGATGGCCGCACCCGCGTGGTGCTGAACCTCGACCAGATGCTTCCCTACACCTCGCGCCTGGATGGCAACCGCATCATCCTGACGCTGGGCTCCGCCGCCGCGAATGCCGCTGCCGCCGCGCCGGTGGCCGCCGCCGTCGCGCCGACCCAGGGCCAGGCCGGTGCCACGCCGCGCCTCGGCCGCGGCATCCAGACCATCGATTTCCGCCGCGCCAATGACGCCACCGGCGCCGGCCGCCTGATCGTGCGCCTGGGCGATCCGCGCACGCCGGTGAATGTGCGCCAGCAGGGCAACCAGATCCTGGTGGACTTCGTCGGCGCCGACCTGCCGGAGCAGCTGCGCCGCCGCTTCGACGTGGTGGACTTCGCCACGCCCGTGACGACCGTCGAGGCCCGCAGCACGCCCAACGGCGCGCAGCTGGCCATCAATGCCTCGGGCGACTTCGAACAGCTCGCCTACCAGGCCGAAGACCAGTATGTGATCGAGGTGCAGCCGCGTCGCCAGCAGCGAAATGCCGCCACCGAGCGTCCGGTCTACACCGGTGAGCGCATGAGCGCCACCTTCCAGGACATCGAGACCCGCACGCTGCTGCAGCTGATCGCCGAGACCAGCGGCCGCAACATCATCGTCAGCGACTCGGTCGGCGGCAGCGTCACGCTGCGCCTGAACAACGTGCCCTGGGACCAGGTGCTGGACATCGTCCTGCGCACCAAGGGCCTGGACAAGCGCATCCACGACAACGTGATCATGGTCGGCCCGACCGAAGAGCTGGCCGCCCGCGAGAAGGCCGAACTGGCCGCCCGCCAGGAAGTGCAGGAGCTGGCGCCGCTGCAGATCGAGCTGGTGCAGGTGAACTTCGCCAAGGCGCAGGACATCGCCACGCTGATCCGCTCGACCGCCTCGGGCGCTTCGGCCGGCACCGGTTCGCTGCTGTCGCCGCGCGGTGAAGTGTCGGTGTACTCGGGCACCAACGCGCTGCTGATCCGCGACACCGCCGACAGCATCGCCGCGATCCGCAACCTGGTCTCGCAGCTGGACATCCCGGTGCGCCAGGTGCAGATCGAAGCCCGCATCGTGGCCGTGAGCGAGGACTTCTCGCGTGACCTGGGCGTGCGCTTCGGTGTCACCAGCGTCGAGAGCAACGGTTCCAACGGCCTGATCGGCACCACCGGTACCGCCACCGGCGCCGACACCACCCTGAACTCCGCCCTGGGCAACGTCGCCAGCGGCACCGGTCCCTTCCCGGTGACCCTGCCGGCCGGCCCGGGTCGCTACAACGTGAACCTGCCGGCGCAGAACCCGGCCGGCAGCCTGGCGCTGATGCTGCTGGGCAGTGACTACCTGGTGGACCTGGAGCTGTCCGCGGCCCAGTCCGAAGGCCAGGGCGAAGTGATCTCCTCGCCGCGCCTGATCGTCGCCAACCAGCAGGAAGCGACCATCGCGCAGGGTGACGAGATTCCCTACCAGGAAGCGGCCTCGAGCGGTGCCACCTCGGTGTCGTTCAAGGACGTGAAGACCTCGCTGACCGTCACGCCGCTGATCACGCCGGACAACCGCCTGATCCTCGACATCGCGGTCGAGAAGCAGCAGGTGGGTGACCTGATCGTCGGCATCGGCGGTGGCCAGATCCCGACCATCCGCGCCAGCGAGATCCGCACCCGCGTGGTGGTGAACGACGGCCAGACCGTGGTGCTGGGCGGCATCCTCGAGACCGAGCGTCGCGAGGACACCAAGAAGGTGCCGCTGCTGGGCGACGTGCCGGTACTCGGCAACCTGTTCAAGTCCAGCTCCCGCGTCAACAACAAGGATGAGCTGCTGATCTTCGTGACGCCGAAGATCCTGCGCGAAGGCGCGAGCATCAACTGACGCCAACCCGAAAGAAGCAACGGATCATGAACATGCGCAACAAGATTCTCGGCTCGCTGATGCTGGCCGCCCTGGTGGCCTGCGGCGGCGAGGACGCCTTCTCGCCGGGCCCGGGTACGGGCAATCCCGGCGATCCGCCGCCGGTGCAGGTGAACTCCATCCTGCTGACCACCGACACGCCCAGCGTGCCGACGGGCGGCACGGCCTCGGCCAACATCACCGCCTATGTCTCGGATGCGGGCAACAACCTGCTCTCCGGCGTGCCGGTGCAGTTCACTACCGATTCGGGCCTGCTCTCGGTGACCCAGCCGGTCACCGGTGACAACGGTGCCGCCACGGCGGTGCTGACGACCTCGAACAATGCAGCCAACCGCGATATCACCATCACGGCCCGCGTCGGCAGCGTGGAGAGCACGCTGGTGGTGCCGGTCAGCGGCACGACGCTGACGATCCAGGGGCCGGACGCGCTGGTTTCCGGCGTTGCGGGCACCTACACCGTCATCCTCAGCAACTCTGCTGGTGGTCCGGTGATGCAGGAGGCGGTGACCGTCACTGCGCCGACCGCGACGCTGAGCAATGCCAACCTGGTGACCGACAGCAATGGTCGCGCCACTTTCACGATGTCGCAGAGCACGGGTGGTTCGATTGCGCTGCAGGCGTCCGGTGCGGGCGCCGTGGCCAGCAAGACCGTCACGGTGAGTGCGGACAACTTCGCCTTCACGACCCCCGAAGCCGATGTGCTGGTGCCGATCGGCACTCCGGTTCCCTTTACCGTGAACTGGCAGGTCGGTGGTGCTCCGGTTGCGGACGGCACTGTGGTCAATTTCGCCACCACGCGCGGTAACCTGAGTGCGACCTCCGCGAACACCGCGGGTGGCAGCGCCACGGTCAATTTGACCTCGAACAGCGCCGGCGAGGCGGTGGTCACAGCCAGCAATGCGGGCGGCACGGTCACGACCAGCCGTCGCGTGTACTTCGTCGCGACCACGGCTGCCTCGGTGAGCCTGCAGGCCAGCCCGGGCACGGTGGGCATCAACCAGTCGAGCACGCTGACCGCGACCGTGCGCGACGCTGCCAACAACCTGGTCGCCGGCAAGACGGTGCGCTTCGAGATCGTCACTGACCCCACCCAGGGTTCCCTGACGGTGGGTACGGCGACGACCGACCTCCAGGGTCGTGCCAGCACGGTTTACCAGGCTACCTCGACGCCCAGCGCGCT
>CAYNEX010000161.1:0-5446 GCA_964396335.1 uncultured Steroidobacteraceae bacterium | reverse complement strand
ACGAAGAAGGCCAGCAGCAGCGTCACCAGGTCGCCATAGGGAATCGCCCAGCCCTCGTGGTTCTGGTGCTCCTCGTGCTGTCGACGCCTGCGACGGGCCATGTTCAGTGCAGGTAGCTCTGCAGGCGGTAGTCGATGCTGCGCGGATTCTCGCCCTGGGCGATGGCGATCATGCCCTCGACGATCAGCTCGCGCATGTGGCTGAGCGCCTGCGCCGAGTTCTTCAGCTTGTTCGACATCGGCAGCAGGAACAGGTTGGCAAGGCCGATGCCATACACGGTGGCGGTGAAGGCCGCCGCGATGCCGGTGCCGAGGCGCGCCGGATCAGACAGGTTCTGCATCACCGACATCAGGCCCAGCACCGCGCCGACGATGCCCAGGGTTGGCGCGTAGATGCCCATGCCCTCATAGACCCTCGCTGCGCGCATGTCGGCCGCCTCGCGGCCCTCCAGCTCGACCTCGAGGATGCTGCGGATGTCCTCCGGCTCGCTGCCGTCGATCACCAGCTGCAGGCCCTTGCGGATGAATTCGTCCTTCTCGTTCTCGAGCATCGGCTCGAGGCCCAGCAGGCCCTGGCGACGCGCGATCTGGCCCCACTCCACGATGCGCGCGATGATGGCGCGGCGATCCGGGACCGGCGAACGGAACACCCACGGCAGGATGGCGAAGGCGTGGCGCATCACCTTGCCCGGTGTCTGCACCAGGATGGCGGCGAAGGTCCCGACCACGACGATCATCAGCGCCGCCCACGACAGCAGCGCGTGCAGGCCGGCGCCCTTCAGCACCGCGCCCGCCAGCAGCGCGACCAGGGCCAGGATGATTCCGATCAGGCTCAGCACTTCTCTCTCCTCAGCCGCGCCATTCGCGCATGCGCGCGCGCAGCCGTACCAGCGCCTGGCCATGGATCTGGCAGACGCGTGACTCACTGACGCCGAGCACGGCGCCGATCTCCTTCAGGTTCAGTTCTTCGTCGTAATACAGGGACATCACCAGCCTTTCGCGCTCGGGCAGGTTGGCGATGGCGTTGGCCATGGCGCTGCGCAGTGCGCCCTGCTCCGCCTCGCTGCCCGGGTCATGGGTGTCGTCGGCCACTTCGGCGGCGCCCGTGGCATCCTCGATGCTGGCGATCTGGCAGACCGCCGCGTCCTGCAGGATGCGGTTGTATTCCTCCAGGGATACGCCCATCGCCTCGGCCACCTCGGCATCACGCGCCTCGCGGCCCTCACGTTCCTCGATGGTGCGCACTGCCACGGCGACGTCGCGCGCGCGCCGGTGCACCGAACGCGGCGCCCAGTCGAGCTTGCGCAGCGCATCGATCATCGCGCCGCGGATGCGGATGCCGGCGTAGGTCTCGAAGCTGGCGCCACGGTCGTTGCTGTAGTGGGCCGAGGCCTCGAGCAGGCCGATCATGCCGGCCTGGATCAGGTCCTCCACATCCACGCTGGGCGGCAGGCGGCCGGCCAGGTGGAAGGCGATGCGCTTCACCAGCTCGGCGTGGCGCGCCACCAGCGCGTCCGCTTCGCGCCGGTTGCCGGCCACCGCGTTGTAGGCCCCGACCTGTCTCACCTGGCGACCTCGAGGCGCACCGGGGCGCGCGGCAGCAGCCGCTCGATGAAGAATTCGACATTGCCGCGCGGCGCACCGATGCTCCAGCGCGCACTGCGGCCGGCGAGACGGGTGAAGGCGCGCGCGGCCGGGCTCGACGGATAGGCATTGACCACGCAGCGCTGCATGCGGATGGCACTGCGAACGAACGTGTCGTCGGGGATCTCGCCGGCGTATTCCAGCACCACGTCGAGGAAACGCACGGCGACGCGTTCGAGCTTGCGGAACAGCTGCTCGCCGCTGCCCACGCCCACCGAACGGTTGGCCAGGACCTGGAAATTGCGCAGCCCGTGCGAGCGGTGCAGCACCTTGATCAGCGCATAGGCATCGGTGAGCGAGGCCGGTTCGTCATTGACCACCACCAGCACATGCTGGGCCGCCTGGCAGAGCTGGCGCACGCCATCGGCGATGCCGGCGGCGGTATCGACGATCAGCACGTCGAGGCCCAGCGTCAGGTGGCTGAAGGCCTGCACCAGGCCGAGATGTTCGGCGGTGCTGAGGCTGGCCAGGCGGGCCACACCGGAAGCGGCGGGAATCAGCCGGAATCCGGCGGGCGTCTCCACCACCGCTTCTTCGAGCGTGCAACGGCCATCCAGTACATGTTCGAGCGTGTAGCGTGGCGTCAGGCCCAGCTGCACATCGGCATTGGCCAGGCCGAGGTCGCCATCGAGCAGCAGCACGCGCTTGTCCTGCGCGGCCAGCGCCGCGGCCAGGTTCACGGCCACGCAGGTCTTGCCCACGCCGCCCTTGCCGCCGCTGACGGCAATCACCTGCACCGGACCGGGCTGCACGGCCGCGCGGATGCCGGCGGCCTGTGCGGCGGTGAATCCACCCTCAACGGAACGCATGCGCGACTCCTCCGAAACGGCGGACCAGCAGTTCCTCGCCCACCGAGGTGTCGGCGCTGCGCGCCAGGAACACGGCACGCGCCACCAGCTGGTGGGCGCGCGCCGGAGCAAGATCCTCGGGAATGCGCTGGCCGCTGGACACGTAAGCCACCGCCAGCCCGGAAGTGGCCAGTGCCGACAGCGTGCCGCCCAGGCTCACCGCCTCGTCGAGGCGCGTCAGCAGCAGCGCGCGCGTGCCGAAGCTGGCAAAGGCCTTCACCGCATCGCCGATCACGCCGGCCTGTGCGCCGGCCGACAGCGTCAGCCAGACTTCGACGCCCGCAGCACGCGCCACACGATCCAGTTCCGCGGCCCGGCGCGGCAGCTCGGCATGCGATGCGCCGATGCCGGCGGTGTCGATCAGCACCATGCGGTGCTGCAGGCGGGCCAGCAGTGCGGGCAGCGCCTCGACATTGTCCAGGGTGTAACACTCGACGCCGAGCAGACGGCCGAGCACGCGCAGCTGTTCCTGCGCGCCGAAACGCTGGTCATCCAGCGACACCAGCGCGATGTCGCGCGCGCCATGGCGCATCACCCAGCGGGCGGCCAGCTTGGCGATGCCGGTGGTCTTGCCCACGCCGGTGGGGCCGACGAAGGCGATGCGGCCGCCGCGATCCAGCAATTCATCACCGGTGGTGTGGATGCGCCGGGTCAGCATCGCGAGCACGCGGCGCTGCGCATCGTCGAGGCTGACGCCATCGGGCAGTTCGGCCAGCAGTTCGGTGGTGAGGTCGGCGGCCACGCCCATTGCGGTGAGTTCCTTCAGCAGCTCGGCGGTTTCCGGCGCGCGGCGCGTCAGGTCGTTCCACGCCAGCTGGGCCAGCTGGCGCTCGAGCAGGTGGCGCATGGTGCGCAGTTCTTCACCCAGGCGGGGATCAGGCTGCGGCGCGCTGATGGCGGGTGCGGCTGCGGCCTGGACCATCAGTGAGGCGAAGTCTTCGGCGGGAGCCGGGGCGGGTTCCAGCGCAAGGGTCATTGCGGCTGCGGCTGCAGGTGCAGGTGCAGGTGCAGGTGCAGGCGAAACCATCGACGGCGCGGCAGCAGGCGCAATGGCCGGCGCGGCAACCGGTGCAGCGGCCAGCGACGGCGTGGCAACGAGCAGGTCCGCATCCGGGTCCACCGCCACGGTCACTTCGACCCCATCCGGCAGATGCCGGGTCGACAGGATCACCGCATCCGGGCCCTGTTCTTCCCGCACGAGGCGCAGCGCGCTGCGCATGTCGCGGGTGGCATAGGTCTTGATCTTCATGCGTTACTTTCCTACGGCGGTTACCAGCCGGACTCGGCGGTTGTCGGGGATTTCATTCCAGGCCAGCACCTGCAGGCCCGGCACACCGGCGCGCACGAAACGCGCCAACGTCTGGCGCAGCGTCGGCGGCACCAGCAGTACGGCCGGTTCGCCCAGCGTTTCCTGCCGGCGCGCGGCATTGGCGAGCTGCTGCTGCAGGCGTTCGGCAAGGCCGGGCTCCAGGCCCGGCGTGGCGCCACCGTTGGCCAGCGAACCCTGCAGCAGTTGCTCCAGGTCGTTCTCCAGCGTGATGACGGGCAGTTCGTCCTTCAGGCCGGCGATGTCCTGCACGATCTGGCGGCCCAGCGCCACGCGCACCTGCGCCTGCAGCACGGACGGGTCCTGGCTGCGCGGCGCGGCATCGGCCAGCGTCTCGATGATGGTGCGCATGTTGCGGATCGGCACGCGCTCGGCCAGCAGGCCCTGCAGCACGCGCACCACCGTGCTCATCGGCAGCACGCGCGGCACGAGGTCCTCGACCAGTTTCGGCGCGGTCTTGGCGAGGTGGTTCAGCAGCTGCTGCACTTCCTCATGGCCGAGCAGCTCGTGCGCATGCGTCTGCACCAGGTGCGAGATGTGCGTGGCGATCACGGTGCCGGGATCCACCACGGTGTAACCCAGCGTCTGTGCGTGGTCGCGCGAACCCGGATCGATCCACACCGCTTCCATGCCGAAGGCCGGATCGGTGGTATCGATGCCGCTGACCTTGCCGAACACCTTGCCCGGATTGATGGCCAGCTCGCGGTCCGGATACACCACGCCCTCGCCCACCGGCACGCCGGAGATGTTGATGCGATAAGCGGTTGGCGCGAATTCGAGGTTGTCGCGGATGTGCACGGCCGGGATCAGGAAACCCAGTTCCTGCGTCAGCTTGCGGCGCACGCCGCGCACGCGCGCCAGCAGGTCGCCGCCCTGGTTCGCATCCACCAGCGGCACCAGGCGGTAACCGACTTCCAGGCTCAACAGGTCGACCGGACGCACGTCATCCCAGGTCAGCTCGCGCGACTCCGGCTGCGCCGGTGCCGGCTGTGCCAGCTGCTGGCGCTGCGCTTCCACTTCGGCTGCGGCGGCCTTCTTGCGCAGGTGATAAGCGGCGAAGGCACACAGGCCGGCAATGGCCAGGAAGGGCAGGTTCGGCATGCCCGGGATCAGGCCCATCACGCCGATCACCGCGGCGGCAACCATCAGCGCCTTGGGCTGGCCGAACAGCTGGCGGCTGATCTCGCCGCCCATGTCCTGCGCCTTCGACATGCGCGTGACGATGATGGCCACGGCGCTGGACAGCAGCAGCGCCGGGATCTGCGCCACCAGGCCGTCGCCGATGGTCAGCAGCGTGTAGGTGCGGGCCGCGTCGCCCAGCGCCATGTCGTGGGCGGTGGTGCCGATGACCAGGCCGCCAGCGAGGTTCAGCACCAGGATGATCAGGCCGGCGGTGGCGTCACCGCGGGCGAACTTGCTGGCGCCGTCCATCGAACCGTAGAAGTCGGCCTCGGCGCGCACTTCCTGGCGGCGGGTGCGGGCGTCTTCCTGCGAGATCAGGCCGGCGTTCAGGTCGGCGTCGATGGCCATCTGCTTGCCGGGCATGGCATCGAGGGTGAAGCGCGCGGCGACTTCGGCGATGCGGCCCGAACCCTTGGTGATGACGACGAAGTTCACGATCACCAGGA
>CAYNEX010000160.1:0-5460 GCA_964396335.1 uncultured Steroidobacteraceae bacterium | reverse complement strand
TGGCCGATGTGGTGCCGGCGCTGGTGGTCCACTACGGCATCCCTTACGTGGAGGGGCTCTCGCCGCTGGTGGTGACCGTCGTGCGCGGCGTGGCCGGCGCCTACGTGGTGTTCACGCTGGCGCTGGCGCTGAGCCACGCGCTGAACGCGGTGGGTGCCGTCTATGACCAGGCCGACCCGGAACGCGCAAAGTCGCGCCCCATCAAGGGATACCTGCAGCTGGCGCGCATCGGCATCTTCATGATCGGCGCCATCCTGATCGTGGCGGCGCTGTTCCAGCGCGATCCGCTGATCCTGCTGTCGGGCCTCGGTGCGATGACCGCGGTGCTGATGCTGGTATTCAAGGACACGCTGCTGTCCTTCGTCGCCAGCGTGCAGCTGTCGGCGCACGACATGCTGCGCGTCGGCGACTGGATCGAGATGCCGCAGCTCAATGCCGACGGCGACGTGATGGACATCTCGCTGCACACCGTCAAGGTGCGCAACTGGGACAAGACCATCACGATGATCCCCACCTGGCGCCTGATCAGCGAGAGCTACAAGAACTGGCGCGGCATGTTCGAGTCCGGCGGCCGGCGCATCAAGCGCGCGCTGTACATCGACCAGACCTCGGTGAGGTTCCTCAGCGACGAGGAGCGCGACAGCCTCGACCGGCTGGTGCTGCTGCGGGGCTACCTGGAGAAGAAGCGCGCCGAGCTCGATGAGTTCAACTCGAAGCTGCGCGAGAAGGGGATCGACCCGTTGAACGAGCGGCGGGTGACCAACATCGGCACCTTCCGCGCCTATGTGTCGAACTACATCGCCAACCACCCGCACATCAACAAGGACATGATCCACATGGTGCGGCAGCTGCAGCCGGGCCCGCAGGGCCTGCCGCTGGAGATCTACTGCTTCACCGCCAGCACCGCCTGGGTGGTGCACGAAGGGGTGCAGGCGGACATCTTCGACCACCTGTACGCGATCCTGCCGCAGTTCGGGCTGCGCGCCTTCCAGACGCCCTCCGGCGCCGACATCAGCCAGGGCGTGCAGGTGCTCGCCGGCCGGCGCGCCAGCGGCGCGCTGGCGCTGGAGCCCGGCGCGCGCGGCGAATAGCCGCGGCGCCGTCGACGCTCAGGTCGCCGCGGAGCGGCCCGGGATCCACTGCGTGCCGGCCAGCGGCACGCCGGCCATCGCGGCCGCTTCCACGGTCAGCGCCACCAGGTCCTCGCGTTCCAGGTGGTGCACATCCTGCTTGCCGCAGGCGCGCGCCAGCGTGGTCAGTTCCATGGTCAGCGTGCGCAGGTAATTGCGCAGGCGGCGCGCCCCGGTCTCCACTTCCAGGCGCTGTTCCAGCACCGGGTCCTGGGTGGTGACGCCCACCGGGCAGCGGCCGGTGTGGCAGTGGTGGCAGAAACCCGGGCGGGTGCCCAGCGCCGCATAGTCCGCCGTCGCGTCGATGTGCTGGCCGTCCTGCACATAGGTGCTGCTGTTGCAGCCGAGCGAGACCAGCACACCCTGGCCGATGGACACCGCATCGGCGCCCAGCGCCAGCGCCTTGGCCGCATCGGCGCCGGAGCGGATGCCGCCGGAGACGATGAGCTGCACTTCGCCGGTGAGGTTCAGGTCCTCCAGCGCATCGGCGGCCTGGCGCACCGCGGCCAGCGTCGGGATGCCCACATGTTCGATGAAGGCCAGCTGCGTGGCGGCAGTGCCGCCCTGCATGCCGTCCACCACCACCACGTCGGCGCCGGAATGCACGGCCAGCTTCACGTCGTGGAAGGTGCGGGTGGCGCCCACCTTCACGTAGATGGGTTTCTCCCAGTCGGTGATCTCGCGCAGCTCGCGGATCTTGATGGCCAGGTCATCCGGGCCGGTCCAGTCCGGATGGCGCGAGGCCGAACGCTGGTCGACGCCCTCCGGCAGCGTGCGCATCTTCGCCACGCGCGGATTGACCTTCTGGCCCAGCAGCATGCCGCCGCCGCCCGGCTTGGCGCCCTGGCCGATCACCACCTCGATGGCGTCGGCGCGGCGCACGTCATCCGGGTTGAAGCCATAGCGCGAGGGCAGGCACTGGTACACCAGGTACTTCGACGACAGCCGCTCCTCGTTGGTCATGCCGCCATCGCCGGTGGTGGTGGAGGTGCCCACGGCAGAGGCCGCGCGGCCCAGCGCTTCCTTCACATTGGCCGACAGGGCGCCGAAGCTCATGCCGGCGATGGTGATCGGGATGTCCAGTTCCAGCGGCTTCTTCGCGTAGCGCGTGCCCAGCACGGTCTTCGTGCTGCACTTCTCGCGATAGCCTTCCAGCGGGTAGCGCGACATCGAGGCGCCCAGCATGACCAGGTCATCGAAATGCGGCAGCCGGCGCTTGGCGCCCATGCCGCGGATCTCGTACAGGCCGGTGGCCGACGCGCGCTGGATGTAGTCGATCGTGTGCCGATCGAAAGTTGCTGATTCTTCCACTCAGTACTCCTGGTTGGCGTCGGCATTCCAGTGATAGAGGCTGCGCGCGGAGGCAACCTTGCGGAATGAACGCGGGTCATGCGTGAAGCCGGCCTTCTGCAGCAGGTCGGCCAGGGCCGCGAGGTCCGCCTCGGTCAGCTCCTCGTAGCGCGCGTCGGCGCCCAGCGAAGCCACCTGGCCGCGCACGTAGATCACGGCCTCATACAGCGAGTCGCCCAGCGCCTCGCCGGCATCCCCGCAGATCACCAGCCGCCCGGCCTGCGCCATGAAGGCCGAAAAACCACCGACACTGCCGCCGACCACGATGTCGCCGCCCTTCAGCGAGATGCCACAGCGCAGCGAGGCATCGCCCTCGACCACCAGCAGCCCGCCATGGGCCGAGGCGCCGGCGCCGTTGGAGGCAAAGCCCTTGATGCGCACCTCGCCGCTCATCATGTTCTCGGCCGCGCCGGTGCCGGCATTGCCGTGCACGGTGATGCGCGCATGTTTGTTCATGCCGCCGACGTAATAACCGGCATGCCCCATCACGTCGATGGTGAAGGGCGCGTCGGCGCCCACGGCGATGTTGTGCGCGCCGTCGGGATTCAGCACGCGCACCGCCGGGGGCGCGGCCTCGCCCGCATGCTGGTGCAGCCAGCCGTTGAGGTTGCGCACGCCTTCGTCGCGCGCCAGGTCGAAGTCGATGACCGTGCTCATGCGCGCTCCCAGTGGTAGATGGTGCGGGGCTGCGGCTCGAACAGCTTCGCTTTCGAAACGCCCGGCAGGTGCGCCAGCGAGCGGAACTCGGATGCCACGGCCACATAATCGTCGGTCTCGGCGACGATGGCCGGCTTGCAGGCAAACGGATCGCGCACCAGCGACATGCCATTGCGCGTGCCGATCAGGAAGGTGAAGAAACCGTCCAGTTCGGTGAAACCCTGCTCGATGGCCGACTCGATGCCATCGCCCTCGCGCATGCGCCATTCGAGGAAACGGCAGGCGGCCTCGGTATCGTTGTCGGTTTCGAAGTGGATGCCCAGCGGTTCGAGCTTGCGCCGCACGCGGTAGGGATTGGACAGCGAACCGTTGTGCACCAGGCAGAAGTCCTCGCCGGCGGTGAACGGATGCGCATGCGCCGGCGTCACCGCCGATTCGGTGGCCATGCGCGTGTGGCCCACCGCATGGCTGCCGGTCAGGTGCGGGAAGTCATAGCGACCCGCGATCTCGGCCGGCGTGCCGGTGTCCTTGTACAGCGCGATGCGATGGCCCTGCGACAGCACCACCACGCCCGGCGCATGGGTGGCGATGTGGCGTTTCACCGCGGCGCCGTCGGCGCGCGTGCTGAGCACGGCATGCCGGCCGCTTTCATGCAGGCCATGCTCGCCGGGCAGCGCGGCATTCAGGTTGCGCAGGAAGGCGCCCCAGTCCGGCGTGCCATGCAGCTGGAACAGGCTCACCTTCAGCGCCGGCGCATCGCTCGCGGCAAACACCGCGAGGCCGGCGGAGTCCGGACCGCGCTCGGTCATGCCGACCAGCATCGGCACCAGCAGTTCGCCGAGCCGGTCATCCAGCTCGGGCTTCTTCATCAACAATCCGACGATGCCGCACATCAGAAGAACTCCAGGTAACGTTCGCACTCCCAGTCCGACACATGGCGGGCGTATTCGGTCCACTCCATGCGCTTCAGGGCGATGTATTCCGCCGCCAGTTCCTTGCCGATGCCTTCCTGCACCACTTCGTCCTGTTCCAGGGCGATGATGGCCTCATGCAGGGTCTGCGGCAGCAGGCGGATGCCCAGCTCCTTCAGCATCGGCGGCGTGGCTTCGTACAGGTTGGTGTTGTTCATCGGGCCCGGATGCAGGCGGTTGCGCACGCCATCCATGCCCGCGGCGATCACCGCGGCGGTGACGAGGTAGGGATTGCAGCCTGAATCCGGCAGGCGCAGTTCCAGCCGGCCGCCCGGGATGCGCACGCAGCCGGTGCGGTTGTTGTCGCCATAGGCGATGTAGGCCGGCGCCCAGGTGGCGCCGGACAGCGCCCGGCCGACCACCAGGCGCTTGTACGAGTTCACCGTCGGCGCGCAGATGGCGGCCAGCGCCCGCGCATGTTTCAGCAGGCCGCCGAGGAAGAAATAACCCATCTCCGACAGCGCCAGTCCCTGCGGATCGTTGTCGTCCTGGAACAGGTTCTTCACCTCCTTGCTGCCGATGGAGAGGTGAAAATGCGCGCCGCTGCCCGTGCGGGTGGAGAAGGGCTTGGGCATGAAGGTGCCGATCATGCCGTGCTTGCGCGCCAGCTCGCTCACCGCCATCTTCACCAGCGTGAAGTTGTCGGCGGTGGTCAGTGCGTCCGAGTAGGTGAAGTTGACCTCGAACTGGCCGTTCGCGTCCTCGTGGTCGATCTGGTAGACGTCCACGCCGATGGCGCGCAGGCCGGTCACCAGTTCATCGAGGAACAGGCTGGCGCGCGACAGGCCCTTGTAGTCATAGCAGGGCTTCTCCAGCGCGTCGCTGCCGTCATGCGGCTTCAGGCGGCCATCGGCGCCGCGCGTCAGCAGCATGAATTCCGGCTCGATGCCGGTGTACAGCGTCAGGCCTTCCTTCGCCAGGTTGTCCAGCTGCTTCTTCAGCGCCACGCGCGAACAGAACGGCCAGGGTTCGCCCTTCACGCGGCCATTGCAGACGATGCGCGCATGGCCCGGCATCCACGGCAGCACCTTGATGGTCGAGGGGTCACCCACCGCCATGTAGTCGGGGCCATGCGGGCCGGTGCCGAAACCCCACAGTGCAAAGCCGGCAAAACCCGCGCCCTCGTTCAGGATCATGCCCAGGTGGTCCACGGGAACCGACTTGGCCTTGGCCGCGCCATGGATGTCGACGAATTGCGCCAGGACGTACCGGATGCCGTCGGCGCGCAGCCGTTTCTGCAGTTCTTCCGTGCTCATGGTCATGAAGCGTCTCCCAGGGGGCTCGCGAGTTGTTGCAGGCAGTGGTCGAGATGGGTGGCGTGGCTGGCGTCGCACCACAGGCGCAGCGCGAAG
>CAYNEX010000159.1:0-5600 GCA_964396335.1 uncultured Steroidobacteraceae bacterium | reverse complement strand
ATTTGTGGGGGAATTCAATGAATCTTTTGATCAGCCATAAGAGGCTCGCGCTCGCAGTCGCCTGCTCGGCTGCGCTGGCGGCGTGTGATTCGATCACGACGCAGAACGACTCGCCGTCCATTCCGCGCCCGGCGTCCACCGTGGTGATCGGCGGCACCGTCACCGGCCTCAGCGCCACCCGTCCGGTGGTGCTGGCGATGACGACCACTAACAACGGCATCAACGATGGTGTGCAGGAATTCTCGGTTCGTGGCACGGAAGTGCTGCGGCTCGGAGCGGTCGCCACCGGCGCGAACTATAACGTCCAGATTGTCCGCGAGCCGGATGGCCGCAACTGCACGATCGCCAATGGCAGTGGCGTGGCCACCACCGACATCAACAACATTTCGGTCACCTGCGTGCGTGACGAGACGCCGCTGTACACGGTGACTGCCGCCATTGCCCCGGCCCTGTCAGCGGCCCCGCCCGAAGGGTTCGCGGTCACGCTGACCACGGAAGAAGGCTCCGAGACGATCTACCCGACGGCGGGCCAGAGCAGCGTGACGTTCACGCTGCCGATCTTCTATCCGGCGGTGACGGCGCCGCCGCCGTTCGCCTTCACCGTGACTTCGACCAACACGGTGGGCGGCAAGACCAACAAGTGCCTCGTGAATGGTGGCAGCCGTTCGTTGTTGGACGATGACGCTACCACCCCGGCGAATATCACAACCGGCATCACAGTCGCCAGCTGCCTGTACACCGTCTCGGCGGTCGCTCAGTACGCTCCTCCTCCGGGCGGTGTTGCCGAGGCCATGGGTGCCGGAGGACTCCAGCTGGCCCTGCGCAATCAGATCACCAATGAGATCGACGCAGAGGCGCCGGTGATCACCGCGTACGGTCCGACTGCGGTTGCGTTCCCTGGCACCTTTGCCAGCAACGCGGACGCCCTGTACGAGGTGGTGGTCCAGAATCATCCGGAAGGCCAGCACTGCATCGTGCAGAACGGCGGCACGGTGAACCTGGTGACGGCCAATGCGAACGTGACCGCGCAGGTCCGCTGCCGCAATGTCCCGTCTGCCGACAAGCAGCTGAAGGGTGTGTTCCAGCGCGATACGCCGGCCATCCGCGAAGTTGCAGAAGGCGACCAGCCGGTGGGATCGACCATCCCGGAGCCGCGCGTTCCGACGCGTGATTTCCTGGCGTTCTTCCCGAACGGCACGTTTCTGCACGGCACGCATCGCGCCACCGCCACGGCTGGCGTGGAGCACGGCTTCTACGACTACGATCCGGCCGCCGATACGCTGAACTTCTATGTACTGACGGATACCAACGGCAGTGCGGGCAGCAACGGCAACCGTCTGTCGCCGGCCGTGGCGGCTTGCGGATACACCTTCAGCATCGACTTCCCGGGCGGCGCGCCCTGCGCTCCCACCATGACGGTGGGCCCGCTGGCCGACTTCTCTGGCTGCGGTGGTACCTGCACCGTGACCGCTCCGGCGTGGGTCGAGCAGGCCGCGCGCTCCAGCCAGTCCGGTGGTCTGACCGGCACGGTGTCGGGTGTTCCGCTGCGCTCCAACTTCAACGCCCTGTCGTTCAACTACCCGGGTGTTCCCGAGCCGATTACTGCCACCGAGGTTGCGGTGACGCCGGGTGCTCCGGGTATTGCCGGCAAGCTGAGCATGCGGTTCGGCCTGGATACCGGTGGGAACCTGAATCCGGTCTGGACGATGACCGAGCCGCTGTCGACCCAGGGACCGATCGAGGGTGCGTGGGCGAGCGAGGACGGCAAGCGGTTCTTCGTGTATGACGCCACCACGCTGTACGGCTTCCATGCCGGCGTGAATGGCGCGCCGAACCTGCAGGACGCCTGCTACAGCATCCTGGACTGGCGCGTTGCGGAGAGCTTCTACACCCGTCGTGGCGGTGATGCGAACTGCATGACCACGGCGAATGCGGAGCTGGGCTTGACCGGCGTGGGCACGGTCGACGTGCCGAACGCCACGACGACCAACACGACTGCGCCGCTGATCCCGGGCTTCATCGGCCGTCTGCCCGGTTCGCGTTCGAACCTGGTGGGTCGTCCGTCGCCGGTGCGTTACAAGGTGGAAGCGGGTAATCCGGACACGCTGACGCTGCAGAACACGCTGAACGACAACCCGATCGAGTTCCCGGTTGTGTTCAAGCGCATGACCACGTACTGAGGGTCATGACTGCGGTGCACCAGCGCCGCGGGGACTGAATCAGGGGCGGGTGGCAACACCCGCCCCTTTTCTTTCGGGAACAGGGGAGGCCGGGTCCCGGCGTGACAGTCCCCGGCCGTGCGCGCTGACTCACTTGTACAGGCCGCCTCGTATCAAATCAGGGCAAAGCCCACCCCTCTCGGTATATAATTGGAAGTTCCCCAGCGATTTCAAAAGGTTATCCCTCGTGGACGGTCAGTCGATGGCGCTCTTCTCGGGCAACGCCAATCCCGCGCTCGCCCTGGATATTGCCAGGCACCTGATGGTGCCCCTCGGACGTGCCTCGGTCGGTCGCTTCAGCGACGGTGAGGTGAATGTCGAGCTGATGGAGAACGTGCGCGGCCGCGACGTCTTCATCGTGCAGTCGACCTGCCCGCCGACCAACGACCACCTGATGGAACTGCTGGTGATGATCGACGCCTGCCGGCGCGCGTCGGCGGATCGCATCACCGCGGTGATCCCGTACTTCGGCTATGCGCGCCAGGACCGCCGTCCGCGCGGCGCGCGCTCGGCCATCACCGCCAAGCTGGTGGCCAACATGATCTCGCGCGCCGGCGCCGACCGCGTGCTGACCATCGACCTGCATGCCGACCAGATCACCGGCTTCTTCGACATCCCGGTGGACAACGTCTATGGCTCGCCGGTGCTGCTGGGCGACGCCTGGAAGCAGGGCTACGAGAACATGATCGTGGTCTCGCCCGACGTCGGCGGCGTGGTGCGCGCCCGTGCGCTGGCCAAGCAGCTGGATGACGTCGACCTCGCCATCATCGACAAGCGCCGTCCGCGCGCCAACGAGGTGAAGGTGATGAACATCATCGGCGACGTGAAGGACCGCAGCTGCATCCTGATCGACGACCTCGTCGACACCGCCGGCACGCTGTGCCAGGCGGCCGAGGCGCTGAAGGAGCAGGGCGCGCGCCGCGTGGTGGCCTACATCACCCACCCGGTGCTGTCGGGCAAGGCGGTGGAGCGCATCAGCAGCTCCGCCCTGGACGAGCTGGTCGTGACCGACACCATCCCGCTGTCCGAGGCGGCCCGCAACTGCGGCCGCATCCGCGTGCTGTCGGTGGCCGCGCTGCTGGCGGAGACCATCCGCCGCGTGCGCGACGAAGAATCCGTCAGTTCGATGTACATCGACTGACAACCCGTGTCCGAAGGTGATGCGCGCTGGTCGCGGCGCGCATCGTGTTGCAACTGTGTGGAGATCTACAATGGGTAAGACGTTTGAAATCGTCGCCGAGTCGCGCAAGGACCAGGGCAAGGGTGCGAGCCGCCGCCTGCGTCGTGCCGCCAAGGTGCCGGCCATTCTTTACGGCGGAAAGGGTGAACCCTCCGCGATCACGCTCGACCAGCTGAAGCTGCTGAACATGGTTGATGACGAGAAGTTCTACTCGAGCATCATCAGCCTGAAGCTGGAAGGCCAGGACCACCAGGCGGTGGTCAAGGACGTGCAGATGCACCCGGCCAAGAACCAGGTGCTGCATGTCGACCTGCAGCGCGTGCTGGCCGACCAGCCGATCCGCCTGCACATCCCGATCCACTTCCTGAACGCCGGCAGCGCGCCGGGCGTGAAGGTGCAGGGCGGCCTGGTGTCGCACCTGAAGACCGAGGTGGAGATCTCCTGCCTTCCGAAGGACCTGCCGGAAGCGGTGGAAGTGGACATGTCGCAGATGAAGCTGCACGAGACCATCTTCCTGAAGGACCTGAAGCTGCCGGCGGGCGTGTCGCTGCCCGAGCTGGCGCAGGGCCGCAACCCGCCGGTGGTGTCGATCCACTCGCCGCGCGTCGAGGAAGAGCCGGCTGCCGCCGAGGCTGCCGCTGCCCCGGCCGCTGGCAAGGAAGGCGAGAAGAAGGACGCCGGCAAGAAGTAATCCACCCGCGATTGCTTCTGCCTGGTCCTGGCGCGCCGCCGGATGTCCGCCACCGCGATCCAGCTCATCGTCGGCCTGGGAAACCCGGGCCGCGAGTACGAATCCACGCGCCACAACGCGGGGTTCTGGCTGGTGGACGAGCTGGCGCGACGCCATGGCGGCGCGTTGCGCCTGGAGCCGCGTTTCCGTGCCGAGGTCGGCCGGGCGCGGCTCGCAGGTCGCGAACTGTGGCTGGTCAAGCCGCAGGAGTTCATGAACAACAGTGGCCGCGTCACCGCGGCCATTGCCTCCTTCTACAAGATCCCGCCTGCCGCCATCCTGGTGGCACATGACGAGCTCGACCTGCCCCCGGGCGACCTGCGCCTGAAGCTGGGCGGTGGAGCCGGCGGACACAATGGCCTGAAGGACCTGATCGCGCATGTGGGCGAGGGCTTCTGGCGCCTGCGCATCGGCGTGGGCCATCCGGGCAGCCGTGAGCTGGTGACGCCCTGGCTGCTGGGCCGTCTGGGCGCGTCGGAGCGCGCGCCGATCGAGGCCTCGATTCCCGCCGCGGCGGACATCATTCCCGTGCTGCTGGAGCAGGGCGCCGAACGCGCCATGCAGCAGCTGCACACCACACCGCGCGACAAGCGCGGCTCCTGAGAAAGGTTATCCATGGGTATTCAATGCGGAATCGTCGGCCTGCCCAATGTCGGCAAGTCGACCCTGTTCAACGCGCTGACCAAGGCGCAGATCGCGGCGGAGAACTACCCGTTCTGCACCATCGACCCGAACGTGGGTGTGGTGGGCGTGCCCGACCCGCGCCTGGACGAACTGGCGCAGATCGTGAAGCCGGAGCGCGTGCTGCCGGCGGCGGTGGAGTTCGTCGACATCGCCGGCCTGGTGGCCGGCGCATCGAAGGGCGAGGGCCTGGGCAACCAGTTCCTGGCGCATATCCGCGAGACCGACGCCATCGCACACGTGGTGCGCTGTTTCCAGAACGATGACATCGTGCATGTGTCGGGCAAGGTGGATCCCATCGCCGACATCGACGTGATCGACACCGAGCTGTGCCTTGCGGACCTCGCCAGCGTGGAGAAGGCCGTGGATCGCGCCGCCAAGGCGGCCAAGGCCGGCGACAAGGACGCGGTGCGCAAGCGTGACCTGTTCACGCGCCTGCGCGAGCACCTGAACCAGGGCAAGCCGGCGCGCTCGGCGGGCCTGAGCCCCGAGGACCGCGCCGACCTGCGCGAGCTGCACCTGCTGACGCTGAAGCCCATCATGTACGTGGCCAACGTCAACGAGAACGGCTTCACCAACAATCCCCTGCTCGATGCCGTGAAGGCGCGCGCGGAGCGGGAGGGTGCGGTGGTGGTGGCGGTCTGTGCCGCGATGGAGGCGGAGATCGCGCAGCTGGACGACGCGGAGAAGGGCGAATTCCTGAAGGACCTGGGGCTGACGGAGCCGGGCCTGGACCGCGTGATCCGCGCGGCCTACCAGCTGCTGGGCCTGCAGACCTATTTCACCGCCG
>CAYNEX010000158.1:1921-5678 GCA_964396335.1 uncultured Steroidobacteraceae bacterium | reverse complement strand
AGTTCGCGCGTGTACGTCATGGAACAGCAGTAGCCGGCAAGCCCTCCGTTCCCGCGCCGGCTGCGGCCGGCGTGGGACAATGCCGGCCATGGCCGGTCGCATTCCCTCCACCTTCATCGACGAGCTGCTGTCGCGCATCGACATCGTCGAGGTGATCGAGGCGCGGGTGCCGCTGAAGAAGGCCGGCCGCGACCACCAGGCCTGCTGTCCGTTCCACGACGAGCGCACGCCCAGCTTTACCGTCAGCCCGAGCAAGCAGTTCTATCACTGCTTCGGCTGCGGCGCCCATGGCAGCGCCATCAAGTTCCTGATGGAGTACGACCGCCTGGAGTTCGTCGACGCGGTCGAGGAGCTGGCCAGGCGTGCCGGCCTGAGCGTGCCCTACGAGGGCGGAACGCAACAGCGGACCGACCACAGCGACGACTACGCGCTGCTGGCGGCGGCCACCGGCTGGTTCGCGTCGCAGCTGCGCGCGAGCACGGTGGCGCAGGCGTATTTCGAGCAGCGCGGTGTCAGCGCGGAGCTGCGCGAGCGCTTCCGCCTGGGCTATGCGCCGGAGGGCTGGGACGGCCTCAAGCGCGCGATCGGCGACAACGATGCACGGGTGCGCGGCCTGTTGCGCCACGGCCTTTTGATCGAGGGCGGACGCAGCGGCAGCTATGACCGCTTCCGTGACCGGGTGATGTTCCCGATCATGGACCGGCGCGGGCGGCCGATCGCCTTCGGCGGCCGCGTGCTCGGCGGCGACGACGGCCCGAAGTACATGAACTCGCCGGAGACGCCGCTGTTCCACAAGGGCCGCGAGCTGTACGGCCTGTGGCAGGTGCGGCAGGCGCCGGGCAAGCTGTCGCGGCTGCTGGTGGTCGAGGGCTACATGGATGTGATCGCCCTGCACCAGCACGGCCTGCCGCAGGCGGTGGCGACACTGGGCACCGCGACCACCCGCGAACACGCCGAACTGCTGTTCCGCAATGCGCCGGATGTGTACTTCTGTTTCGACGGTGACCGCGCCGGTCGCCAGGCGGCATGGCGGGCGGTGGAATCGGTGCTGCCGCGGATGACCGACGGCCGCCAGGCCTGGTTCGTGTTCCTGCCCGATGGCGAGGATCCGGATTCGCTGGTGCGCAAGGAAGGCAGTGCCGGCTTCGAGCAGCGGATGGCGCAGGCAACCACGCTGTCGTCCTTCTTTTTCAGCGAGCTCGGCCACGATGTGAGCCTGGACAGCCCGGACGGCAAGGCGCGCCTGGCCGAACGCGCGCGGCCGCTGCTGGCGCAACTGCCCGATGGCGTGTTCCGCGACCTGATGCTGGAAGCACTGACGAACTTGACGGGCAGCACCCGGGTGTCACTGCCGGTGAAGGCGGAAACCCGTCAGCCGTCATTGCGCCGGCGCGCACCAGCGACACGCCGCAGCCTGGTGCGCCAGGCCATCGCCCTGTTGCTGCAACGGCCGGAGCTGGCGCTGCAGGCGCCGCAGCCGTTGCCGTTTGCCGGTCTTGATCTGCCGGGCCTGCCGTTGCTCATCGAACTGATCGAACTGTGCCGGGCCCGTCCGGACGCGCGCACGGCGATGCTGATCGAGCACTTCGTCGACCGCGACGAGCACGCAGCGCTGTACAAGCTCGCCGTCGCCGAACCGGCCGGCGACCCCGGCAGCTGGACAGCGGTGTTCAGCGATGCCCTCAGCCATCTGACCGTGCAGTATGAAGACCAGCGCCTGGCACAGTTGCAGGCGCAACTGGCGGCCGGCCAGCTCGATGCCCAGGGCAAGGACGAACTGCGCGCCCTGCACCTGCGCAAATCGCAACGGCAGCCGATGGTCCTTCGCGAACACTGAACCATCCCCGCCCGCGACCCCAACGCCACCACACACCACCACCACCACCACCACCACCGCACCCAGCGTAGCCCGGGTAAGCGAAGCGCACCCGGGGAACAATATTGACTATTAAGACAACCCCCAAAACGCACAAGACCAACTTTCGGCTGCCACCTGATCCCGCCTCCGGCGCAGCCCCCGCCGACGTACCCGACCTGCGCCGGATCAGTCCAGCAAGGCCAGCAGCGCGTCGCGGCGCAGCTTGCCGGTGTCGTTGCGCGGCAGCTTGTCGAGGCGGATCAGCCGCCGTGGCAGGAAGGCCGGATCGAGACTTTCACGCAAGGCCAGCAGGATCGCCGCGTCATCCAGCGCGGGGGCGACGATGAAGGCGATGATGCGCTGCACGCCCAGCGCCCCGCCTTCGATGGATTGCAGGACGGCGGCATCCTCGACGCCGGCAATCGCCTGCAGCCGCGTGGTGATGTCGCCGAGCGAGGCACGCTTGCCGGCAATCTCCACCATGTCCTGGCTGCGCCCGCGCACCTGGAAACTGCGCTCACCGGACATTTCCACATGGTCATGCAGCAGTACCGGGCCTTCGAAATACGGGGCATGCACCTGCGTGCCCTCGGGCACCGGCTGCAGGCCAAGGTCCGGATGCAGCGTCCAGCGTTCATCGCGGGCGGTGCGCCGGTGTGCGATGACACAGGTTTCGGTGGAGCCGAACACCTCCACCAGCGGCGCCCGGAAGGTGTCTTCGGCGGCAGCCGCCAGCTCGCGCGACAACGGCGCGGTGGCCGACACGATCAATGCCGGCGGAAAGTAATCCAGCCCGGCATCGACGAAGCTGCGCAGGTGCACCGGCGTGGTGACCAGGATCACCGGTGCAGGCAGCCGCGCCAGCGTCGCCGCCAGATCCTGCGGGAACAGCGGTCGCTCGCAGGCCACCGCGTACGGTCCCAGCAGTGGCAGCAGCACGCAGGTCTCCATGCCGTACATGTGCTGGCTGGGCACGGTGGCGAGGATGGTGCCCTGCGGTGCGTACTCGCGCAGCACCTCCAGGTTGCGCCGCGTGCTGCCGAGCAGGCTGCCCCAGGACTTGGCGTTGGCGCGCGGTTCGCCGGTGGAGCCGGAGGTGAAGCCGATGGCCACGGTCTGCGCCGGCTTCGGCTGCGGGAGGGGATCGGAAGGCGCGGAGTTCGAATCGTCCAGCTGCAGGCGCTCGTCCATCCATGGATCGTCGATGATGGTCGCCGGCGAGTGCCGGCGCGAAATCTCGGTCAGCACCCTGGGCGTGCGCGCCGAGGGCAGCAACGTCGTCCGCCCGGCCAGCAGGGCGGCGGTGAAGCCGAGCAGGAACTGGCCGCGGTCGTCGCACAGGTTGATCACGTACTGGCCGGCCGGCCAGCCGCGGGCAAGCGTCTGCGCCTGGGCGAGGAAGCCGTCACGATCGAGCAGCCACTGCTCCCGGCGCAGCACAAGGCGCGTGCCGGGACCGGGAAGCAGCGACAGCTCGTCAATGGCCATTCTTCGGTTTGCCCATCATCAGCCGGTCGGTCCAGGCCATCGCCAGGGCCGAGAGCAGGAAGGTGATATGGATCACTACCTGCCAGAGTATCGCGTTGTCGGACAGTCCGCTGTTCTTGTCGCCGACATAGATGAAGGTCTTGAGCAGGTGGATGGAGGAGATGCCGATCAGCGCCATCGCCAGCTTGACCTTGAGCACGCTGGCGTTGACGTGCGACAGCCACTCCGGCTGGTCGGGGTGGTCGCGCAGGTGCAGGCGCGAAACGAAGGTCTCGTAGCCGCCGACGATCACCATCACCAGCAGGTTGGAAATCATCACCACGTCGATCAGCCCCAGCACCAGCAGCATGATGCCCTGCTCGGTCAGGTAGGTGACGACGTGCACCAGGTGCCACAGCTCCAAGAGGAACA
>CAYNEX010000158.1:0-1911 GCA_964396335.1 uncultured Steroidobacteraceae bacterium | reverse complement strand
GGTCTCCGCCGCCATCATCTCGCTGCTTGCCGGACAGTGCTTGAATACCGTGCAGTCGGCCAGGTGCCAGAGTTCGATGATGAACTGGTAGACGTAGATCGCCTGGGCGACGATCAGCCCCAGGTACAGCGGCACCTGCAGCCAGCGACTCCAGAAGATGAAGCTGCCGAGGGTCTTCAGCAGGCGGTGGTCGCGCGGGCGCGCCACGGTGGTTTGATCAGTCACGCAGAACCTCTCCAGTCATCACGTCGCGGATCGGGGTCGGCCGCAGCAGGTTTGCGGTGACGCCCGGCACTGTCGCGGCGACATCGGCGCGCAACTGCGCGTCGACCTCGTCCAGGGTGCGCGGCGCCTGTTGTCCGCTGCGGTTGGCGCTGGTGGAGACCAGCGGCCCGGCGAAGGCGGATGACAGCGCGCGCAGCAGCGGATGGGCGCTGACCCGCACCGCCAGGCTTGCGCGTTCACCGGCCAGCCACGGCGGGCATTGCGCGGAAACGGGGAAGATCCAGGTATGCGGGCCGGGCCAGGTCGCCGCGACGGCGCGCATTTTCCCGTCGGGAACCGGCGCCAGCAAGGGGGCGAGGCGGGAAAAATCGTCGGCGACCAGAATCAGGCCCTTGCCGGCCGGCCGCTGCTTGAGCGCATACACGGCGGCAACGGCGGTGGCATTGAACGGATCGCAGGCCAGGCCCCAGACGGCCTCGGTGGGATGCAGCACGATGCCGCCGGCACGCAACGCGGCGACGGCCTGTTCGATCGTCGCCGCGCCCATCCGTCAGTCGCTGGCGCCGCCACTGCCCGTTGCGCCGGCAGCGGTCTTGCTGGCGGACGCCTTCTTGCCGGCCGTGGTTTTCTTCGCCGCCGCCTTGCCTGCGGTCTTCCTGGCGGCGGTGGTTTTCTTCGCTGCCGTTTTTTTCGTGGCCGTCTTCTTTGCGGCCTTTTTGGCCGGGGCTTTTTTCACCGCGGCCTTCTTTGCCGCCGTGCCGGCTGGCGACTGCGCCGACGCCTTTTTCGCGGCGGCCTTCTTCGTCGCGCCCTTCTTCGCCGCCGCGCCGCGCCGCTTCGCCGGCTTGCCCTTCTCGGCCAGCAGCGCCTCGGCGGCGGCCAGGTCGAAGGTTTCCGGTTCGACGTTCTTCGGCAGGCTGGCCAGCAGCTCGCCGTTGGTGGCGTAGGGACCGAAGCGGCCGCGCAGGATTTGCACCCGGCCGTTGTCAAAGCTGGCGATGATGCGGTTGGCGATCGCCTCCTCCTTCAGCCGCAGCAGCTCCAGGCCACGTGCCAGGTCGATCTCGTAGGGATCGTCGGTCTTGGCCAGCGAGGCATAGGTGGTTCCACGCTTGACGAACGGTCCGAAACGGCCAATGCCGACGGTGATCTCGGTTCCCTCCGGATCGGTGCCGAGACTGCGTGGCAGGCGGAACAGCTCCAGTGCTTCGGCCAACTCGATGGTGTGGATGCTCTGTCCGGGCCGCAGCGAGGCGAACTTCGGCGGCTCCTCTTCCTCGCGCTGGCCGATCTGCGCGAATGGTCCGTAGCGGCCCAGGCGCACGCTGACCTGGCGGCCGCTCTTCGGATCGCTGCCGAGCACGCGGGCGCCGGTGGCTTCGGCGCGATCGACGGTTTCCGCCTTCTCTTCCACCCGCGACTTGAATGGCTGCCAGAAACGCGCCAGCAGCGGCTTCCACTCCTCCTCACCGCGCGAAATGGCGTCCAGCTCGTCTTCCAGGCGGGCGGTGAATTCGTAATCGACGTAGCGGTCGAAATGTCCGGACAGGAACTTTGCGACGGCGCGGCCGACATCGGTGGGCTTGAAGCGGCGGCTGTCCAGGTACACGTATTCGCGACCGGTCAGCGTCTGGATGATCGATGCGTAGGTCGACGGACGGCCGATACCGTATTCCTCCAGCGCCT
>CAYNEX010000157.1:0-5698 GCA_964396335.1 uncultured Steroidobacteraceae bacterium | reverse complement strand
AGCTGCCGCAGCCGGAGGACCTGGGCTGGCTGGTGGATGTGCTCACGCCGCTGCGTATCCAGGGCATCGTCAACCACAATGTCGGCGTGACGGCCTACATGGCCTCGGCCACCACGACGTCACAGCGCCGCGACTGGTACCAGGGCGAGGGGCCGCTGCCCGACAGCGTGGTGCGCGCCATCATGGAGCGGCACAACGCCGGCTGGTGGAACTTCACGCTGCGCCTGTATGGCGATCCGGAAGTGAACGAGGCGCAGGCGAAGGTGATCCAGCGCGCCTTCGCTGAACGCACCGAACTGCCGTTCACCATCTCGCGCTGGCAGCGCAGTGATGGCACCTATGGCGGGCCGTCGCCCGGCGTGTTCCCGCTGCAGATCGTGAACTGGCATGGCGGTCGCGGTGGCCACATCGGCTTCTCGCCGGTGCTGCCGCCGGATGGCCGGCTGGTGGTGGAACAGCTGCAGCGCACGCGGCGGCGTTTCGCCGAGTTCGGCATCGACTATTCGGGCACGTTCTATATCTGCGGCCGGCACGTGATCAACGTGAACCTGATGATCTACGACCGCGACAATGCCGACATGACACGGCGGGTGCGCAATCTCTTCGGCACGCTGGTTCGCGATTCGGCCGCGGCCGGGTACGGCGAATACCGCACGCACCTGACCTACATGGATGAGGTCGCGGGCAGCTTCGACTTCAATGACCACGCGCTGCGGCGGCTGAACGAGCAACTGAAGGATGCGATCGACCCGCAGGGCATCCTGGCGCCGGGCCGCAATGGCATCTGGCCGGCGCGTTATCGCGACCACAGAGGCAAGGCATGAGGCGCGGCTGGATTGCAGCCGCTGCGCTGCTGGCGCTGGTGTCGGTGTCGCCGGTGCGGGCGGCGGAGCAGGGCACCGATGCGTCGCAGGCCCAGTCGCTGTGGAAGCGTCACTGCGGACCCTGTCACCTGGAAGGCGGCACCGGCACCTTCATGCTGGGCCGCCGCCTGGGAACCGAACGCGCGCTGCTGGAGCAGCGCACCGACCTGAATGCCCAGTACGTGCGCACCGTGGTGCGCAATGGCATCCAGAGCATGCCGCGTTTCTCGCGCGCGGAACTGCCGGACGCGGACCTGGACCGCATCGTGCGGTACCTGACCGGTGAGGAGCGGCCCGATGAGCGCGGCAGTGGCCGATACCCGGCCATCAAGGAAGAAGTCGCGGGCCTGCCGGACCATGTCGTGTATCGCCCGGCGAACCTCGATGCGCTCGGCAGGCAGAAGCTGGGTGTGGTCGCATGGGGAAACGGTGGCTGCTCTGACGATGGCGCCAGTGCGCGCTTCCACCTGATGGAGATCGCCTCGCACGGTTACCTGGTCATCGCCTCCGGGCGCATCCACAGCGGCCCGGGCGTCCATGCACCACCGCCCCGGCCCGCCACGCCGCCGGGCCAGTTTCCGCCGCAGGCCACGCAGGCGGCACAGCTCACGCAGGCGGTGGACTGGGCGCTGGCCGAGAATGCGCGCCGCGGCAGTCCCTTCTTCGGTCGCATCGATCCGCGCCAGGTGGCCTATTCGGGCTGGAGTTGCGGCGGCATGCAGGCTTTGCAGGTGGCGCACGATCCGCGCGTGCGCACCCTGGTCATCCACAACAGCGGCATTCCCGACCCGTTCCCGCCGGCCATGCCGAAGATGGACCTGGACAAGGGCACGCTGAAGACATTGCATACGCCCATCCTCTACATCCTCGGTGGCGAGGAGGACGTGGCCTACCGCATCGGCATGGAGGATTTCCGCCTCATCTCGCATGTGCCGGCGGCGGTCGCCAACCTGCCGGTGGGCCACGGCGGCACATTCGAAGATCCGCATGGCGGTGCGGCGGCGGAGCTGGCGGTGCGCTGGCTCAATTGGCAATTGCGGGGCGACAAGGAGGCGGCGCGATACTTCACGGGCAATGACTGCGGCCTGTGCCGCGACACGCGCTGGACCTTCGAGCGACGCCAGTTTCCTTGAACCAGCTGCCGTAACTGAAACGACTTCGAGGCCGGAGGTCGCCTTCAGCCGGTCATGCCCAGGCGCCGCGCCAGGCGCCGCAGGTTGCCGCGATCCATCGACATCCTGCGTGCAGCGGCGGCCCAGTTGCCTTTCTCGGCAGCGAGCGCTTCCCGGATGAACTGGCGCTGGAACTCGTCCGTCGCGGATGACAGGCTGGCGTCCCGCACCATGGCGGTTTCAGTGTCGAGTCGCGCCGGCGCGCGCTCGACTCCGGAGGCCGGCAGGCCCAGGTGACGCGGATGGATCGTGACGATGCGATCGTTGCCGGTGCCTTCAGCGGCCGCCCTCAATGCGGCACGGCTGACCGTGTGTTCCAGTTCGCGCACATTGCCGGGCCATGGCGCCACCAGCATCTCCCGTTGCGCTTCCGGGGCAAGCCGCAGCGCGCGCAGGTGCAGGCTGGCACGGTTGCGTTCCAGTGCGCTGCCCGCAAGCATCAGGATGTCGCGACCACGCGTGCGCAGCGGCGGCACGTGCAGCGGATAGTTGCTCAGCCGGTGGAACAGGTCAGGCCGGAACCGCCCGGCGCGCACCTCTGCGGCCAGGTCACGGTTGGTCGCCGCCACGATGCGCACACCGACCCGGATGTGCTCATCGGCGCCCACGCGCTGGATCTCCCCGCTTTGCAGGACACGCAGGAGCTTCGGCTGGATGGACAGCGGCAATTCGCCGATCTCATCCAGGAACAGCGTGCCGCCGTCGGCAATCTCGAACTTGCCGCGCCGGTGCTGTGATGCGCCCGAGAACGCGCCGGCCACATGGCCGAACAACTCGCTTTCGGCCAGCGCCTCGGGCAATGCCGCGCAGTTCACGGAGATCAGCGGTTTGTCGCGCCGATGCGATGCGTAGTGGATGGCGCGCGCCACCAGCTCCTTGCCGCATCCGGTCTCGCCCATGATCAGCACCGTGAGGTCGCTGGGCGCCACCGTCGCGATTTCCTTCTGCAAGGTGCGCATGGCCGGACTGCGGCCGATGAGTTGTTGTTCCGGCCGCAGTTCTTCCAGCAGGGCATGGCTGACCTGGGCCTGCCGCTCCACCGCGTCCTGCAGCCGGGCCTGCCTTTCGATGATCTCCAGGCAGATGCCGGCCAGGCTGGCCATGGTTCGCAGGGACTCGATGGCCTGGCTGTCGAATGTCCCGCGTCGCAGGGCGTCGATCGCAACGACCCCTAGCGGACGCTCGGTTCCGGGCAGCACGGTCCCGACGCAGTCGTGTACGTGCAGGTCGCCGCTGTGTGCGGGAATCAGCCCGTCGAACGGATCGGGCAGCGGGCTGTCCGCGGGAAAGCGCAGCACATCCGGCGCCGAGACGATGGCCTGCAGGCGTGGATGTTCGGCCAGCACGAAACGTCGACCGAGGGTGTCCGGATCCAGTCCGTGGATCGCGAGCGGCACCAGCTCCTGACCCCTGATCTGCAACAGGGCGCACGCGTCCGCACCGGTGCTGGCCTGCAGGGCCTCCAGCCAGAGATGCCAGGGCGGCACCGATGTGCCTCGCAGGGCCTCGCGCAGCAGAACGTCGCAGGCGTGCAGGAGTGGGGTCATTCTGACTCGCTTGATGTCTTGATGACTCCAGCATACAGGGAGTCAAAAGGACACGGTGCAGATAAAGTCCTTGATAATCAAGGGCGGCCCGGCTGGCATGGTGATTGCTATTGGAGAAGTGCGTCCAGCTACAACAGGAACGTCATGCTCAACTCCGCCCAGATCGCAATCATCAAGGCCACCGCACCCGTGGTGGCCCAGCATGCCCGGACCATCACCGGCGTGTTTTATCCGCTGATGTTCGAGCGTTATCCCGAGGTCCGCGCCGTCTTCAACCAGGCGCACCAGCATGGCGGCTCGCAGCCGCGCGCCCTCGCGGACGCCATCATCGCGTACGCCAGCAATATCGATAACCTCGGTGTCCTCACCCAGGCGGTCGAGCGCATCGTGCAGAAGCACGTGTCCCTCAACATCACTCCGCCGCAGTACGAGATTGTCGGCGAGTGCCTGATGGAGGCGATCGGGCGGGTGCTCGGAGAGGCGGTGACGCCGGAGATCGCCGATGCCTGGGGTGCAGCGTACTGGCAGCTGGCCGAGCTGCTGATCGCCGCCGAAGAGGCCGAATATCAACGCAAGCAGGCACTGAAAGGCGGATGGCGTGGCGCCCGCCGGCTGCGCGTGGTGAGCACGCGGCGCGAGAGCGCGGTCATCAAGTCCTTCCTGCTTGAAGCCGTGGACGGCGGCGAGCTGATGGACTTCAAGCCGGGCCAGTATCTGGGCGTGCGCATCAACATCGACGGCGAGGTGGTCCAGCGCAACTACAGCCTCTCGGATTCACCCAACGGCCGCACCTATCGCATATCGGTGAAGCGCGAGCCGGGCGGACGGGTCTCGGGTTTCCTGCATGATCGGGTCGCCGAAGGGTTCGAACTGGAAGCTTTTGCGCCGGCCGGCGAATTCGTGCTCGATGAGGGCAATGGCCCCGTGCTGATACTGACCGCGGGGGTGGGGCAGACCCCCGCACTGCCCATGCTGGACCAGGCCCTGGCGAGCGGCCGCGAAGTGGTCTACCTGCACGCAGCCATCAACGGCGCCACGCATGCCTTCCGCGATCGCATCGATGCCCTCGCCGCAGCGCATCCGCGGCTGAAGCATGCGTACATCTACAGTGAGCCCGCGGCGGATGACCAGCCCCATCACCGGGGTTTCGTGACGCGCGAACTGCTGCAACAGTACCTCCCCGCGCAGGCCGAGGTGTATTTCCTGGGACCGAAGCCCTTCATGGCCGGGGTGAAGCGCTGGCTGAAGGACCTGGGTGTGCGCGACCAGCAGGTCAGGTACGAGTTTTTCGGGCCGCTCGAGGCGCTGTAGGCCCCTCGGCCCGGGAAAAGTAAACGGCCGGAAGCGCGCTCGCCTCCGGCCGTGCGATGGCATCGCTGCTTACCAGCTGATCGACGCGCGGCCGTACAGGAAACGGCCGTTGAAGCCGAACGGCGAGAACTGCGAGAAGCCCACCGTGCCGGTGGTGTTCAGGTCCGCCGGGTTCCTGGTCGGGTACTTGTCGAACAGGTTGTCCGCGCCCAGGGTCAGCGTCACCTGGTTCACCTTCGCGTTCACCGACAGGTCGGTCAGCCAGCGCGGCTTCAGCACCAGGTCGTTGGGTTCGCTGGAGCCGGCTGCAAGCGTCTCGCCGTAGCGGGTCGCCTGCAGGTTGGCGCCCAGTTCATAACCACCGAATGAGCGGTCCCAGCTCGCGCCCAGCACGTACTTGTCCTTCGGCGTGCCGCGTTCCAGGCGCAGCTGGTTCTGGCGGCCGAGCAGGATCGGCAGTCCCGGCGCCGACACATCGGCCACGTAACGGATGTCGGTGTCGTTGTAGTTGGCGGCAGCGGTGAAGTCGAACCGGCCGACATTGCCGGTCACCAGCCGCTTGCGCAGCACCACGTCCACGCCGCGCGTGCGGGTATCCAGGCCATTGGTGAAGAAGCGCGCGGCGGTCACGCCGGTGACGCCGGCGTCCGCCAGCGCATCCAGCACCGCGGCGCCGCTGAGGTTCTCCGACAGGATGATGCGGTCGTCGATGTCGATCTGGTAGGCATCCACCGTGGCTTCGAAACCGGACAAGCGCACCACCGCGCCCAGCGAGTAGTTCCACGACTTCTCGGCTTCCAGGTCG
>CAYNEX010000156.1:0-5704 GCA_964396335.1 uncultured Steroidobacteraceae bacterium | reverse complement strand
CCGGCGGCATCGTGCAGCGGCTTCAGCGCCACCAGCATCTGGATGGTGGAGCAGTTCGGATTGGCGATGATGCCGTGCGTCTTGTAGCCGGCGATGGCATGCGGATTGACCTCCGGCACCACCAGCGGGATGTCGTCCTGGTAACGGAAGTGCGAGGTGTTGTCGATCACCACGCAGCCGGCCTTGCCGGCGATCGGCGCGTACCTGGCCGAGACATCACCACCGGCCGAGAACAGGCCGATGTCGGCCTGCGAGAAGTCGAAGGTTTCGACGTCGATCACCGGGTAGGACTTGCCCTTGAACTTCACCGACTTGCCCAGCGAACGGTTGCTGGCCAGCGGATACAGCTCGCTCACCGGGAAGTCGCGCTCCTCGAGAATGCTGATCATCGTGTCGCCCACGAGACCCGTGGCACCCAGGACGGCGACTCGGAAACCCTTGCTCATCATGTTCCTCTGCAGGTGAATTGGACGGTCCGGCGAAGGCCGGGAAATTCGGTCAGATCGCGGGCGTGGATGATCTCACATCCGCATTCTGCGCCCGGTGACGCAGGTAGTGGTCCATCAGCACCAGCGCCAGCATGGCCTCGGCGATGGGGGTGGCGCGCAGGCCCACGCAGGGGTCGTGGCGGCCGGTGGTGACCACGTCGACGGGCTCGCCGGCCAGGTTGATGGTGCGGCCCGGCACCTGGATGCTGGAGGTGGGCTTCAGCGCGATGCGGGCGACGATGTCCTGGCCGCTGGAGATGCCGCCAAGGATGCCGCCGGCATGGTTCGAGGCGAAACCCTGCGGGGTCAGCGCGTCGCGGTGCTCGCTGCCGCGCTGCGCCGCAACAGCCATGCCATCGCCGATCTCCACGCCCTTCACCGCGTTGATGCTCATCAGCGCGTGGGCGATCCCGGCATCAAGGCGGTCGAACACCGGCTCGCCGAGGCCGGCCGGCACGCCGCGCGCGATCACCGTGAGCTTCGCGCCCACCGAATCGCCCTCGCCGCGCAGCTTCCAGATGTAGTCCTCGAGTTCCTTGATGCGGGAGGGATCGGGACAGAAGAACGGGTTGTCGTAGGCCGAATCCGGATCGACGGCATCAAGCCTGATCTCGCCCACCTGCGACACATAACCATGGATGCGCACGCCGAGGCGCGTGGCCAGGTACTTGCGCGCGATCGCGCCGGCCGCGACGCGCATGACGGTCTCGCGCGCCGAGGAACGGCCGCCGCCGCGGTAATCGCGCAGGCCGTATTTCTGCTGGTAGGTGTAGTCCGCGTGGCCGGGACGGAAGCGGTCCTTGATCTTCTCGTAGTCGCGCGAGCGCTGGTCGGTGTTCTCGATCAGCAGGCCGATCGGCGTGCCGGTGGTGACGCCCTCGAACACACCGGAGAGGATGCGCACCTGGTCCGGTTCCTTGCGCTGGCTGGTGAAATGCGAGGTGCCGGTGCGGCGCCGCTCGATGTCGGCCATCAGCTCCGCTTCGGTGATGGGCAGGCCCGGCGGACAGCCATCGACGATGGCGCCCAGCGCCGGCCCGTGGCTCTCGCCGAAGGTGGTGACCACGAAGGACTTGCCGAAACTGTTACCCGACACCGCCTGACCTCAACGCTTCTTGCAGCTGCGTCGCGGTGAGCAGGAACACCCCGCCACCGCCACGCGCGAATTCGAGCCACACGAAGGGCACCTTCGGAAACGCGCGCCGCAGCCGCGTTTCGGTGTTGCCCACTTCAACGACCAGCACGCCGGTATCGGTGAGATGGCGCGCGGCCTCGCGCAGCAGGGTGCGCGCCGCGTCCATGCCGTCCCGGCCGGAAAGCAGGGCGCCGGCGGGCTCGTGTGCATACTCGGGTGGCAGGCCGTTGAATTCCGCCGTTCCCACGTAAGGCGGATTGCTGACGATGATATCGTAGCGGCGCCCCTGCAGTTTCGTGAAAAAGTCCGACTGCACCAGCCGCACGCGGCGCGTCAGCCCCAGCGCCCGGCGGTTGATGCGGGCCACTTCCAGCGCATCGGCATCCACGTCCACCGCATCGACCAGGGCGCGCGGGAAATACGCCGCGCAGGCCAGCGCGATGCAGCCGGAACCGGTGCCCAGGTCAGCAATGCTGCGCACCTGCTCCTCGATCACCCACGGCGAGAAACGCCGTTCGATCAATTCCGCGATCGGGGAGCGCGGCACCAGCACCCGCTCGTCGACGTGGAACGGCAGCCCGGCCCACCAGCAGCGATGCGTCAGGTAGACCGCCGGCACCCGCTCGCGGATGCGCCGGTCGAGCAGTTGCGTGTAGCGGGCCTGCGCCGCGGCCGACACCTTGCGGGCGAGGTCGCGGTCCTCCAGCGGGCGATCAAGCAGCAGCGCGTGCGCCAGCAGCGCCGCGGCATCGTCGATGGGCCGTTCGGTGCCATGACCATAGGCCAGGCGCGCGCGTGCCAGGCGTACCGTGCCGCGCTTCAGCAGCACCGCCGCGGTGGGCATCACGCCCGGCCTGGCCTTGGGGGTATGGGATAATCGGGTCATGTCTACGAGCCGCACCGCACTCTATCTGATTCCACTGCTGCTGATCGCGGCGGCGGCAGGCTACATGGTTTCGCGCCTGCTTGCGCGCGACGAAGCGCCGCGGCCGCCGCAGGTGGAAACCGGCACCGTGCTGCCCCGGGCCCGCGCCCTGCCCGCCTTCGCGCTCACCGACCACACCGGCACGCCCTTCGACAACGCGCGGCTGGCCGGCCAGCCCTCGCTGGTGTTCTTCGGCTTCACGCATTGCCCGGACGTCTGCCCCACCACGCTGGCGCTGATGGCGCAGCTGCTGCGCGACGAGCGCCTGGCGAACCTGCGGCCGGTATTCGTCACGGTGGACCCGGACCGCGATGACCAGACCACCATGGCGCAATACGTGACCACCTTCGACCCGCGCATCGTCGGCGTGCGCGGCGAGGAAGCCGCGCTCGAACCGCTGCTGCGCGGCCTCGGCGTGGCACATGCCATCGTGCCGCTGCCCGGCGGCGGTTACACCGTCGACCACAGCGCCGCCCTGCTCTACCTGAACGACCGCGGCCACTGGAGCGCGGCCTTCACCCCACCCTTCGACCTGCCGAAGCTGCGCCAGGACCTGGCCACGCTGATGGCGAGCGGATACTGATGCTTTCAAGACTGAACGTGTGGCTGCAGTTCGTGCTGCCGCACCACCTGATTTCCCGCTTCGTCGGCGCGGTCACGCGCATCCGCTGGCGGTGGTTCAAGAACACCTTCACGTCGATCTTCGTGGCCGGCTTCAAGCCGGACCTGTCGGATGCGGAGAATCCGGATCCGTATGCCTATGAGCACTTCAACGCCTTCTTCACGCGCGCGCTGAAGCCCGGCGCCCGACCACTGGCCGGGGACGCGCGCACGCTGGTGAGCCCGGTGGATGGCACGATGAGCCAGTCGGGCGATATCGCCAACAACCTGATCCTGCAAGCCAAGGGCTGGCATTACACGCTCGAGACCCTGCTGGCCGGCGCCGCGAAGGAATGGGCACCGCGCTTCATGCGCGGGCGTTTCGCCACGATTTATCTCGCGCCCTACAACTACCACCGCATCCACATGCCCACCGACGGCACGCTGAAAAGCGCCTGGTATGTGCCCGGCCGCCTGTTCAGCGTCAGCGCCACCGCCGCCCGCCAGGTGCAGAACCTGTTCGCGCGCAACGAACGTGTGGTGCTGCTGTTCGAGGGGCCGGCCGGTCCCTTCGCGGTGATCCTGGTCGGCGCGCTGAACGTCGGCAGCATGGACACGGTATGGCATGGCCAGGTGGCGCCGCGCCGCCCGCGCATGGTCACCGAACTGCCGCTGCCGCCGGAGCCTGCGCGTTTCCTCGCGCGCGGCGAGGAGGTCGGCCGTTTCAACATGGGCTCCACCGTGGTGCTGCTGTTCGGCGCCGATGCGGTGGACCTGGAACCCATCGCGCCCGGCGCCACGATGCGCCTGGGACAGGCACTGGGCCGCATCACGGCCGCGCAAGGGTGAGCACGGACTGGCAGCCGGCCGCGCGCCTCGACACGCTGCGCCGGCGTGCGGCGCTGCTCGATGCCGTGCGCGGATTCTTCCGCGAACGCGCCGTGCTCGAGGTGGAGACACCGCTGGTGCTCAGCCGCACCGTCACCGACGTGCAGATCAACTCGCTGCGCGTCGAGGACTCACGCTGGCTGCACACCTCGCCCGAATATCCGATGAAGCGCCTGCTCGCCGCCGGCAGCGGCGACATCTTCCAGGTCTGCCATGTGTTCCGCGCCGGCGAATCCGGCCGGCTGCACAACCCGGAATTCACGATGGTGGAGTGGTATCGCCTCGGCTTCGGGCTGCCGCAGATCATGCAGGAGACGGCCGCGCTGGCCGCAACGCTGCTGCAGGCCGGCGGACGGACTGCGCCTGAAACCGAGGCCATCAGCTACGCCGAGGCATTCGAACGGGAGCTGGGCTGCAATCCGCTCACCGCATCCGTCGAACAGCTGCGGCAACTGGCCGCGCACCACGGCCTTGCCGCCAGCAGCATCCGGGATGCCACGCGCGATGACCTGCTCGATTTCCTGGTGGCCGTGGTGGTGGGGCCGCGACTGGGACCGGGCCGCCTCACCTGCCTGCATCACTTCCCCGCCTCGCAGGCCGCGCTGGCACAGCTGGACCAGGCCGATCCGCGCACCGCGCTGCGCTTCGAGCTGTATGCCGAAGGCATCGAGCTGGCCAATGGTTACGTGGAACTGGCCAGCGCCGCCGAACAACGGCAGCGCTTCGAGGCGGACCTCACCGAACGCCGCCGCCGCGGCCTGCCAGGGCCGGACATGGATACGCGATTGCTGGCTGCGCTGGAATCGGGCCTGCCGCCCTGTGCCGGCGTCGCGCTGGGATTCGATCGCGTCGCGATGCTGGCGCTGGGCGCCACGCGCATCGATGCGGTGCTGGCCTTTCCCTGGGACCGCGCCTAGCGCGGCTTCCGGCTGCCGCGGGCGGAGGCCACCTTCGCGGTCTTGCTGGAGAAGAACTGCGGCAGCGAACGCTGCTCGGCCGGGATGCCGCTGGCGTTCTCCAGCAGCGTCACCTCGCGCGACACGGCGCGATGCACCTTCTCCCAGTCCTGCTTCGGGATCGGCTTGCGCGGCAGGCCGTTGAGTACCCGCTGCAACGCGCCGCCGTAATAGGTGGTGCGATCCCCGCCGGCGCAGCCGAAGCTGGTGCGATCCGCGCGCGCCGCGGTCAGCACGGTGACGCTCTCCACGTTCACCAGCGAATGTTCGGGCGACGGCGCCTCATCCGGGCCGAGCAGGAAGCCGCCCGAATGGCAGCCCTGCAGGATCACGATCTTGCGCACGTCGGCCGGGAAGGCGCGCAGCGCATCGGCCAGCAGCGCCGGCGTCAGCAGGTGTTCCTCGGCCCGCGCGCCCTCGCGCACATGCAGGTCGCGATAGCGCCCGAGGAATGATGTCCAGCCCCAGCCGCCGTCGATGTCGCGCGTGTAGGCTTCCATCTCGATGCGATAGGTGCCGAGCCAGGCGAAGGCCTGCGAATCCTTGTCGACCCTGGCCAGCTCCATGCCGTTGTCAAGCCAGCTGCCCGCAGGATCGATCTGCCGGCGCAGTTCCACCGGCCATTCCAGCGCCGGATAGCTGCCATGCGAGGTGACGTACAGGTAGAAGAAGTCCTGCTGGTAGTTGCCGGCGACCTGGCGGATCGCGGCCA
>CAYNEX010000155.1:0-5844 GCA_964396335.1 uncultured Steroidobacteraceae bacterium | reverse complement strand
GGCCGGCATGTTCCTGCCGGACCGCTTCGTGCGCGGCACCTGCCCGCGCTGCAACGCCGCCGACCAGTACGGCGATTCCTGCGAGGTCTGCGGCGCCACCTACAGCCCGGCCGACCTGAAGGACGCGATCTCGACCGTCACCGGCACCCGCCCGGTGCTGCGCGATTCGGAGCACCTGTTCTTCCGCCTCGGTGACTACACCGACGAGCTGAAGACCTGGCTGGCCGACAGCGGCCTGCAGCCGGCGGTGCGCGCCAAGCTCGACGAGTGGTTCACCGCGGGCCTGACCGACTGGGACATCTCGCGCGATGCGCCCTACTTCGGCTTCGAGATCCCCGATGCGCCGGGCAAGTATTTCTACGTGTGGTTCGATGCGCCCATCGGCTACATGGGCAGTTTTGCCGCGCTGGCGGCGAAGCGCGGGCTGGACTTCGACGCGTACTGGAAGGCCGGCGCCACCACCGAGCTGCATCATTTCATCGGCAAGGACATCAGCTACTTCCACACGCTGTTCTGGCCGGCGGTGCTGCATGGCTCCGGCTGCCGTCGCCCCACCGGCGTGCATGTGCACGGCTTCCTGACGGTGGACGGCCAGAAGATGTCCAAGTCGCGCGGCACCTTCATCCTCGCCAGCCGCTACCTGGAGCTGCTGCCGGCCGATCCGCTGCGTTATTACTTCGCCGCCAAGCTGGGACCGGGCCTGGATGACATCGACCTGTCGCTGCCGGACTTCACCGCGCGCGTGAACTCGGACGTGGTGGGCAAGCTGGTCAACATCGCCAGCCGCTGCGCGCCGTTCATCGACAAGGCCGGTGGTTCGCTGGCCGACGCCCTGCCCGACCCGGCCCTGTACGCCGAATTCACCGGCGCCTCCGAGTCGATCGCGAAGTTGTTCGACAGCCGCGACTATGCCGGCGCGGTGCGCGAGATCATGCAGCTGGCCGACCGCGCCAACCAGTATGTCGACGCGCACAAGCCCTGGGTGCTGGCGAAGGATCCGGCCCGCCTCGAGGAGGCGCGCGCCGTGGCCACGCAGGGCATCAACCTGTTCCGCGTGCTGATGAGCTGGCTGGCGCCGGTGCTGCCGGGCGTGGCCGACAAGGCCGAGGCCTGGCTGGGCGCCGGCACGCTGTCCTCGTGGCATGGCGCCTCCACGCCGATGCTGGGCACGAAGCTGGGCAAGTATCCGCAGCTGGCCACGCGCCTCGACCCGGCGGTGGTGCAGCAGCTGGTGGCCCAGCAGCCCGCCCCTGCCGCGGACAAGAACTCCACGGCTGCCGCCAGCAAGGCGGCCGCCTCCCCGAAGACCCCGGCTGCAGCCCCGAAGGCCGCGGCCCCGACCGGAAACGCCTCCATGGAAACCACCACGATCACCATCGACGATTTCGCCAAGCTCGACCTGCGCGCCGCGCGCGTGCTGGAGGCCTCGCGCGTCGAGGGTTCCGACAAGCTGCTGCAGCTGAAGCTCGACCTGGGCACCGAGCAGCGCAATGTGTTCTCGGGCATCGCCGCCTTCTACAAGCCGGAGGACCTGGTCGGGCGCTTCGTGGTGATGATCGCCAACCTCGCGCCGCGCAAGATGCGCTTCGGCGTCTCCGAAGGCATGGTGCTGTGCGCCAGCGACAAGTCCGGCGATGAGGCCGGCGTGTTCGTGCTCACCGTCGATGCCGGCGTGAAGCCGGGCATGAAGGTGAGCTGATCGCGCAGCGGTGAAACGCGAGCAGGTCGTCGCGCTGTATTCGGCGCTGCGCGACGCCAACCCCGAACCGCAGAGCGAGCTGGAATATTCCACGCCGTTCGAGCTGCTGGTGGCCGTGATCCTGTCGGCGCAGGCCACCGACCGCAGCGTCAATGTGGCCACGCGCAAGCTCTACCCGGTGGCCAATACGCCCGAGGCCATCCTGAAGCTCGGCGTCGAGGGCCTCTCGACCTTCATCCGCCACATCGGCCTCTACAACGCCAAGGCGAAGAACGTCATCGAGACCTGTCGCCTGCTGATCGAAAAGCACGGCAGCGAGGTGCCGCGTGATCGCGAGGCGCTGGAAGCCCTGCCCGGCGTGGGCCGCAAGACCGCCAACGTGGTGCTGAACGTGGCCTTCGGCGAACCCACCATCGCGGTCGACACGCATGTGCTGCGGGTGGCCAACCGCACCGGGCTGGCGCCCGGCGCCACGCCGCTGGCGGTGGAACAGAAACTGCTGAAGGTGACACCCCCGGAGTTCCTGCAGCACGCGCACCACTGGCTGATCCTGCACGGGCGCTATGTCTGCGTGGCGCGCACGCCGAAGTGTTATGCCTGCGTGATCCGCGAGGTCTGCCGCTACAGGCCGAAGACGCCGCCGCCCTGAGGCGGCCCTGCCCCCTGACGCGCCGCGGGAAGGTGCCGGCGCTGTCCGCCCGCCTTCGCCCGGCGGCGCGCGTAAAATCACCGCATGTTCTTCGCCAACTCCAGCCGTGAGCAGCTGCGGCTCCGCTATGTCGAGGCCTGGCGCCGCCACCGTGAAGGCCTGCCGCTCGAGCCGCTCGACGCGCAGGTGGCCGACGTGATCGCGCTGCATCCGGAGTACCACGCCATGCTGGAAAGCCCGGATGCCGCCACGCGCGACTTCCCGGTGGAAGCCGGGCAGATCAATCCCTTCCTGCACATGGGCCTGCACCTGGGCGTACGCGAACAGGTGGGCACCAACCGCCCCGCCGGCATCACCGCCGTGCACCGGCGGCTGGCGGAGAAATTCGGCTCCGCGCACGAGGCCGAACACCGCATGGTCGATGTGCTGGCCGAAACCCTGTGGGAAGCGCAGCGCGGCGGGCGCGCGCCGGACGAGCAGGCCTACCTCGAGCGCCTGCGGCGGCTGTGATGCAGCGGGCGCTGATCCTGATCGGCATCGTGGTGCTGCTGGCCGGCATCTGCTGGCCGTGGCTGTCGAAACTGCCGCTGGGCCGCCTGCCGGGCGACATCGTGATCGACCGGCCCGGCATGAAGGTCTATTTCCCGCTGGTGACCTCGCTGGTGGTCAGCGCGGTGCTGACACTGGTGCTGTGGCTGATGCGCCGCTGATCAGCCCATCCGCGCCCAGCGCACCAGCGTGGCAAAGCTCGGCGGCTTGCCGTGCATCAGCAGGCCCACGCGGAACACCTTCGAGGCGAACCACACCGCCGCACAGGCCGCCAGGATCCCCACCAGCAGCGACAGCAGCACCTGCCACAGCGGCGGCGGCGAACTGGAGGCCAGCCGCGCCATCATCGTGAAGCCGTTGATGGGCGGGATGAAGCTGGTGGCGACGGCAAAGGCCGAATCCGGTGCATTGCCGATCATCGCGGTGGCGATGTAGGGAATGATCAGCAGGATCATGATCGGGCCCATCAGCGACTGCGCATCGGCCATCTGGTTCACGGCCGCGCCGATGGCCATCATCAGCGCTCCGAACACCAGGTAGGCCATCAGGAAGAACAGGAACAGCCACAGGATCAGCAGCGGATCGATCAGGCCGAAGGCGGCGAACTGCAGCAGTGCCAGCGAGCCCACGCCCACGTATACACCCATCATCACCAGCCCCACGCCGAGCTGGCCGAGCAGCTTGCCCCACATCAGTTCCAGCGACGACACCGCGGCCAGCAGCACTTCGACCACGCGGCTGGATTTCTCCTCCACCGTCGAGGTCATCAGGCCCTGGCCGCCGGTGATGATGCCCATGAACAGCAGCACCCCCATGATGAAGGGCATCATGCGGTTCAGGGCCTGGGCGCCCTGCTGCCGGCCGTCGGCGCCGATCACGATGGTTTCGGTCGGTGCGATGTGGGTGGCTTCCCGGACCACCTCGGGATCGACACCGCTGACGCGCAGCCGCTCGGCGATCAGCGCCGTGCGCACCGCGCCGTGCAGGATGCGCTCCGCATCCGGCGGCAGGTTCTTCGGCGCGGACAGCATGTAGCTGCCGAAGCCGCTGCCGGTGGCGCGCTGCACGGCTTCAACCGGCACCCGCACCATCGCGCGCCGCTGCTGCTTGGCAAGGGTCCGATCGTTCAGCCAGGGTGTCTGCGTTTCCAACGTGGCATCGGCGGGCAGCTCGCGCACAGTGAACAGCGGCATGGCCATCATCTGCGCCGGCAGGCGCGCGCTGGCAGCCTCGCCCATCTGTTCTTCCACCGCGCGGCGCGCGGCCTGCTGCTGGCGCGCCAGGATGGCCTCGCTGGACAGCTCCGCGCGCAGCGCGGCGGTGAAGGCGCCGCCGCTGGCGTCGGCCACCGCCACCTCGACCTGCACCTGGGCGCCGCGATTGGCCATCAGCCGCGGGATCACCAGCAGGATGGCCGTGATCAGCACCGGCATCACCAGCACGCCGAACAGGAAACCCTTGCTCGACACCGTGGTGAGGAATTCGCGCGCCGCCACCAGGCGGATGCGATGCAGGCTGCCTTGTTTCATTCCGCCGCTCCCGTCAGTCCCTGCAGGTGCTCGCGCAGCGCCTGCTCGGATTCCCGGCCCTCGCGCACGATGCTGACGAAGGTGTCCTCCAGCCGCATGCGGGCGATCTCCACCCGCGCCGGCGCCAGGCGCGTCGCGGCGTCGCGGATCACCGCGGCAGGATCTGCGCCGGCCGCCAGCGTCAGTTCGTATTCACCGCCGCCCGGCTGCACCGACAGCACGCCGGGCACATCGCGCAGCACACGGCCGTCGGCCGCGGCATCCAGCGGCTCGAACAGCACACGCCGGTTGTCGAAGCGGCGGCGCAGTTTCGACATGCCCTCGTCGAGCACCTTGGCGCCCTTGTGGATCATCACCACCCGGTCGCAGAGCTCCTCGGCCTGCGCCATCACATGGGTGGAGAACAGGATGGTGGCGCCGCGTTGCTTCTCCTCGGCGATCACATCCTTCAGCAGCCGCACGCTGACCGGATCGAGGCCGCTGAAGGGCTCATCGAGGATCAACAGTTCCGGCTCGTGCACGATGGCGCCGACGAACTGCACCCGCTGCAGCATGCCCTTGGAGAGGTCCTCGCATTTCTTCTTCTCGATGTCGGCCAGGCCGAGCTGTTCGAGCAGGCGCCGCGCGCGCGGCATCGAGCGGGACTCCGGCGCGCCCTTCAGGCCGGCGAGATATTTGAGGAACGCGCCCACCGTCATCTTGCGGTAGACGCCGCGCTCCTCGGGCAGGTAGCCGATGCGGTCCTTGGCCTCCAGCGCCGAAGGACGGCCGAGCACCTCGACCCTGCCCGAGTCCGGGAACAGGATCGACATGATGATGCGGATGGTGGTGCTCTTGCCGGCGCCGCTGGGGCCGATCAGGCCGCAGGTCTCGCCGGTGGGGATGACCAGGTCCAGCGCCTGCACGGCCCGCTGGTCGCCAAAGGATTTCTCGACCGCCTGCAACCTGGCCGCGTACACGCTTCCCTCCTGCGTCCTGCAACTTGCGGGATAGTCCCGCAAGCCGCAGGTAACTTACAGCATCAGGGCTTCTTCGGCATGTACAGGTCGGTGAGCGTGCCTTCCAGGGCCTCGGCCGCCATGCCGACCGATTCGGACAGCGTGGGATGCGGATGGATGGTCAGGCCGACATCGGCCGCATCCGCGCCCATCTCGATCGCCAGCCCCACTTCGGCGATCAGCTCGCCGGCATTCGGACCGACGATGCCCGCGCCGATGACGCGGTTGGTACTGGCGTCGACGATCAGCTTGGTGAAACCCTCGTCACGGCCCAGCGACAGCGAACGGCCGCTGGCCGCCCACGGGAACGCGGCCTTGCGGATCTGCAGCCCGTCGCGCTTCGCCTGCGTCTCGGTGACACCCACCCAGGCCACTTCCGGATCGGTGTAGGCCACCGACGGGATCACGCGCGCATCGAAG
>CAYNEX010000154.1:0-5898 GCA_964396335.1 uncultured Steroidobacteraceae bacterium | reverse complement strand
TCGACCTTGTTGGCAAAGGCGGTGCGCAGCACGCCGATGGGGCGCAATGTGAGCGACTCGGGGATATCCATGATTCGTCTGGTGCGGCGTAGCGGCCGCGCGCGAATCTAGCGCGTTGCGAGGCGTCGTGTCGCCTGGCGGAACAGGTCGACTGCTGGCTGTGCGGCCAGGCGCTGCGCTCGGGATCCCACCAGCAGCACCAGCGAGGTGCTGGGCAGGGCCGGGCCGATCTTCACGATGCGGCCATCGGCAATTCCGGTGGCTGCGAAATGATCGAACAGCACTGCCAGTCCATGGCCTTCCAGGCACATGTTGGCGATCACATCCGGGAACTGCGAGCGGGCGATGATGTTGGTCGGTTCGATGCCGGCTTCCTTCAGGATGCGCCACATGAAGCGCGTCGGCTTGAATTCATCCGGCGGCATGATCCACGGCAGGTCGGCCAGCTTCACGCCGGGACGGGCGGCGCGTTTCGCCAGCTGCGGCGAGCAGTAGATCGACACCGCCACGGTGTTCACCACCTCGGACTGCAGGCGGTCGTCGACCACGAAGTCGCCGGTGAACACGGCCAGGTCCACTTCGCCGGCGAGCACCATCGGTGCCGCGCCGCGCGTGGGATGCAGCGGCACGAAATCGAGCTGGATGTTCGGGTGCTGCTCGCAGAAGGCGGGCAGGCGCGGGCGGATGTAGGCGTCGAGCAGCAGTGGCGTGGCGGTGACGGCGAGGCGGATGACACGCGCCACGCGCGCGCTGCGCGTCTGTTGCTCCATCTCCTGGCGGCCCAGCACCAGCTCCTTGGCTTTCTCCAGGAACACACGCCCGTCATCGGACAGCGACGGGGGCGAGCCGCGACGGCGCTCGAACAGGTTGTGGCCGAGATGGCCTTCGAGCGCGCGGATCTGGTTGCTGATCGAGGGCTGGCTGACGCCGAGCCGCTCCGCGGTGCGGCGAAAATTGCAGTCGCCGGCCGCTGCCACGAATATCTCGAGTTGGCGGAAGGTGATCGACATGGCGTCTAGGCCACTCCGGGCCGTTCCTTCCGCGGGTGTGATGCCAATCCCATCAATCCGCCTTCCCTGCTGATTACTGGATCGGGTCTGCTGTGGACCGCAGACGCTAGTATAAGGTACACGTGATACGTCGGCGGCGGTATAGCCTCAGCGTTATGTCAGGGGGACAGAAGAACGCCATGGAAGGGATTGATGCGGCGCGCGTCACTGCCGGGCGCCCACCTGCCGCGGAAGACATGATGGAGCGTGTGCAGCGCTGGGGCGGCGCGCCCGTGCTGATCGGCGCGTTCGCGGTGCTGCACACGCTGTTGCTGCAGCTCGGTTATGCGCTGAAGACCAGCGTTGCCAGCCCGTCGGTGATGTGGCCCTCGGCGGGCATCGCGCTCGCGGCATTGTGGCTGGCGCCGCGACGCCTGTGGGCCGTGCTGCTGCTGGTGCAGTTCGGCATCGAAGTCGGCACCGCGGCGCTGTGGATGAGCTCGTTCCAGTTCGGACTGGTGTCGCTTTATACGCTGGCCAACATCGCCGGCACGGTGGTGAGCGCGGCGCTGGCCAGCTGGCGCATCCACGGCATGGATTTCATGCGCGCCCGTGCGGTGACGTGGTTCGTGGTGGTGACCGCAGTCGGTGCGGCGGCGAGTGCCTCGGTGGCGCTCCCGGTGCACCTGATTGCACTGGGTGATGCGGCGGCGGTCTTCGATGCGGCGCAGCGCATCGAGATGTGGCAGCTGTGGGCGGCGGGACACTGGCTGGGGATCGTGGTGGTGGCGCCGCTGCTGGTTTCGTGGCTGAGTCCGATGCGTGCACAGTTCGTGGAGCTGCGCCTGCGCTCGCCGCTGGAATTGCTGGTGCTGTTTGCCGTGCTGCTGGCGGCCAGCTTCTATGTCTCGATGGGATCGGGGCATGCGCAGTCGCTGCTGCAGCTGCCCACCACCATCGTGATGCTGATGATCGTCGCGGTGATGCGCCTGCCGCCGCGCTGGGTGGTGACGCTGTTCTCGACCACCGCGGTGACGATGGCGGCGCTGGCCGCGCACCGCGGCGGTGTCGGCGGCATGGAGATGACGCTGTCCGGCGTCGGCCAGCTGCAGGTGTTCCTGGTGACGCTGGGGCTGTTTGCGTTCGTGCTGTCGGTGGCGCTGGCCGAACGCAGCATCACCGCGCGCCGCCTGCAGGAAAGCGAAAGCCGCTATCGCAACTTCGTCGAGCTGAGCACTGAGGCCATGTGGCGCATCGAGTTCGCGCAACCGATGCCCTCGGACCTGCCGCCGGCGGAGCAGGTGGACTGGTTGCGCAACCATGCGTGCATCGCCGAGTTCAGCCGCAGCTACGAACTGCTTGACGCGCGCGCCGCCGGGCATGGCGAGGCGCTGGCCTGGGATCCCGCCGTGCCCTGGGTGGCGGCGTTCGAGGCGCAGTTGCGGCAGGCGGCCAGCCAGTCCTTCACGCTCGATGGCCTGCGCTTCGAGGTGGATGGCGGCCCGGGGCGCCGCCGCAGTTTCGTGGCCTGCTTCAATGGCGTGACCGCGGACGGCCAGTTGCAGCGCATCTGGGGCGTGGCGCGCGACATCACCGAACTGACCGAACTCAATGCCAGCCTGCTGCGCGAGCGGGAGCGGCTGAAGTCCTATGCACGGCAGATCGTCACCGCCGAAGAGAAGGCGCGTCGCGCCACCGCGGTGGACCTGCACGATGGCATCGGCCAGTCACTGGCCGGCATGGCGATGACGCTGGATGTGGCGCGCCAGCACGCCAGTCCCGAGGTGAAGCTGCTGGTGGAGGAAGTGCGCGCGCGGCTGTTCGAGGTGCAGGAGAAGACCCGCAGCATGATCTCGGACCTCTCGCCGCCGGGCCTGTATGAACTGGGATTGAAGGCGGCGCTGCAATGGCTGGCGGTGTATGTGCGCGGCAATGATCGCCTGCAGGTGCAGATGGACATCGAGCTGCGAGAGGAATGCGTGCCGCTGGATACGCGCGTGCTGGTGTTCAAGCTGGTGCGCGAACTGCTGCGCAATGTGGTGAAGCATGCCGGCGTGAACGAGGCGCGCGTGCAGGTGCGCGGCGATGCCGAGGCGTTGCAGGTCCAGGTGTCGGATGAGGGCTGCGGCTTCGAATGGCAGTACGACCTGTTCGGCGCGCGCAGTGGCGGCTTCGGGCTGTGGAGCATCTCCGACCGCGTGCATGAGGCGGGCGGCGAGTTCGAGATCGACGCGGCGCCGGGGCGCGGGGCGCGCTTCACGCTGACCCTGCCGCTGAAGGGCGGGCGGCTGCCCGACCGTCGCCCGCAGGCCCCGCAGCAGCAGCAGGCATAAAAAAACCCCGCCAGAGGCGGGGTCTATTTGAGCTTCGCGGGCGTCCCTAGATCAATCAACACTGCATGGACCTAAAAAACTCGCCGGCTGGTGTGCCTGGACCGCATGGTTCCGGCTGATCGACGGTCAGCCCGGGCGTTCTCGCCCGCTTGCCTCACCACAACGTGCCCGACAAAGGGGGCCGTTGCCTACCGTGCCCTACATGATCGCCTGGGCTTCTTTTGTATGCTCGCCCCAACACGGGGTCGAAACTTCAAGAATTCCAGCCAGTTAGGCGTCGCGGCAATCGCTACGACTAACTGTCGAGGGCAAGTTTAGCGCGATCCCTGTTGCAAATAAACTGTCGCCATCACAAAACAGCGCCAATTCGTGGCAGGTCGCCAACAGGGTCAGGTGCAAAGGGGCGGGAACCCGCCCCTGAGAGGGTGATCAGGCAGTCAGTGCCGTGCGCAGGCGTTTCATCGCCGCCACTTCGATCTGGCGGATGCGCTCGGCCGAGACGCCGTATTCGGCCGCCAGCTCGTGCAGCGTGGCCTTGTCGTCGGCCAGCCAGCGGCGCTTGAGGATGTCCTGGCTGCGCGAGTCGAGCCGGGTGATGGCCTCACCCAGGCGCTCGCGCTGGTCCTGGTCCCATTCCTCGTTCTCGGCCTGCATGGCCGGATCGGCGCCGGGGGCCGGCAGGAACTGCGCCGGGCCGTAGTGGCCTTCCTCCTCGTCCGCATCGGGGGCGGGGTCGAAGGACATGTCGCGGGCGGCGAGGCGCTTTTCCATCTCGGTGACCTCGGCCGGGGTCACCCCCAGGTCGGCGGCCACGGCCTGCGTCTCGTCGTGCGTCAGCCAGCCCAGGTTGGACTTCATCTTGCGCAGGTTGAAGAACAGCTTGCGCTGCGCCTTGGTGGTGGCGACCTTCACCAGGCGCCAGTTGCGCAGCACGTAGTCGTGGATTTCGGCGCGGATCCAGTGCACGGCGAAGGACACCAGGCGCACGCCCTGGTCCGGGTCGTAGCGCTTCACGGCCTTCATCAGCCCGACATTGCCTTCCTGCACCAGGTCGCCCATGGGCAGGCCGTAGCCGGCGTAGCCGCGGGCGATGTGCAGCACAAAACGCAGGTGCGAGAACACCAGCTGGCGGGCCGCCTCGAGATCGTTGTCACGGCGGAAGCGGGTGGCGAGTTCGTGCTCTTCCTCGCGGCTCAGCACCGGAATGCGGCTGACCCGGTCGGCGTAGGCTTCGAAGCTGCCCAGCGGGCCGGCCAGCAGGGCGGCATCCGGTCGGGTAACCAGCACGTTCGTTGCACTCACGGGGAACCTCCTTCCTGGATCCTGACTGATCTTAGCACTCGGGGATTTAGAGTGCTAAGAGGGGTCCGGGTTCCCCTGGGTCTTGAATATTAAAATTGTGAAATCAGTAACTTGGGCTCGGCCCCGGATTCCGGGCGCCGGCCGGGTCAGGCCCTGGGCTCGATCCGGGCGAGGTGCCGGGCGGCCGCCATGCCGGCGCCGACCAGCCCCAGCAGGGCGCCGGCGCCGAGCAGGATGCCGACCTCCTTCAGGCCCGGCACCAGCAGGCGGAAGTCGCTGCCATAGCTCTCGGCGAGGCGGGTGACCGGGCCGTTCAGCAGCGCCAGGCCGATGGCCACCAGGGCCGCCGCCAGCGCGCCGCCGCCGAGGCCGTAGAGCAGGCCGGTGTACAGGAAGGGCCGGCGCACGAAGGCATTGCTGCCGCCGACCAGCTTGGTGACCTCGATCTCGGCGCGGCGGTTGTAGATCTCCAGCCGCACGGTGTTGCCGATGATGGCCAGCACGCCCACGCCCAGCAGCACCGCGGCGCCGGTGACCAGGCCCCGCAGCAGCGCCAGGATGGCATCGAGGCGGCGCACCCAGTCGCTGTCCACCTGTACCACCTCGACCTCGGGCCAGGCGGCGATGAACTGGCGCAGTGATTCCATGCGCTCCGGGTCGGTGGCGCCGGCTTCCGGCTGCACTTCGAGCGAGTGGGGCAGCGGGTTGCGGCCCAGTGCGTCGAGCGCCTCGCCGAAGCCGCTGCGTTCGCGGAACCCGGCCATGGCCTCATCGGCGGTGATCAGCTTCACCTGTGCCACGCCGGCGCGCTCGCGCAGCGCCTCGGCCAGCTGGCGGGCCTTTTCGACCGGCACGTCCTGCTTGAAGTAGACGCTGACATCCACCGAGGTGGCGAAATCGCCGGTGGCCTCGCGCACGCTGACGATGGCGAGGCCCAGCGCGGTGGGCAGGGTGAGTGCGATCGCGATCACCAGCACCGTGAAGGCGGTGGACAGCGGCGAGCGCGCCAGCCGGCCGGTGGCGAACAGCATCGACTGCACATGGCGCATCAGCCACTGCGTCATCGCCTGGCCTCGATGTGCGGCAGGTCGAAGGCCGGCGCGGCGGCGGCGGCGCCCTGCACGCGGCCGTTCTCCACCACGATCTCGCGCAGGCCCCAGGCCTTCACGATGTCCAGGTCGTGGGTGGCGATGACCACCGTGACGCCGACATCGTTGAAGCGGCGGAACAGGCCCATGATCTCCAGCGACAGCGCCGGGTCGAGGTTGCCGGTG
>CAYNEX010000153.1:0-5973 GCA_964396335.1 uncultured Steroidobacteraceae bacterium | reverse complement strand
CGTCAGCACCGCACCGTCGCGGCCGGCCATCAGCGGCGCGGCGGCGCGGGTCAGCGCCGTCAGGCTGTAGCTGGACACATCGTGCGCGATCGCGAAGGCCTCGCGGGTGGTGCTGGAGACGAAGTCGCCGGCCAGCGCCTCGCGCGGCGCGAACGCCACCGCGTGCACCAGGATGTCGAGCGAACCCCACTGGCTGGACAGCGCCGAGAACACCGCCTCGACCTCGCTGTCGTTGGTGACGTCCATCGGCAGCACGATGCTGGAACCCACCGAGGCGGCCAGCGGCGCGACCCGGTCCTTCAGCTTCTCGTTGCCATAGGTGAAGGCGAGCTCAGCGCCCTGTTCGTGCATGGCCTGGGCGATTCCCCATGCAATCGAACGATCAGTGGCGACGCCGACGATCAGCGCGCGCTTGCCGGAAAGGATTCCCATTGCAGCCCCATCTTACAAACGTGAAGTGGGGCGGGATGATAGCAGTTCAGGGATAGGCGACGAGGCGCTGGCCGGGGCGGATCATGCTGCCGCTGAGGTTGTTCCAGCTCTGCAGCGAGGACACCGGCACGCCCAGCGAGCGGGCGATGGCCGAGAGCGTGTCGCCGCGCTTGACCACGTAGGTCACCTGCTTGCCATCGGCGCTGGCGATCACCGTGCCGCCGGCGCTGCTGCCGGCATTGGAGCTGACGCGGATACGCTGGCCGATGCGCAGCACCGAGCTGGTGCTGATGTTGTTGAGGCGCGCCAGCGAGGCCACGCTGACCTTGTAGCGGTTGGCGATGCCCGACAGCGTGTCGCCCTTGCGCACCACGTGCACCGCGCGAACGGCATCCGGGGCGCGCGAATCGACCCGCGCCGCGGCCTGCAGCACCACCGCCGGCAGCGAGGACACCTTCGACGGCACGCGCAGTTCGGCGCCCACCGCCACGGTGTTGGCATTGCCCAGCTGGTTCAGCTCGCGCAGGTGCTGCACATTGGTGCCGAACTGCTGCGCGATGCTGCTGACCGTGTCGCCCTCGCGCACCATGTAGCGCTCCACGCGCAGGCGCTGGTCCGGGGTCAGCTGCAGCAGGCTCTCGCGGAACGTGGCCGCGGATTCCACCGGCACCAGCAGGCGGTGCGGACCGGTCGGGTCCGTGGCCCAGCGGTGGTAGGCGGGGTTCAGGTCGTACATCTGTTCGGTGGTGATGCCGGCCAGTTCCGCCGCCACCTCGATGCTGATCTGGCCGCCCGTTTCCACTTCCTCGAAGTAGGGCTTGTCCGGGATGCCCTCGATCGACAGGCCGTATTTCTCCGGGTCGGCCACCACCGCCGCCATCGCCAGCAGGCGCGGCACATACCCGCGGGTCTCGGCCGCCAGGCGCAGGTTCCAGAAGTCGGTGCGTTTCTTCTCCGCGCGGTTGCGGCGGATGGCGCGGCCCACATTGCCCTCGCCGGTGTTGTAGGCGGCGATGGCGTGCAGCCAGTCGCCGTCGAAGTGGTCGCGCAGGTAGGTCAGGTAGTCGAGCGCGGCGTGCGTGGCGGCCACCACGTCGCGGCGGCCGTCATACCACCAGTCCTGCTTCAGGTTGAAGCGCGTGCCGGTGGTCGGGATGAACTGCCACAGGCCCATGGCGCGGGCGCTGGAATAGGCGAAGGGCTGGAAGGCGCTCTCGATCACCGGCAGCAGGGCCAGTTCCTGCGGCAGGCCGCGGCGCTCGACCTCTTCGACGATGTAGTGCAGGTAGGGCGCGGCGCGCTGGAAGACACGCGCGACATGGTCGGGATTGCGGGCGAACCAGTCGGCTTCCTTGTCGATGCGCGAGTGGTAATGGGTGCCCAGCTGCAGGCCGGCGCGGATGCGGTCGAGCAGGTCGCCGACCGGCTCCGGCTCGGCTTCCGCCTCGGCCACCACCTCAGGCACCTCGACCGGAACCGGCTCGGACAGCGTCGGCAGGGCGGGAGGGAGTTCGACCTCGACCACCTGGGAATCGGCGCGTTCGGGGGTGCCCGCACAGCCGGCCAGGACGGCCGCCAGCGCGACCAGGGTGAGGTTCAGGCTTGATTGCCAGCCCCGAATCACCTTTGGTTTACCTCCGAATTTGCGTGCGGCCGGTTCGTCCCGGATGATGGAACAGCCTAGAATTTTTCCGGTCCGTATTTAACCGGCGGGTTCACAGAATTGCCACGCTTTTTTCCATAAGTCCATGAAAGGTCCGGCACCTTCGGAATGGCTCGCCAGTGCGCTCGGAAGGCAGTTGCTGACCGCCGAGGCCGGGCTGCTGCGCGGCCTGCTGGACGACGTGTTCGGCTTGGAGCTGGTGCAGCTGGGGACCTGGGGGCTGTCGCGCGACCTGCTCTCCAGCAGCCGCACGCGCCGCCAGACCGTGATCGGGCCGGTGCACGAGTGCGGTTCGGGTGGCGAAGTCGACGTGGTGGCCGAGCTTTCAGCGCTGCCGGTGCAAAGCGCCTCGGTCGATGCGGTGCTGCTGCCGCATACGCTGGAGTTCGCTGCCGATCCGCACGCGATCGTGCGCGAAGCCGACCGCGTCCTGCACGGAGAAGGGCAATTGATCGTATTGGGATTCCGCCCCTTGAGCCTGTGGGGGCTGCGGGCCAAAGCCTCGCGCGAGGGTTACCCGCCGGGCCTGAGGCAGATGCTAGGCATGCGGCGCGTCTGCGACTGGCTGGAGCTGCTGGGCTACGAGGTGGTGCTGCGCCGTGGATACCTCTACAGCCGCCCCTGGGGCCATGACCGCACCGGTGCGCGTCGCATCCTGCGCCGGGGCCTGTTCAACCCCGTGCCCTCCGGAGCGTGGCTGCTGCGGGCCCGCAAGCATGTGTACCGGATGACGCCGCTGCGCCACCGTTTCTTCCAGCGCGAGCGCCGGCCGGTGTTCGGCAGCGCGCTGCCCGAGCCCACCAGGCGCCATCCATCGCCGTGACCGGGGTCATCATCTACACGGACGGTGCCTGCAGGGGGAACCCGGGGCCCGGGGGATGGGGCGCGCTGCTGATCGCCGGCGACAAGCGGCGTGAGCTGTCCGGATCGGAGCCGCAGACCACCAACAACCGCATGGAACTGACCGCGGCGATCGAGGCGCTGAAGGCGCTGAAGCGTCCCGTCGATGTCACCCTCTACACCGACTCCAAGTACGTCTGCACCGGCATCCAGGAATGGCTGCCGGCATGGAAGGCGCGCGGCTGGCGCACCGCGGACAGGAAGCCGGTGAAGAACCAGGACCTGTGGGAGGCGCTGGATGCGGCCTGTGATGGCCATCGCATCACCTGGCGCTGGGTGCGCGGACACTCCGGCGACGCCGGCAACGAGCATGTCGACCGACTGGCCAACGAGGCGATCGACGCGATGCTTGGGATAAGATGGGGCGCTTGAGGAGGGGAGCTTGAGACAGGTCGTACTCGATACGGAAACCACGGGCCTGGAGCCCGCCGAAGGTCATCGCATCATCGAGATCGGCTGCGTCGAGCTGGTCAACCGCCGTCCCACCGGTCGGCATTTCCACGAATACCTGAACCCCGAGCGCGAGATCGACGAGGGCGCCGCGCAGGTGCATGGCATCCGCCTGGCCGACCTCGCCAACAAGCCGCGCTTCTGCGACGTGGCCGAACGGCTGCTCGAGTTCATCGACGGGGCGGAGCTGGTGATCCACAACGCGCCCTTCGACGTCGCGTTCCTGGATGCGGAGCTGGCGCGCTGGGTGCGCATGGGCGGCGGCCGCGAGCCGATCACCGTGCGCGGCCGCTGCCGCGTGCTCGACACGCTGGCGCTGGCGCGCGAGATGCACCCGGGCCAGCGCAACGGCCTGGACGCGCTGTGCAAGCGCTATTTCATCGACAACTCGCACCGCACGCTGCACGGCGCATTGCTGGACGCGCGCATCCTGGCGGATGTGTACCTGGCAATGACCGGCGGCCAGAGCGCGCTGGCGCTCGAGGATGTGGCCGCGGCCGGGCAGGTGACGATGGTGAGCGTCACCGAGACGGTGCGGGTGGTGACCACGGAAGTGCCGCTGAAGGTCGTGGCGGCGAATGAGGAAGAGCTCGCGGCGCATGCGGAGTTCATGCAGCGGGTGATGAAGGCCAGTGGCGGGAAGGCGTTGTGGCAGTAGCCGGCGCCCGAATCAGCAAAGGGGAGCGTGTGACGAGTACACGGAAAGTCCGGATCGGCGTGGTCGGGTTGGGTTATGTGGGCCTGCCCCTGGCGGTGGAGTTCGGCAAGGAATTCCCGACCACCGGTTTTGATCTGAAAGAGCCGCGCATCAAGGAACTTCGGGCGGGGCGCGACAGCACCCTCGAGGTGTCGAAGCAGGAACTGGCCGGAGCGAAGCAGCTGTCCTTCACGGCCAGCGTGCGCGACCTGAAGCGCTGCAATGTGTTCATCGTCACCGTGCCCACGCCGATCGACGACCACAAGCGTCCCGACCTGACGCCGCTGGTCAAGGCCAGCGAGTCGCTGGGCACGGTGCTGAAGAAGGGCGACGTGGTGGTGTACGAGTCCACCGTGTATCCGGGCTGCACCGAGGAGGTCTGCGTGCCCATCCTCGAGCGCGTTTCCGGCCTGAAGTTCAACCGCGACTTCTTCGCCGGCTACAGCCCGGAGCGCATCAACCCCGGTGACAAGCAGCATCGCCTGCCCAGCATCAGGAAGGTGACCTCCGGATCCACCCCGGAAATCGCCGACTTCGTGGATGGCCTCTACGCCACCATCATCAAGGCCGGCACCCACAAGGCCTCCAGCATCAAGGTGGCCGAGGCCGCCAAGGTCATCGAGAACACCCAGCGTGACGTGAACATCGCGCTGATCAATGAGCTGGCGCTGATCTTCAACCGCCTCGGCATCGATACCGAGGAGGTGCTGCTCGCGGCGGGCACCAAGTGGAACTTCCTGCCGTTCCGCCCCGGCCTCGTGGGCGGGCACTGCATCGGCGTCGATCCGTATTACCTGACGCACAAGGCGCAGGAGATCGGTTACCACCCGGAGATGATCCTGGCCGGCCGTCGCCTCAACGACAACATGCCGTTGTACGTGGCCAACGAGATCGTGCGGCTGATGACCGGCAAGCGCATCCACGTGAAAGGATCGCGCATCCTGGTGCTGGGCCTGACGTTCAAGGAGAACTGCCCGGACCTGCGCAACTCCAAGGTGGTCGACGTCATCCGCGAGCTGGAGAAATACGGCGCGAAGGTCGACGTGTTCGACCCGTGGATCGACGTGAAGGAAGCGCAGCACGAATACGGCGTGAAGCCGCTGAAGAGCCTGGGTCGCACCCGTTACGACGTCGCCGTGCTGGCGGTCGCCCACAATGAATTCCGCGAGATGGGCATCCGCGCGATCCGCCGCCTGCTGAAGCCCGCCAGCATCGTCTACGACATCAAGCACCTGTTCCGCCGCAAGGATGTGGACGGCAGGCTCTAGGAAGAAATCATGAAGGTCCTCGTCACCGGCGCTGCCGGATTCATCGGCTCCCACGTTTCTCACAAGCTGCTGGCGCGCGGGGATGAGGTGGTCGGCCTCGACAACCTGAACGCCTATTACGACCCGAAGCTCAAGGAAGCGCGTCTTGCACGCCTGACGACGCAGCCCGGCTTCCGGTTCGTCAAGCTGGACCTGGCCGACGGGCCGGGCATGGCGGAGCTGTTCAAGGCCGAGCGTTTCGATCGCGTGGTGCACCTGGCCGCCCAGGCCGGCGTTCGCTATTCACTGGAGAATCCGCAGGCCTATGTCGACAGCAACATCACCGGCACGCTGAATGTGCTGGAAGGCTGCCGCCACAACGGCGTGCAGCACCTCGTCTATGCCTCCACCAGTTCGGTGTATGGCGCCAACACGAAGATGCCGTTCTCGGTGCACCAGGCGGCGACGCATCCACTGTCGTTCTATGCCGCCACCAAGCGCGCCAACGAGCTGATGGCCCACAACTACTCGGCCCTGTTCAGGCTGCCGGTGACGGGCCTGCGGTTCTTCACGGTCTACGGTCC
>CAYNEX010000152.1:0-6020 GCA_964396335.1 uncultured Steroidobacteraceae bacterium | reverse complement strand
CCGCGGGCGGGCGCGGCGGCAAGGGCAAGGCGAAGGGCAGCGTCGGGGCAGGGCTGGGCCCGGCCGCCACGCCGGAGCAGATCGCGCGCGAGATCAAGCGGCTCGAGGCGGCGATGCTCAAGCATGCCCGCGAGCTGGATTTCGAGGAGGCGGCCGCGTGCCGCGATGCCATCGAGGCGCTGAAGGCCCGGCTGCTGGAGCTGGCCTGAAACCCGGGAAGCGGGCGGGAGCGGCCCTGCCGGCGCGCATGACCTCGGCGCCCTTGCAGGCTATCATTCACATAGGTATCTTTGCCGCCCCCTCAACAGGGGTTGACCGGTCCGTAGTCGCGTAGCTCAGTGGTAGAGCACCTCCTTGACATGGAGGTGGTCGGTGGTTCGATCCCACTCGCGACTACCAATTCCTCCTGACCGGCATTCCTCCCTGGTTTGACGCCGCCCGGCCCCTCCGGTTACATGTGGCGCGGCTTTCCCGCAAGGCAACGCAGGTCCGGACAACCATGAGTTCCACTCCCGTCGCCGTGGTCGAAGAGGGCGCCAGCGACACACTCTTCGGCCATCCCAGGGGCCTGTACGTCTGCTTCGCCACCGAGCTGTGGGAGCGCTTCTCCTTCTACGGGATGAAGTACCTGCTGCTGCTGTACCTCACCAAGTACCACCTGTTCACCGACGCAGCGGGCTACGACGTGCTCGGCGCCTATGCCGGCCTGGTGTATGCACTGCCGCTGATCGGCGGCCTGCTGGCCGACCGCTACCTGGGCATGCGCAAGGCGGTGGTGTTCGGCGGCATCCTGCTGACGCTGGGCCACGCCACCATGGCCTACGAGGGCATGCAGGCGGCGAGCTACGCGGCCGGCACCACGCTGGCCGAGGCGGTGACACTGAACGACGGCACCGTGCTGGCGGCCGGCACGCTGCTCACGGAGAACGTCGTGGTACAGGACGTGGTGGCGCTGAAGGTGTTCTTCTTCGCGCTGGCGCTGATCACCGTGGGCGTGGGGTTCCTCAAGCCCAACATCTCCACCATCGTCGGCCGGCTCTACCCGGAAGGGGACTCGCGCCGCGACGCCGGCTTCACGATCTTCTACATGGGCATCAACATCGGCTCGTTCATCGCCACGCTGCTGTGCGGCTGGCTGGGCGAGACCTATGGCTGGAGCTACGGCTTCGGCGCCGCCGGCATCGGCATGCTGATCGGCCTGGTCACCTTCATCAAGGGCCAGCCGCTGCTCAAGGGCCATGCCGAGCCGGCCGATCCCGCGGTGCTCCGGCAGCGCGTGCTGGGCGGCCTGCTGAGCAAGGAGCTGGCCGTGTACGCCGGCTCCATCCTGTCGCTGGCCATCGTGTGGATGGTGATCCAGCACGAGCCTGTGGTGCACCTGACGCAGAACAGCCTGCTGATCGTGGCCGTGGTGGGCCTGATCCTGTACGCGATGATGTACCGCGACGGCGAAGGCAGGGCGAATGACACGGTGGCCTGGGTGCTGGCCGCGGTGGCCATCGTGCCGGGGCTCATCTGGGCCTTCTTCGGCAATGACGCCTGGCTGGGACTGATGCTGGCCGGCCTGGTGGTGTTCATCGTGTACGGTTTCCGGCGACACAACAGCCCGGAGTATTCCCGCACCGTGGTGCTGATGGTGCTGATCTTGTCCACCATCGTGTTCTGGGCGCTGTTCGAGCAGTCGGCCGGCTCGATGACGCTGTACGCCGACCGCGTGCTCGACCGCACCATCGGCGAGGTGGAGGTCCGCGCCTCGCAGTTCGGCTCGCTGAATGCGTTCTTCATCATGCTGCTGGCCATCCCGTTCGCCATGCTGTGGGTGGCGCTGGGCCGGCGCGGCCGCGAACCCTCCACGCCGGTGAAGTTCGCGCTGGGCATCATCCAGGCCGGGCTGGGATTCGGCGCGCTGGTGCTGGGCGCACAGTTCGCCGACGACGCCGGCAAGGTGGCGATGATCTGGCTGGTGCTGGCCTACCTGCTGCACACCACCGGCGAGCTGTGCCTGTCGCCGGTGGGACTGTCGGCGGTCACCAAGCTGTCGATCAGCCGCGTGGTGGGCGTGTCGATGGGCACCTGGTTCCTGGCCACGGCGCTGTCCGAGACCGTCGCCACCCGCATCGGCAAGCTGGCCGCCATCGACACCGGCGACGAGAACCTGGGTCCGCTGGCCATGCTCGCCACCTACACCGACCTCTATGCCCTGCTGATGTGGTTCGGGGTGGGCAGCGGCGTGCTGCTGCTGCTGGTCTCGCCCTGGCTGCGCAAGGGCATGCACGGGGTGAATTGACGGCGGGGCGCCCGCGCCCCCATCCCCGGCACCCGGAATCTCTCAGTTCGCGGGGCGCTCGGGTACAATCGCGCACCGTTTTTCCAAGCGCCTGAGCCCATGCCAGTCATCACGCTGCCCGACGGCAGCCAGAGAAATTTCGATCACCCGGTCACTGTTGCCGAGGTCGCCGCCAGCGTCGGCGCCGGCCTTGCGCGCGCCGCGCTGGCCGGACGCGTCGACGGCAAGCTCGTCGACACCTCCTTCCGCATCGAGAACGATGCGAAGCTGGCCATCGTCACCGAGAAGGATCCGGAAGCGCTGGACCTGATCCGGCACTCCACCGCGCACCTGCTGGGCAATGCGGTGAAGGAGCTGTTCCCCGAGGCGCAGGTGACCATCGGTCCGGTGATCGAGGACGGCTTCTACTACGACTTCTCGTACTCGCGCCCGTTCACGCCCGAGGACCTGGTGGCGATCGAGCAGCGCATGCGCGAGCTGTCGAAGGCCGACCTGCCGGTGCATCGCCGCGAACTGCCGCGCGATGAGGCCGTGAAGCACTTCAAGTCGCTGGGCGAGCACTACAAGGCCGAGATCATCGCCGGCATTCCCGAGGGCGAGCCCATCGGCCTGTATGGCCAGGGCCAGTGGGAAGACCTGTGCCGCGGCCCGCACGTGCCGTCCACCGGCAAACTGAAGGCCTTCAAGCTGATGAAGGTGGCCGGCGCCTACTGGCGCGGCGACCATCGCAACGAGATGCTCCAGCGCATCTACGGCACCGCCTGGGCGAACGAGAAGGACCTCAAGGACTACCTCACCCGCCTCGAGGAAGCCGAGAAGCGCGACCATCGCCGCATCGGCAAGGAACTGGACCTCTTCCACATGCAGGAGGAGGCGCCCGGCGCCGTGTTCTGGCATCCGAAGGGCTGGGGCATCTTCCAGCGCCTGATCGCCTACATGCGCCAGGCGCAGGAAAAGGCCGGATTCCAGGAAGTGAACGCGCCGGAGATCATGGACTCGGTGCTGTGGCAGCAGTCCGGTCACCTGGAGAAGTTCGGCGAGAACATGTTCCTGACGCGCACGCCGGACGAGCGGCTGTACGCGATCAAGCCGATGAACTGCCCGGGCCACATCCAGATCTTCAAGCAGGGCATCAGGAGCTACCGCGAACTGCCGCTGCGCTTCGCCGAGTTCGGCAAGGTGCACCGCTACGAACCCTCCGGCGCACTGCACGGCCTGATGCGCGTGCGCGGCTTCACCCAGGACGATGCCCACGTCTTCATCACGCCGGACCAGATCACCGACGAGTCGGTGCGCATCATCCAGCTGCTGCTGTCGGTGTACCGGGACTTCGGCTTCGACGACGTGAAGGTGAAGTTCGCCGACCGTCCGCCCAAGCGGGTGGGCGACGATGCGGTCTGGGACAAGGCCGAGGAAGCCCTGAAGGCGGCAGCCGCTGCCGCCGGCATCGAATACCTGTACAACCCGGGCGAGGGCGCCTTCTACGGCCCGAAGCTGGAATTCGTGCTGCGCGACGCCATCGGCCGCGACTGGCAGTGCGGCACGCTGCAGGTCGACCTGAACCTGCCGGGCCGCCTGGGCGCCCATTACGTCGATGAAAACGGCAGCAAACAGACGCCCGTCATGCTGCACCGCGCGATCTTCGGCTCGCTGGAGCGTTTCTTCGCCATCCTGCTCGAGCACCACGCCGGCCGCATGCCCGCCTGGCTGACGCCGGTGCAGGCGGTGGTGATGCCGATCACCGAAAAGCAGAATGCCTATGTCGAGGGCGTCGTGGAATCCCTTTCAAATCAGGGATTTCGAGTGGCCTCCGACTTGCGGAACGAGAAAGTGGGCTTTAAGATCCGCGAGCACACGCTGCAGCGCGTTCCGTACCTCCTGGTAGCCGGGGACAAGGAAATTGCAGCCAACCTGGTTTCCGTGCGCACCCGCAGCGGCAAAGACCTGGGCACGATGTCCGTCGCGACGTTCGCTGAACGTCTGGGCACCGAGGTCGCAAGTCGCGGGCGCACTAGTTTGGAGGATTGATTTATAGCTACATCAGGCAAGCGCGTCCGGCGCAACGAAGAGATCATGGCACCGCAGTTGCGGGTGATCGGCGCGGACGGAGAGCAGGCGGGAGTCATGTCGCGTGCAGAGGCACTGCAGCTGGCTTCGGATGCATCGCTCGACCTGGTGGAAGTTTCACCCACCGCAGACCCACCGGTCGTGCGCGTGATGGATTTCGGCAAATTCCTGTTCGAGCAGAACAAGAAGGCGCACTCTGCCAAGCGCAAGCAGAAGCAGATCCAGGTCAAGGAAGTGAAGTTTCGTCCCGGTACGGATGAGGGCGATTACCAGGTCAAGCTGCGTAATCTGGTCCGCTTCCTGACCGAGGGTGACAAGGCCAAGGTGACGCTACGTTTCCGCGGCCGAGAGATGGCGCATCAGGACATCGGCCGCCGACTCCTGCAGCGCGTGTCTGGCGACCTGGCAGAAATTGCCGTGGTCGAGCAGAACCCGCTGATGGAAGGCCGGCAGATGGTCATGGTGTTTTCGCCAAAAAAGAAGTGATCGCAAAGCGCTGAGAAGCGCGATGTGGTCCGCCCCTAGCGGGCGTGGGGTTCCTCACGGAACCGCATGTCTTGCGAAAGGAAGCTACAAAAACGGAGAGATGTCATGCCTAAACTGAAGACCAACCGGGCGGCTGCAAAGCGCCTGCGCAAGACCGCGAACGGCTACAAGTCCTACTCTGCCGGCCGTCGCCACAACCTCGGCCACAAGCCTCGCAAGACCAAGCGTCAGCTGCGCTCGGGCGGATCCTCGCTCGTGCACAAGAGTGACGTGGGCCGCTGCATCCAGCTGCTCCCGAACACCTGATCGCCACGTACACGAGGTAATTACAAATGGCACGAGTCAAGCGTGGCGTCATTGCCGGACGCCGTCACAAGAAAGTTCTCGCCAAGGCGAAGGGTTACTACAACGCCCGTCGCAAGGTATTCCGCGCCGCCAAGCAGGCGGTCATCAAGGCCGGTCAGTATGCCTATCGTGACCGCCGCCAGAAGAAGCGCGACTTCCGCGCGCTGTGGATCGCCCGCATCAACGCGGCGGCCCGCGAGCACGGCCTGTCGTACAGCCGCCTGATCAACGGCCTGCTGAAGGCCGGTATCGAGGTGGATCGCAAGATCCTCGCCGAGCTGGCAGTGCACGAGCCGGCGTCCTTCGCCGCCATCTGCGAACAGGCCAAGGCCAAGCTCCAGGCTGCCTGAGCGCGGTTGCGCCAGGAATAAAAGGGGGCTGGTCATGGAGTCGCTTGCCGACCTGACCGCGCGTGCGCTGGCGCAGATTGCCGCCAGCGCAGACCTCACGCGCCTCGATGAGGCGCGTGTCGCGTGGCTCGGAAAAAAAGGAACCCTCACCGAGCAGCTGAAGTCGCTGGGCAGACTGCCCGCGGCCGAGCGGCCCGCTGCGGGTGCGCGTATCAACGAAGCGAAGGAGACCGTGCAGCAGGCGATTGACGCCCGCCGCGCGGTGCTCGAGGCCGAGGCCCTCGCCGCGAAGCTGGCGGCAGGTCGCGTCGACATCACCGCGGACGGCCGCGGTGAGGTCAACGGCGGCCTGCATCCGGTGACGCGCGCGCGCCTGCGCATCGAAACCCTGTTCCGCGAGGTGGGGTTCGAGGTGGCGCAGGGTCCGGAAATCGAGGACGACTTCCACAACTTCACCGCGCTGAACGTGCCGGCCAACCATCCGG
>CAYNEX010000151.1:0-6131 GCA_964396335.1 uncultured Steroidobacteraceae bacterium | reverse complement strand
TGGTGTTGACGTTGGCCAGGTTGTGCGAGATCACGGTCATGCGCGTCTGCTGCGCGTCCAGTCCGGTCTTTGCGGCCCACAGTGCGGAATGCATGGTTGGTTTCCTCTTGGTTCGGTACGCGCTTAACGCAGCGACAGCAGCCGCGCGGAGGCGGCGCCGTTGTCCTCGGCGGTCTTCATGGCGCGCACCTGCAGGTCGAAGCGGCGCGACAGTTCGATCATGTTCACCAGCGCATCGGTGACGTTGACGTTGCTGGTCTCGAGCACGCCGGATACCAGCGTGGCGGAGGCATCCGCCGGCGCATCACTGCCATCGCGCATGCGCAGCAGGCCGTCGGCATCCTTGGCGAGTTCGCCCTCGCCCGGGTTCACCAGCTTGATGCGGCCGATGTCGGCGCGCGTCTCCGGACCCTGTCCCAGCGGCACGATCGACACGGTGCCGTCGGCACCGATGGCCACCGAGGCATGCGGCGGCACCGCGATCGGGCCGGCATCGCCCAGCACCGGCATGCCGGTACCGGTGCGCAGGATGCCGGCAGAATCGATGCGCAGATCGCCGGCGCGGGTATAGGCCTCGCGGCCATCGTGTGCCTGGACGGCGATGTAGCCACTGCCCTGTACCGCCACGTCCAGGTCGCGACCGGTGGGCACCAGCGTGCCCGAGGTCGCGTCGAAGCCGGTGGTGGAGGCGGTGGCATACACGCGCGAGGCAAATCCATCGCCATCCACATGTCGCGCCTGGAATGCCGCCAGGTCGGCGCGGAAGCCGGTGGTCGAGGCGTTGGCCAGGTTGTGGTTGTTCGCGGTCTGCGCCCGCAGCGTCTCGCGGGCGCCGGTCATCGCGACATACAGGAGGCGGTCCATGCTCTTACCTGATGTTGATGATGGTCTGGGTGATGGCGTCGGAGGTCGAGATCATCTTCGCGTTCGCCTGGAAGTTGCGCTGCGCGGTGATCATGTTCACCAGCTGCGTGGTGATATCGACGTTGGAAGCCTCCAGCGCACCGGACTGGATCAGGCCGAAGCCCGAGGTGCCGGCCTGGCCGCGCAGGGCCTGGCCCGAGGCGTAGGTCTCGGCCCAGGTGGTGTCGGCCAGCTGCTGCAGGCCGTTTGCATTGGCGAAGTTGGACAGCGCCACCTGGCCCAGCGTCAGCGATCGGCCGTTGGTGAAACGCGCCTGCACCACACCGCTCTTGTCGATGTCGATGCCGATCAGGCGACCGGTGGTATAGCCGTCCTGGGTGATGTTGCCGACGCTGAAGGTGCTGCCGTACTGGGTGGTGCCGGTGACGTTCATCGTGATGTTCATCTGCGCGGCGCCCGTGCCCGGTGTGTAGCCCGGCAGCGTGATGCGGCCGTCCGCCGGTGTCATCAGCGAGCCCTGCTCATCGAAGACCAGCTGGTCCGGGCCACCCACCTCGGCGCCATCGACGTAGAAGCGGGTGCTCCACTCGTTCGGGTTGGCGTCCTTGATGAAATACACCGTGGCGGTGTGCGCGGCGCCCAGCGAGTCATACACCGTCATCGAGGTGGCGCGGCTGAAACTGGTCGGGTCGGCCGGGTCAAACGTGCCGTTGGCCGGTGGCACGGCATCGGCCGGCAGGTTGGCCAGCAGTTCGATGCTGGAGGTCGCGGACGGCGCGCTCTCCGAGGTCACCAGGCGCAGGTCGGCCAGGGCGCCGGTGTTGAAACCACCACCCTGCACCGGCGGGAACACCTGCAGGCGCTGGCCCTGCGCGTTCACCACATAACCGGTCGCATCGGTACGGAAGGCACCGGCACGGGTATAGGCATAGGAGCCGTTGTCGCTGACGGTGAAGAACCCGGTGCCGCTGATGGCGAGGTCCAGGTTGTTGTCGGTGAAATCGATGTTGCCCTGGCTGAACTGCTGCGCGATGTCCGAAACGCGCACGCCGTTGCCGGTGGCCAGCGTCGCCACGCCCTGCGGCGAGACGGCGAACAGTTCGGCGAACTCGGCGCGCGACTCCTTGAAGCCCGTGGTCGAGCTGTTGGCGATGTTGTTGGCCGTGACGTTGAGGTCCGCGGTGGCGGCGTTGAGGCCACTGAGTGCGAGGCGGAAGGTCATTCGATTCTCCTTACATCACTTGGCGGACGTCGCCGAGTGCAATGGGTCCGAGGTCGGTGTTGAGGGTCAGGCTGTTGCCCTTCGGGTCGATGCTGACGCTGCCGACCCGCGCCAGCAGCTGCGTCGAAAGCTGTTCGTTCGAGCCGGCCACATCGGCCACCACGTGGACGGTGTATTCGCCGGGCGTGGCGCGCTCGCCGTTTTCCAGCGTGCCGTCCCACTCGAACACCACCTCGCCTTCACCCGGCGACAGCGCGATCTTGCGTACCTGCTGGCCGGCCGAATCGGTGATCACCAGGCTGGCGCTGCGCGTGCCGACGGGGATTTCGGTGGTGCCGTACAGCGAACCGCTGTCGGCGAGGTAGGCGGTGTCGGCATCGACCAGGATGTCGCGGCCGACCAGGTTGGTACCGTTCAGCACCTGCGAGGAACGCAGCGCTTCCGACAGCGCCGAGATCGAACCCTGCATGCCCTGGATGCCGGTGACGGTGCCGAACTGCGCCAGCTGGCCGAGGAAGTCGGCCGGGTCCAGCGGGCTGGTCGGGTCCTGGTGCTTCAGCTGCGCGACCATCAGCTGCAGGAACTGGTCCTGCCCGAGCTGGTCCTTGGCCCTGGCCGAAGCGGCTGCGGCGGCGCTGCCGCCGGTGATGGCGTCGATGCTCATTACTGACCCATCCGCAGCGTCGCGAGCATCAGCTCCTTCGACGTGTTCATCACTTCGACATTGTTCTGGTAGGAGCGCGAGGCGCTGATCATGTTGACCATCTCCTCCACCACATTGACGTTGGGGGCGAAGACATACCCTTCGGCATTGGCCAGCGGGTTGCCCGGCTCGTAGCGCATCTCCGGTGCGCGCGAATCCTCGACGATGTCGCGGATCCGCACGGCCGCATTGCCGGCGCCGGGCTGGCCGGCCTGCATGCCGGCGCGCACAGCCTCGAATACGGGCTGGCGGGCGCGATAGGCGCCTTCGGCGGAGCCGCTGACGCTGTCGGCATTGGCCAGGTTGCTGGCGACCGTATTCAGGCGCACCGACTGGGCGGCCATGCCTGAACCTGCGATCTCGAAGATCTTGAACGAGGACATCACTTACTCCTTACTGGCCGGTGATGGCCGTCATCAGCGAGCGGAACTTCGACGACAGGAACTGCAGCGTGGCCTGGTAGCGCACGGCGTTGTCCGCGAAGGCCGCCTGCTCGAGCTGTGCGTCGACGGTGTTGCCATCCAGCGAAGGCGCCAGCGGTGTGCGGTACTTCACGAATGCGGCGGTGGAACCGGGTTCAAGCGCATCCCCGGCCGCGCCGATGTGCCCGGGCTGTGTGGCCTTCAGGGTTCCGGCGGTGGCCTGGCCGCTGCTGGCGGCCAGCGCCGCGCGGAAATCCAGGTCCTGCGCCTTGTAGCCAGGCGTGTCCGCATTGGCCAGATTGCGCGCAAGCATTTCCGTGCGCTGCTCGCGCAGCTTCAGCGCCTGCGCATGCACGCCCAGATATGAATCGAGGTTCAAGGCCACGAGTGCTCCGTCAAAAACCCGTCCTGCGGGGAACAAGAGCAACTGGCGTGCCACAACGGAAAAAAGCGCGCCGGACCCCGGCTGCGGGGGTCGGAAAGCGCGCGCGGCGTGACGCGGGTCACGCAGACGCGGCAATGACTTGCCACGATGCGGCAGCGAAAGCCTGCCGCGGGTTGGTGTATCCAATGTATCGGCCGATGCCATGAAGACTTGAGCCAACCCGCTCATGGCACGCGACTTGCTCTATATCCCGGCATGTTCCGAAGCAAGTTCAGATCCGACTGGATTCCGACACTGCTGCTCGTCGCGGGTGTGGCGCACGCAGACGTGCAGGCCATCCACCCGCTTGACGACCTGCGTCGTGTTGCCGAGGCCTTCGTCACCGCACAGGTGCCCGACGGCGCCGGCCGCGTGCACGCCAGTGCCGATGCCATGGATCCGCGCCTGCGCCTGCCCCGCTGCAGCACCACGCCGTCGGCGCAGCTGCCGCCGACGGCCAGCCTCGCGGCGCGCGTTTCGGTGGGCGTGAGCTGTGCCAGCCCGCGCTGGACGGTGTATGTGCCGGTGAAGGTCGAGACCGAACTGCCGGTGCTGGTGGTGCAGCGATCCCTGCCGCGCAATGCCACGGTCACCGCCGCCGATGTGGAACTGCGCACGCAGCGGGTGGCCGGACTGCCCTCCTCGTATATTGGTGACGTGGCGTACCTGGAGGGACGGCACCTGAAGCGCCCCGCCCCCGCCGGCACACCGCTGACCACCGACCTGCTCGCCAATGACATCCTGGTCCGGCGCGGCCAGCGCGTGACACTGGTTGCCAGCGTCGGCGGCCTGGAAGTGCGTGCCCAGGGCGAGGCCATCCAGGATGCCGGCCCCACCGGCCGGGTGCGGGTACTGAACCTGGCCTCGCGCAAGATCGTCGAGGGCCAGGTCGAATCGCGCGACCGGGTACGCGTGAGCCTGTGACCATGCGCCACACGACATACTCCGCGGCCATGCCGGCCGCTTGCACGAAAACCCTAAAGTCCGCCGCCGGACGTCCGATACATGCCTTGAAGGGAAAGCCATGAAAGTGCCGGGAGAGAGTTTCGTGCCCAACAAGATCCTCGGATTGGAACCGCGACCCTCGCGGGTGACGCCCGCCTCGGGTGTCCGGCCGCCGGCGGCGGCCACTTCCGGCAAGGGCGAGGAACAGTCCGGCGCCGATGTGCGGTTCACCGACTCGGCCCGCAAGCTCGCAGCGCTGGAAGAGTCGCTGCGCGCCCTGCCGGCGGTGGATGAGCTGCGCGTGGCCGCCGTGAAGCAGCGGCTGCAGGATGGCACTTACGAGATCGACCCCCAGCGCATCGCCGACCGGCTGCTGCGCATGGAGGCCGACCTTGCGAAGGCCGCCCCCTTCGACCCGACGCTGAAGTAAACGATGGATGCCGCAACCTGCCGGGCCGAACTGGCCCGCCTGCTCGCCGACGAGACCCGGCTGCTCACCGAGCTGGAGCAACAGCTCGAGCGCGAGCATGACTTCCTGGCCAGCAACGATGTCGACAGCCTCGATCGAGCCGGCAATGCCCGCCAGGCCACGATCGCGCAGCTGCTGAAGATCGAGGACGAACGCGGCAGCCTGTGCCGCATGCTGGGCCAGCCTGCGGACCGCAATGGACTTGCCGCGCTGTTCGGCTGGTGCGATCCGCAGGGCACGCTCGCCGGCGCGCAGGCCGAATGCACGCGCCTCGCCGGCAACTGCCGCGCGCGCAACGAACGCAATGGCGCGCTGGTGACTGCGCGACTGTCGCGCGTCACCGGCATGCTCGACATGATTGCCGCCAACACCAGCGCGCGTACCTACGAGCCCGGTGCGTCACGTACGGCAGCGGCACCGGCTGGTCGACTGGTTTCGGTCAGCGCCTAGAAAGTTTTCCTCTGCACGCACAACCGTGACGCTGGTCCTGAAGGACCAGCGCCCTGCTGCCGATAATCTTTCCTGAATGAACTGACTTGATGCCCGAGGGAAGATGATCGCAGTCATTGGAACATTGGTGGTGCTGGGCTGCGTGCTGGGCGGCTTCATGGCGGGTGGCAGCAGCCTGCTGCTGCTGTGGCATCCCTTCGAGGTGATCATCATCGTCGGCGGCGCGCTGGGCGCCTTCCTGATCAGCAACCCGCTGAAGGTGGTCAAGGCCGCTTTCGCTGGCGCACTGGGCCTGCTGAAGGGCCCGCGATACGGCCGCACCGAATACGTCGAGCTGCTGAAGCTGATCTACGACATCCTGATGATGGCGCGTCGCGACGGCGTGCTGGCCATCGAGCGCCACATCGAGAACCCCGACAAGAGCGACATCTTCAAGAAATACCCGAAGGTGCTGGCCGACCATCACATGATGGAGTTCATCACCGACTGCCTGCGGCTGATCTCCGGCGGCAACCTCGACCCGCACGAGCTGGAGAGCCTGCTCGAATACGAACTGGAAACCCACCACAAGGAAGCCACCGAGCCGGCGCATGCCGTGCAGAAGGTGGCCGACGCCCTGCCCGGCTTCGGCA
>CAYNEX010000150.1:0-6146 GCA_964396335.1 uncultured Steroidobacteraceae bacterium | reverse complement strand
GGTTCAGCAGCGCGAACAGCGTGGCGTCGTCATTGCCGCCGAGGCTGCGGTCCAGCTCCAGGTTGCGGCGCGTGGCCGCATCCAGATGCAGGCCCTCGTCGCGCGACTGCACCGAGATCGAGCGGATGTGGGGCAGGGCGGCCTTCTGCGTGTCGCGCGCGTATTGCAGCAGCGCGCCGGCGGCGCGCAGGCCGGCCGTCAGTTCCTGGGCGCCGAAACCAGCCAGGTCGCGCGTGCCGAACTGCTCGGTGAGCAGGCGGCGGGCGGCGTCGAGGTCGAAGTGCCAGGGCGGACGCAGGCGCGCATCCGGCAGGTTGTCCCGGCGCTGGTCCTCCGGCAGCAGCAGTTCGGCCGGGCGCAGGCGCTCCAGCTCGGCGGCCACCTCGGTGGCATCGCCCAGTTCACTGGTGCAGAAGCGGCCGCTGGCCAGCTCCAGCCAGGCCAGGCCATGGCGCTCGCCATCGAACACCAGCGCCGCCAGCAGGCTCTCCCGCTGCCGGTCGAGCAGGGCATCCTCGACCAGCGTGCCCGGCGTGACCACCCGGACCACACGCCGCTCCACCGGTCCCTTGGACTTGGCCGGATCGCCGATCTGCTCGCAGATGGCCACCGACTCGCCCCGCCGCACCAGCCGGGCGAGGTAGTTCTCGACGCTCACCGCCGGCACACCCGCCATCGGGATCGGCTGGCCCGCCGACTGGCCGCGCACGGTCAGCGCGATGTCGATCAGCGAGGCCGCGCGCCGGGCGTCCTCGTAGAACATCTCGTAGAAGTCGCCCATGCGGTAGAACAGCAGTACGTCGGGGTACTCCGCTTTGAGGCGGAGGTACTGCTGCATCATGGGGGTGTGGTTCTGGAGGGAGTCAGACACGTTCTGTTAAGCCCAGCTTCTTGTCGGTTCTGGCCGGTTCCGACCACTGCAGGCCGTTCCGCCCCCGGGCGATGTGCCGGGTCGGGCATTGTGCCAAGTCTGGGGCGCCGGACACACCTGCAATCGCCCCGGAACCCGGAATCGGCAACTGGTCGTGGAATGCCGCGCCCGCTGGTGGGAGCATCCGGGCCATCTGGCCATTGATCCCGGTGTCATGTTCGAGGAAGACGTAGAAAGCAAGGTCCTGCGGTATTGCGTGATCGCCGTGGTGGCGGTGGCGGGGTTGTGGCTGGCGGGCTACCTGATCCGTGATGGTCAGAACAAGGCCGACCAGAAGGCGGTGGAGCAGGTCCTTCGCAGCATGTCCGAGGAGGCCCAGCGAAAGAATGCGCAGGCCAGGAGAGAGGCCGCCATGCAGAAGGCCGCAGCTGAAGCGGCCGCCGAGGCAAGGGCGCGTGAGGAACAGAGGCGTCATGCCGCGGCGGCGCAGGCGCGGCGTGCTGCCGAAGCCAGGGAGCGGGCCTGGGCTGCGCACTACAAGCCGCCGCGGGAATGCGAAAACCCGGGCGACGACTGGAACGCGCAGGTGGAATGCGCAAACCACTACATGCGGGCGCGCAAGGCCTTCGACGCGAGTTACGTGCCGGGTCGCTGAGTCAGGGCGCCGACTCCCACGACCGGCTCAACCGCAACGCACAGCTGATGATCCCCACCATGCTGTAGGTCTGCGGATAGTTCCCCCAATGCTGCCCCGTCTCCGGATGGATATCTTCGGACAGCATCCCCAGGTGGTTGCGGTGCTTCAGCAATTGCTCGAACTGCTCCCGCGCCTCCTGCACCCGCCCGGTCGAGGCCAGCGCGTTCACATACCAGAACGCACACACGGTGAAGGCCACCTCCGGCCTGCCGAAGTCGTCCTTGTGCCGGTAGCGGAACACCAGCTCACCTTCGAGCAGTTCGCGGCCGATGGCATCGACGGTGTCGACGAAGCGCGGATCCGTGCCTTCCACCAGTCCAAGCTCCGGCAACAGCAGCAGCGAGGCATCCAGGTCGTCAGTGCCGTTCAGTGCCGCCACCAGGGCGCGGCGCTTCGGATTCCATGCGCGAGCCAGGATGGAATCGCGCATTTCATCGGCATGCTTGCGCCAGCGCGCGGCTTCCGATTGCAGCCCCATCCTGGCGCCGATCCTTGCCAGGCGATCGCAACCCGCCCACGACATCGCCGCCGAATAGGTGTGCGCCCGCGCGCTGCCGCGGAACTCCCACGGCCCGGCATCCGGCTGGTCGAAAGTGCGCAGCGCGCGTTCGCCCAGTTTCTCCAGCTCCCGGTACAACCGCTCATCGCCCGGATTGACCAGCCGCCGGTCGAAGAACAGCTGCGCCAGCGCCAGGATCACCGCGCCATACACATCGTGCTGGATCTGCTCGGCCGCCTGGTTGCCATCACGCACCGGTCCCATGCCGAGGAACCCGTCCAGCGTGTCGACAGTGCGCTCTTCCAGCGCCGCGTCACCGGCGATGCGGTACACCGGCTGGATGACGGAGTCCCCGGCACTGCCGACCACGCGGTCGATGTAATGCAGGTAATCCTCCATCGTGCGCGTGGCGCCGAGGCGGTTCAGCGACTGCACGGTGAAATAGGCGTCACGCAGCCAGCAATAGCGGTAATCCCAGTTGCGGCCGCTGTTGGCGCTCTCGGGGATCGACGTGGTCAAGGCCGCCAGAATCGCACCCGAATCCTCCACCGTGCACAGCTTCAGCGTGATCGCCGCGCGGATGACCTCGTCCTGCCACTCGTAGGGAATGGCGAGACCGCGCGACCACACCTGCCAGTAATGCCGGGTCTCTTCCAGCCAGCGCACGGCCAGGGTATGCGCGGATTCGTTCAGCGGCTCGTCGGGCCCGATCACGAAGGTCAGCGGTGCATCCAGCAGCGTCAGCGTGGACTCGGTGATCTGCCGCAATGAGGCGTCGGTGCTGATGCGGTAATGGTGGTGCTGCGTCTCCAGCGTCATGTGATGGCTGCCGCAGGAGACCATGCCCGGTTCGGCGCCATAGTTCTTTTCCGGCGTCAGGCGCAGGCGCACTCGCGGGCGTCCGGCCAGTGGCTCGATGGTGCGGACCAGTGCCGGCGGGCGCGAGATGCGGCCGCGCGCCTCGAAGCGCGGGCAGAAATCGGTGATGCGCACCACGCTGCCGTCGTTCGATGTCAGGGTGGTTTCAACGATGGCGGTGTTCAGCTGGTAGTGCTGCTCGCTCGAGGCGAGGTCCGCCAGTTCGACGGCGAATACGCCGCGCGGCGAGGTGCCCAGTTCCTTGCGGAGCAGGGCGTTGAACACCGGGTCGCCATCCGGATGCGGCAGGCACATCCACACGATGGTCCCGCACCGGTCGATCAGCGCGGAGATCTCACAATTGCCGACTACCGCCAGGTCCAGCGGTCGATCCTGGGCCATGCCTCACTCCTGCAAAGTGAGGACCCATTCTGGCAGGCGCGTCGGCATTGCGGCGTCAGACAATGCCCCAATGCGCGCCGGGAACCGCGGCTCAGTTGCCGGGTGCGTCGGGAAAGGACAGCGACTGGTAATACTCCAGCGTCCGCGGCGGTGGCGCGTGTCCGGCCGGCATCGGCAGGCCATTGAGGCTCTGCCAGTAGGCGATGCTGGCATCCCGCCACCACTGCGCCTCCTTGTGCTGGATGGCGAGGAAGTCGGCGGTCTGGGCGTGGCGCTGCGCGTCGATGCGGCCTTCGAGGCGCATCCAGGTCTCGCGCATCGCAGCCACCGCATCCACGCCCCGGTCGTAATGGCGCACCAGTTCCTCCCACAGCGCGCTGCCCGAGCGCATGGGGTAGGTCCACGGCACATGGTGGAACCACAGCAGCCATTCATCAGGAACGCGCTTCAGGTCATCAAACACATCGGCCACCGGCGCGGCATACTGCGACACCGCGTTGCTGCCGCGGCGGCTGCGATCGAAGCCGATGCCGTTGCGATCGGCGCGGTGGTAATACACCGGCGTCCAGTCGGCGCGCGGGCCACCGGCATCCCAGGGCATCGGGCCGTAGTGATGGCCGCGTCCCATCAGGTGGTGCAGGCCCAGCGGGGTCATGTAATCCACCACCGCCTCGCGCGAGCCCATCATCATGCCGACCACCGGTTCGACGACGGTGTCGTCCGGGCTGAAGGTCATGCGGGCCCATTCCTGTGCGATGGCGCGCGCGCCCAGCGAGGGGTCCCAGGCCATGCGGCCATAGACATACCAGTTGGCCTGGTCGAACACCGAGCCGGACCAGTTGCGGTCACGGCCGATGTTGGCGACACCAGCCATGCCGGAGAGCGCATGGCCGTGCAGTTCGCCGGTGATCACCCTGGCCACCGTGGAGCCCGCTCCCTTCACCTGCGTGTCGGCCTGCAGCACTTCCTCATACATGGTGCCCAGGTACGCCAGGTGCGTGGCGAAGCCCAGGTATTCCTTGGTGATCTGGAACTCCATCATCAGCGGCGTGCCCGGCATGGCGCCGAACAGCGGGCTGAAGGGCTCGCGCGGCTGGAAGTCGATCGGGCCGTTCTTCACCTGTACCAGCACGTTGTCGCGGAAGCTGCCGTCCAGCGGCTTGAATTCGGTGTAAGCCTGCTTGGCGCGGTCATCCGGGTTGTGCTGCGAATAGACGAAGGCACGCCACATCACGATGCCGCCATGGGGCGCCAGCGCGTCGGCCAGCATGTTGGCGCCGTCGGCATGCGTGCGACCGTAGTCCTGAGGGCCGGGCTGGCCTTCGGAATTGGCCTTCACCAGGAAACCGCCGAAATCCGGGATCAGGCCGTAGATCTCGGCAGCCTTGGTTTTCCACCAGGCGCGCACCTCGGCATCGAGCGGGTCGGCCGTCTTCAGGCCACCGATCTCCATCGGCGCGCTGAAGCGGGCGCTCAGGTACACCTTCAGGCCATAGGGTCGCAGCACCTCGGCCAGCGCCGCCACCTTCTCCAGGTAGCGTGGCGTCAGGATGGTGGCATTGGCATTGACGTTGTTCAGCACCGTGCCGTTGATGCCGAGCGAGGCATTGGCGCGCGCGTAATCGATGTAACGCGGATCACGATGGTCCGGCAGCTTCCACCAGTCCCAGATCGAGGTGCCGGCGTAACCGCGCTCGACATGGCCGTCGAGGTTGTCCCAGTGGTTCAGCACGCGCACCTTCACGCGCGGTGCCTCGCGCACATCCAGCTGCGCGGGCAGGGTGCCGGTCTGCATCCGGCGCAGCAGGTCGAAGCTGCCGTAGAGCAGGCCGAGGTCGGAATTGGCGGCAATGAGGGTGGCGTCGCGGCCGTTCACGCGCTGGCTGCGGATCAGGTAACCCTCGTTGCCGAGCGCGGAGAGGTCCAGGTCCAGGCTGCGGATCAGCGCCGAGGACTGCGGTGTGCCGAGGATCAGGGCGCCGTCCGCGGTGGGTGACGCGCTCTCGGCGGGCGCCCGACCCAGCAGGCCCTGCAGCCCGCGCCGCAGTTCATCGCGCGCCGCGGCCCGGGTCGGCGAGCCGGCATCCAGCACCAGCTGTGTGGTCCGCGCGCGCCAGGCCTGCGCGCCTTGTTCGGGAAGCGGCAGGTAACGCAGCCACAGCTCGTAGCCATCCTCGGCCGCCGCGAGGCCCGGCACGCAGGCCAGGCACATGCATGCAACCACCATCCAGCCGAAGCGCAACGCGCGGGCGCGCAATCCCTGCCTCATTCCATCCCCCGTGTTTGTCGGTTGATCCCGGCAATCCCCCGGGATGCCCGTATTTCAGCGCATCAGGTACTGGTTCAGCAGGTTCTCGTAATGTTCCTGCCGGCCGCTGGTCTGCGGTGGTTCACCCTGCTTGCGTGCGAGGTCCACCAGGTCCGTCAGCGACAGCTTGCCCGCCTCGAAATCACGGCCGGCGCCTGCATCGAAGCTGGCGTAGCGCTCCTTGCGCCACTTCTCCCACGGCGAGGCGGTCAGCAGCGCATGCGCCACCTCGAGGCCACGCGCAAAGGCGTCCATGCCGCCGATGTGCGCCACGAACAGGTCCTGCATGTCGGTGGACTCGCGCCGCGGCTTGGCATCGAAGTTCAGGCCGCCGACCAGGCCGCCCTGGCGCAGCACCACCATCATCGCGCCCACCGTGTCATAAAGGTCGGTGGGGAACTGGTCGGTGTCCCAGCCGTTCTGCGGGTTGCCGCGGTTGGCATCGATGCTGCCCAGCAGCCCGTGGTCGGCCGCCACATGCAGGTCGTGCTCGAAGGTGTGGCCCGACAGC
>CAYNEX010000149.1:0-6178 GCA_964396335.1 uncultured Steroidobacteraceae bacterium | reverse complement strand
CAGCGTGCCCATCTACCAGCAGCTCATCGAGCAGGTGCGGCGCATGGTCGCCAGCGGCCAGCTGGCCCCGGGCACCGAGCTGCCTTCGGTGCGGGACATGGCGCAGACCCACACCGTGCACCCGATGACCATCTCGAAGGCCTACAGCCTGCTCGAGAACGAGGGCCTGCTCGAACGCCACCGCGGCAAGCCCATGCGCGTGGCCGCGCCACGCCGCGAACAGCTGTCGGTGGCCGCCCGCCTGAAACAGCTGGAACCGCAGCTCGACGCGCTGGCGCTGTCCGCGCGCCAGCTCGAACTTTCGACCGAAGACGTGATCGCGCAACTGAAGAAGAAACTGGGAGCCAAGCCATGAGTGCCGCCGCCGTCGAAGCCAGCCACCTGTTCAAGTCCTTCGGCAAGCACGAAGTGCTCCACGACATCACCACCCGCGTGAATCCCGGCGATGTGGTGGGCGTCATCGGCAAGAACGGCGCCGGCAAGACCACCCTGCTGGAGACGCTGCTGGGTTTCTCGCCGCCCTCCTCCGGCAGCGCGCAGATCTTCGGCGAGGACAGCCTGATGATGTCCGTCGCGGTGAAGTCACGCATCGGCTTCGTGCCGCAGCAGGATGAACTGCTGCCGACGCTGGACGGCCGCCGCCAGCTGGCACTGACCGCCTCGTTCTATCCGCAGTGGGACAACGCGCTGGTCGATCGTCTTGCACGAGAGTGGGAACTGCCGCTGGACCGCCGTGCCAATGCGCTCTCCGGCGGCGAACGCCAGAAGCTCTCGACGCTGATGGCGCTGGGCCACAACCCGGACCTGCTGGTACTGGACGAACCCGTCGCCAGCCTCGACCCGCTGGCCCGGCGTCGTTTCCTGCAGCAGCTGCTGGAGATCGCCGGTGATGAAACCCGCGCGGTGATCTTCTCCTCGCACATCGTTTCGGACCTGGAACGCGTTGCCAACCGCATCTGGATGATGCGCGATGGTGTGCTGGTGTGGGATGGCGAGACGGACGAGCTGAAGCAGGCGGTGAAGCGGCTGCACATCACGGCGAAGCAGAAGCTGCCTTCGGACCTGGGCGTCCGGCGCATCATTTCCGAGCGGCGCGGCACCGACGGCCTCACCGCCACGATCACCGTGCGCGATCCGGAATCCGCGCTGGCGGAAGGCCTGGCGCAGCGTCTCAATGCGCACGTCGAAAGCGAGGGGCTGGGCCTGGAAGACATCTTCCTGGAGATCCACGCGTGAAAGCGGTGCTGCGCATCGCGCTGACGTTCTTCACCATCGTGCCACTGCAGATGGGAATGAACTTCCTCGGCTTCATCCTGCTGGTGTTAGCCCTGGTGAGCCTCGGCAACGACGGGGTACTGTTCCTCTGCATTCCAGCCGCCCTGCTGATGACGGTGATCCCCGTATTCTCCGGCGGCATCGCGCTGCGCCACGCCTGCACCGCATCGCTGCTGCATGTCCGGCCGCACGGACGGCTGAAGCTCTTCGTCGGCGCGACCCTGGTCATCACGCTGGTCGCTGCCCTGTGGGCCCTGCCGCTGCAGATCGATGCCTGGTCACGCGAAGCAGGTTCGGCGCATCGCCCGCCGGTTCCACCGCCATCGCTGGTGTTCCAGATGGCGTGGGCCGCGACCGCCGTCTTCTGGATCGGCACCTTTGCGGCCAGCCGCTCGCAGGCCGCTTACGCCATGCTCGGCGTTTTGCCGATCCTGCTCCTGCTGCTGGGGCGCCATGTCCTGGTCCGCTTTGACTCCTTCGGGTGGATCCTGCCCGCGGCGCTGGTCCTGTGGACCGGATTCGGCATCTGGCTGATGCGCACCCGCACGGTGGCGCGGCCGGCCGTTTCACCCCATGGCGGCACCTCGGAAACGCACCCGTTCAGCTGGCTCATCGACATCCTGCCGACCTCCGCGCGCGCCACACGCGCCAACGCCAGCTCGCTGCACCTGCTCGGCGGGGGCACCACGATGTTCGTGGTGAACGGCCTCTGGATCGCCCTGATCTTCGTGGTGCTTCATTTCGGCATATACCGGCCGGGTGACAGGCCGACCTCGAATGGAACCGGCACCTTGTCGATGCTGTTTTTCCTGGCGTTCATGTGCGCGCCCGTGGGGTACTCGGTGGCGCGGCGCGCGCGCCTGCTGTGGCTGCGGACGGGGCTGGATCGCACTGAACTCTTCCGCGTGGCAGAACAGAAGGGCCTGCGCGCGATGGCGACCAGCTGGATCATCCCGGTTGCAGCCGTTGCAGCCGCCGCGGCAACCACCGGCCAGAACACCGTCGCGATGATCCTTGCCGCGTATGTGCTGCCGGCCAGCCTGCTTGCGGCACTGCTCTTTTATGGCGGTCTCGCGATGACCCGCGGCTTCGGCGCCAACGCGCTTCTGGTGGTGGCCCTGTTCTTCCTCTTCGCAACCGTCGTGGTCCTGGCGCACCCGGAGCCTGCGTTCCGCCCGTCGCGCACCCTGATGGCCGCCGGCCTGACCCTCGTTTCGACCGTGCTGCTGCGCCGGTTTGCGCTGCGGTCGTGGCAGACACTCGACTGGCGCATCGCCAGGCTTCCACTCCCCCAGCGGAGGACGACCTGATGGAACGTGCGATCCATGTGCTGTTGTATGTCCAGCGCGCGGCGCAGTCACTGCGGATGCCCGAACGCCTGTTCATCACGCCACTGGGCGCGCTGGCCGTCACCCTGCTGGTGCCCTTGATCGTGCTGCTGGCCTGACCCATGAAGCCGATCCTGCACTTGCTGCGTGGTTACTTCTCGATGGTGCCGCTGCAGCGCTGGTTGAACACCCTGGGGCTGCTGCTGCTCGCCGCCAGCGCCATCTGCACAATCGGCGCGCGCAATGCCGTGCTCGGCCTGCTGATCTTCGGCGTGGTGTCGCTGGCGCTGGCACCCGCGCTCGCCGGCGGCGTGGCACTGCGTTTCGCCTCCACCCGATCGATGCTTCATCTGCGCCCCGACGGCCGCAGGAACCTGTTGATCGCCTCCACGCTGGCCATCACCCTGCTCGCACTGCTGATCACGCTGCCTTTCATCGTCGAAGGCTGGCTGGACCTGCGGCGCGGGCAACCACGCGCGACGCCAATGCAGGTCTTCCCGGTCGTCTGGACCGGCGTGGCGCTGCTGTGGATCTCCCTCTTCACCTTCAGCCGCTCCGGTCCCAGCATGGGCCTGGTCGGCCTGCTTCCCGTCGCAGCGCTGACCATCGGCAAGGCCCTCGGCCCCCTCGTGCCTCACCCACTGTGGTGGCTGCTGCCGGGCCTTGTGGCGTGGTTGCTGTTCATGCGCTGGTACCTGCGGACGGAATCCGTCAACCGCCCCGCCAACCTCACCAACCCGGGCCTGCACGGTGATGCGCAAGCCCCCCTGCTGCGTTTCCTTGAACCCCTGATCCCGGACGGGGAGTCCTCGCGCAGCAAACTGCAGCAGCTTTACCTGCTCGGCACATCCGTCGCCGGCTTTGCGGTCAGCGGCCTGTGGGTGGCGTTGATCTTCCTCGGCGTCAACATGCTGGTCACGTGGATCAACTCCTCGCACCGCGGAGCGGGCGCCGCCACACAGCAACTGCTGTTCATGCTGCCCTTCCTCGGCTTCTTCATGTTCTCGATCGGCCAGGTGATCATCCGCAACGCGCGCCGCCTGTGGCTGCGTGATCGCATGGACCGCAGCGCCCTGTTCCGCACCGCCGAATGGCATGGCCTGCGCGCCTGCCTGGCCACCTGGAGCGTCACCGCCGCATTGGTGCTTGCCGTCTCCCTGGCACGCGAGCCTGCCATCGCCCGCTTTGCGGTGCTGTTTGTCGCCGCCCACACGTCGCTGGCCATCTGCCTGTTCTACGGCGGCATGGCCATGACCCGCACCTGGACCGGTGAGTGGATCTTCCGCAACGGCCTGCTGGTCACCCTGCTGGGTGCCTTCTTCATGGTCTACCTGTACCAGCTCAAACCCGAGCTCGACGCCTCGCCGGCAACGATCATCAGGATGATCATCGCGGCGCTGGTATTCGCCGCCGCCCTGCGCGCTTACGCCGCATCGGCGTGGAAGAACCTCGACTGGCGCGTCGCCAGGCTGCCGTGGTCCGGCGCAAGGGCAAACGGCTGAATGATCAGGCCGATCCGCTGAAAGGATTCTGGACGAGGAGCCCTTCGAACACGCGGCCGTCCTGCAGGTCTTCGGTGTAAAGGACCGCGCACTGCGCCTTGCGGGCGGTCTCGACGATCAGTGCATCCCAGAATGAAATCCGGTCCTGCGCGGAGCGGGCGGCGCTGCGCCAGATCAGCGGCGCATCGACTGCCTCGGTCACGAAGCTGGCCTTCTCCATCATCTGCAATGCAGCCAACGCCTCTCGCTCACCCATCTGAAGCTTGCGGGTCAGTGCCGCATATGCCTCCTGAAGCACCTGGGTACTGACGACCGGGACGACCCGCTCATCCACCAGGCGTTTCAGCAGCTCCCCGGCGGCGCGCTGCTTCCGCGGTACCCGCCCGTCAAACAGATAGACGATGACATTCGTGTCGAGAAACGCCCTATCGCTCATGCAGCTCCTCGCGTGTCCAGCCCCGCTCGCTGCGGACGCCGGCGGCCGCGGCATGTTCAACGAAGGCCAGCATGGCGGCTCCGGCCCCCTCGCGACCGGCGTAGCTCTCGAGGTAGCCCCTCACCAGCGCGTTCACCGAGGTTCCCTGCTCCAGCGCACGTTTGCGGGCTCGCAGCAGCAACTCATCGTCGATGACGAGAGTCAGGTTGGCCATTGCAGATTGCCTCCACACATGATCCGTGTAACACGGATTCTGCGGACGAGGACTTCTGGAATCAATGTGATTTCCGCGCAGAGCCGGTCGACAAAGGCCCGACCTTGACCCCTCCCAGCTTTATGCGCATACTCTGAATAATTATGCACGCCGACCGTCACCAGACCGATCGCCGCAACAGCATCCTGCGCCACCTGCGCGCCGGATCCGTGCGCCGGCAGTCCGACCTGGTGAACCTGCTGCGGCAGGACGGCTTCGAGGTCACGCAGTCCTCCGTCAGCCGCGACATGCGCGAGCTGGGGGTGCTGAAGGCGCAGGGCCGTTACCTGCCGCCCGATGCCGACGTCACCCCGGCGCAGGACAATTTCACAACCATCGCCCGCTTCGTGCGCGAGATCCGCACCGCCGGACCCTCGATCACGGTGATCCGCACGTCCACCGGCGCGGCCGGCAGCGTGGCGGTGGCCATCGACCGGGCCAACTGGCCCGAGATCGTCGGCAGCATCCAGGGCGATGACACCATTTTCATCGCCACCGAAGACGGTGCCGCGCAGGCCAGCCTGCGGGAGCGTCTTCGTGCCGTCTTCCGCGTCTAACACAGAGCAGAATTCACCATGACCGCAACCAACGCGGGCGCCAAGCCCATCGTCCTTGCTTACTCCGGCGGACTCGACACCTCCTTCCTCGTTCCGTGGGTGGCCGAGAACACCAACCGCCCGGTCATCACCGTCACGGTGGACACCGGCGGCATCGACGCCGACGCCGCCCGCGTGCTGGGCGAGCGCAGCAAGGCGCTGGGCGCCATCGGCCATCACCAGATCGACGCGCGCGCCGACTACTTCGAGCAGGTGCTGCGTTTCCTGGTCATCGGCAACGTGCGTCGCGGCAACCTGTATCCGCTGTGCGTGGGCGCCGAGCGCGTGATGCAGGCGCAGACCATCGCCAAGGTGGCGCGCGAGCTGGGCACCGACACCATCGCCCACGGCTGCACCGCCGCCGGCAACGACCAGGTGCGCTTCGAAGTCGCGCTGCGCACGCTGGCGCCGGAGCTGGAGATCTACGCGCCGGTGCGCGACAAGACCTTCTCGCGCCAGGAGGAACTGGAATTCCTCAAGGCCCGCAACATGCCGATCCCGCCGCATGGCGCCGCATACTCAATCAACCGCGGCCTGTGGGGCGTGACCATCGGCGGCACCGAGACGCTGACCTCGAAGGGCAGCATCCCCGAGTCCGCCTGGGTGCTGTCGAAGGATGCCTTCACCAACCCGGCCGCCCCCGAGCGCCACACCATCGGCTTCACCAACGGCCGTCCGTCGAGCCTCAACGGCAAGGCGCTCTCGCCGGTGGAAATCATCGAGCAGCTCGAGACCATCGGTGCGCGCTTCGGCATCGGCCGGGGCATCCACCTGGGTGACACCATCAT
>CAYNEX010000148.1:0-6258 GCA_964396335.1 uncultured Steroidobacteraceae bacterium | reverse complement strand
GCGATGGCCACCGGCACGGTGCGCTGGGTGTTGCTCAGCGTGAAGCTCAGGGCGAACAGGAACTCGTTCCAGGCAGCGATGAAGGCCAGGAGGCCCGTGGCCACCAGTGCCGGAGCCATCAGCGGCAGGAAGATGCGGGTGACGATCACCCACGGGGTGGCGCCGTCCATGATGGCCGCCTCCTCGATCTCCTCCGGCAGTTCGCGCATGAAGGCGGTGAGCACCCACACGGTGAAGGGCAGGGTGAGGATCATGTTGCTGAACACCAGCGACCACAGGCTGTCGTACAGGCCGAACAGGCGCACGATCTCGAACAGGCCGGACAGCACCGCCACCTGCGGGAACATCGACACGCCGAGGATGGTGTAGAGCAGCAGCCGGCGGCCGGCGAAGCGCACGCGGCCCAGTGCATAAGCGGCCAGCACACCCAGCGCCAGCGACAGCGCCACCACGGCGGTGGCGACCAGCACGGAGTTGAGGATGTTGCGGCCGAAGGATTCGCCTTCCATCACGGCGCGGTAGTTGGCCAGCGTGGGGGAGTCGGGCCACCAGGCGGTGTTGAAGATCTCCGCGGGCGGGCGCAGCGAGCTGACCAGCGCGTAGTAGAACGGGAACAGCAGGAACAGCGCCAGCACCAGCCACAGCAGCATCAGGCCGGCGCGGGCGGCGAAGTGCTTCCAGCGCAGGTTCATCGGGTCTTCCCCAGCGGCTTCAGCGTGGCGACGTAGATGGCGGTGGCCAGCACGATGATGAAGAACAGCGCGGTGGAGGCGGCTGACCCATACCCCACGTCCTGGAAGGACACCAGCTGCTCGCGGGCATGCACGGACAGGGTCATGGTGCCCTCGTTGGCGCCGGTGAGCACATAGGCCAGGTCGAACATGCGCAGGGCGTCGAGCAGGCGGAAGATCACCGCCACCACCAGCGCGGGGCGGATCAGCGGCAGGGTGACGCGGAAGAACAGTTTCACCGGGCCGATGCCATCGACGCGCGCGGCCTCATAGCAGTCGCGCGGCAGGGTCTGCAGCGCGGCCAGCACCAGCATGGCGACGAAGGGGGTGGCCTTCCAGACGTCCACCGCGATCAGCGAGGCCATCGCAAGGCCGGCGCTGCTGAGCCACGCTACTGGTGCATCGATCACGCCGACGCGCAGCAGCAGGTCGTTGATGACGCCGAACTGGTCATGCAGCATCCACGCCCACATCTTGGCCGACACCACCGTGGGGATGGCCCAGGGCACCAGCATCGCGGCGCGCATCAGGCCGCGGCCGGGCAGGTGGGCGTTGACGGCCAGCGCGATGATCACGCCCAGCACGGTCTCGATCGACACCGACACCACCGCGAACAGCAGCGTGTTGCGCAGGGCGCGCAGCCACTGCGGGTCGGTGAGCAGGCCGAACCACTGGCCATCCTCCCGCGCGATGAAATTGCCCAGCCCGATGAACTCGTACTGGCCCATGTCGATCAGCGTGGCGTTGGTGAAGCTGAAGAACAGCGTGCGGGCCAGCGGCCATGCGGCCACCAGCGCCAGCATCACCAGCATCGGCGTGAGGAACAGCCAGGCGGTGCGCGTATGGCGCTGTTCGGTGGTGCCGGCCATCGCTACCACCTGGCCCGGTTGCGGATGCGCTGCAGGTTGCGGCGCAGGCGGCTCATGCCTTCGGCGGCGTCCACATTGCCGGCCAGCACCGCATGCACAGCCTGCCAGATGGCGGCGGACACCTGGTTGTAGTGCGCGCCGGTCTGGCGCGCGGGCCGCGGCAGCGCGTCGACGAAGGTGGGCAGCAGCGTGCCGAAGAAGGGGTTGGCGGCGAGGATCTCTTCATCCTCGTACAGGCCGATGATGGTGGGGTTGTAGGCCCCGGCAATCGCGCGGCGTTTCTGTTCCTGCGCGCTGGTGAGGTAACGCACCAGGTCCATGGCGGCCTCCGGATGGCGCGAGTAGCGCGACACGGCCAGCTGCCAGCCGCCCAGCGTGCCGGCATGGCGGCCCTGCTCGCCGCCGCGCGGCAGGGCGATGACGCCGACCTTGTCGCGCACCGGGCTGTCCTCGCTCTGCGCCAGCGCCCAGGCATAGGGCCAGCTGCGCATGAACACGGCATTGCCGGTCTGGAACACGCCGCGGGAGGCTTCCTCGTCGTAGTTGAGCACGCCGCGCGGCGCGATGGTGCCGACCCAGCTGGCGGCCAGGTTCAGCGCGGCGATCGCCTGCGGGTGCTCGGTGTTGATGTCGCCGTTGGCGTCGATGAAGGTGCCGCCTTCATGCGAGGCCACCCATTCGAGCGCGTCGCAGGTGAGGCCTTCATAGGGCTTGGCCTGGAAGACAAAGCCCCACAGGCTGCTGTTTCCGGCCGCGCGCTCGCGCTGCTGGATGGTGGTGGCGATGCGGGTGAGCTCCTGCCAGGTCCTGGGCGGCTCGAAGCCGTGTTTCTCGAGCAGGTCCTTGCGGTAATAGAGCAGCCCGGCATCGACGAACCAGGGCATGGCGACGAGACGGCCGTCGACGGTGTTGTTGTCGATGAGCGCCGGGAAGTGCTCGTCGACCTGCGCGGCGAGCGCGGGGCGCAGGTCGGCCAGGTGCGTGGCCAGCATGCCCGGCCACACCACGTCGACCTGCAGCACGTCGATCTCGGCCGAGCGCGAGGCCAGCAACTGCACATAGAGGGCGAAGCGGTCGCTGCTGGAATTGGGCGTGTTGACGATGGAAACGGTGTTGCCGGTCTGCTCCGCCCAGCGCTGCGCGCCTTCGCGGCACAGCGCCAGCTCCACGCCCAGCGCGCCGCAGGCGATGGTCACGCGGGCTCCCGCGGCCGCGACGCGCATCGCCGGCAGGGCGAAGATCACGAGCAGCAGCAGCGGAAAGATGATTCGCGGTTGCTGCCGTCCCTGCATCAGTCCGACTCACTCAGCCAAACAACCGGTCGATGATGGGTGCCATGGCGCGCTGTGTCCACCCTCGAGCGCCGGCGGCATGGTTGGTGGCCTTCACCAAGGTGCGTGTGCGGAGTGCTATCGTTCCCGCATGGACGAACCGTTGGCGCAGGGAACGCGTCTGGGGCCTTATGAAATCCGCGAGCAGATCGGCGCGGGAGGCATGGGCCAGGTCTATCGTGCGCTCGATCCGCGCCTGGGGCGCAGCGTGGCCATCAAGACGCTGGCGCGCGCCATTGCCGCCGATCCGCAGGCCTTGCGGCGCTTCGAGACCGAGGCGCGGGCGGCGGGCACGCTCGATCATCCCAACCTGCTGGTGGTGTATGACGTCGGGCATGAGGGGCCGGTGGCCTACCTCGTGTCGGAGTTGCTCGAAGGCGAGACGCTGCACCAGCGCTTGCAGCGCGGGCCGCTGCCGGTGCGGCAGGCCATCGAGGTGGCCGTGCAGGTTGCGCGCGGACTGGCGGCCGCGCATGCGCGCGGCGTGGTGCATCGGGACCTGAAGCCGGCGAATGTGTTCCTGACGCGCGACCGGCGCGTGAAGATCCTCGACTTCGGCATTGCCAAGCTGGTCGGCGCCTCGGACGGTGCGTCGACGGCGCCGGTGGCGCGGACCAGTGCCGGGTTGATGGTGGGCACCGCGGAATACATGGCGCCGGAGCAGATCCGCGGCGCGGCCGTGGATGCGCGCACCGACCTGTTTGCGCTGGGGCTGCTGTTGCACGAGATGCTCACCGGCACGCATCCGTTCCGCCGGGGCAGTGTCCCGGAAACGCTGGCTGCCATCCTGAATGACGATGCGCCGGAACTGCCCGCGGCGGTGGGCGCGGCGCTGCGCGGCATCGTGCGGCGCTGCCTGGAGAAATCGCCGGAGGACCGCTTCCACTCCGCGCACGACGTGGCATTGGCGCTGGAACTGGTGGCCGGGGGTGAGTCGACCACGGCTGCCCACGCGGTGGAGGATGAAGCGGCCAGTCCGCCGCGCCGACGCGCGCTGGCGCTGGGCGCCTCAGCGCTGGGCCTGGCCGCGGCGGCAGCGGTGGGCGGCGCATGGCTGGGACGCGGTCGTACCGGACCGGTGGTCGCCACGCCGTCCTTCCAGCGGCTGACCTTCCGCCGCGGCCTGGTGCGTTCCGCGCGCATTGCGCCGGACGGACAGACCATCCTCTATGGCGCGCTGTGGGATGGCGACGCCTGCCGCGTCTACACCACACGCCTGGACAACCCGGAATCGCGTGCGCTGGACCTGCCGCAGGCCAATGTGCTGGCCGTGTCGCGCACCGGCGAGCTGGCGCTGTCGCTGGGCGTGAACCTGGAGGGCGTGTTCACCTATGGCACGCTGGCGCGCGTGCCGATCGCCGGCGGTGCGCCGCGCGAGCTGGTCGAGGACGTGAAGTTCGCCGACTGGTCGCCCGACGGCAGCGCGCTGGCGCTGATCCGTTCGGTGGATGGTGTGGACCGGCTGGAATATCCGCAGGGCCGGGTGCTGGTGCAGCCGGGCGAAGGTGAAGGCACCGGGCTGGGTTTTGCCCGCGTCGCGCCGGATGGCCAGCGGGTGGCCTACATCCACTATGCCGATCCGCAGGCACTGTTCGGCACGGTGCGCATCGTCGATGCGCAGGGGCGCATCGAGGTGCTGACCGGGGAGTTCGTGAACATCCACGGGCTGGCCTGGAGCGGCGAGCGGCTGTGGTTCACCGCTTCGGATGATCGGCCGCTGTTCCGTTCATTGCGCGTGATCGAGCCGGGGCGTGCGCCGCGGGTGGTGGCGCGCATGCCGGTGAATGTGACGGTGTGGGATGCGTCCGCTGATGGGCGGTTGCTGATCGCGCAGACTGACGACCGCGCGGCGATGATCGGGCGCCTGCCGGGTGACGAGAATGATCGTGACCTGTCGTGGCTGGATGCCTCGTGGGTGGCGGATGTGTCGCGCGATGGGCGGATGCTGCTGTTCAGTGAGCTGGGGCAGGGTGTGGGTGCGGTGCCGGCCGCCTACCTGCGTGGCACCGATGGCTCCCCGGCGGTACGGCTGGGGACCGGGCAGCCGCTGGCGCTCTCTGCCGATGGGCAGTGGGCGCTGGTGATGAACAGCGAACGGCCGCTGGCGCGCGCGGCGCCGCATATCGACCTGGTGCCCACCGGCCCCGGGGAAACGCGGCGTCTGCCGGATGTGCTCGACCTCGACTATTACGATGCGTGGTGGCCGCCGGGCAGCCAGCGTGTGGTGGTGCTGGCCGCTGCGACGGGACAGGCACCGCAGTTGTATCGCATGGAGCTGCCGGAGGGTGAGACCACGCCGCTGACGCCGGAGGGCATCCGTCGTGCGGTGATGGCGCCGGATGGGTTGCGCATGGCCGCGCGGCACAACGATGGCCGGACGATCATCTATCCGGTTGCCGGTGGTGAGCCGACCGCCGTGGCTGCGCTGGATGGCAGCGATATGGTGGTGGGCTGGATCAACGCCGGCCTGCTGTTCCTGCGCACCGGTGATCCGACGCTACCGCGTGGGCAGCTGCACCTGCTCGATCCTGCGACCGGCCGTTCGCGTCCATGGGCCGACATCCTGCCGCGCGATGCGGCCGGCATCATGGTGCTGGGCACGTTCCGCGTCACGCCGGATGGCGGCGCGCGCATCTACACCTGGCATCGCGCGCTGAGTCATCTGTACCTGGCGGAAGGGCTGGCATGAGCGTGCGCTTCGTGGGCTTCGCAATGGATGCGGATCGCCGGCAGCTGAAGCGCGGTGATGCCGTGCTGAAGCTCACGCCGAAGGCCTTCGACCTGCTGTGGTTGCTGGTGGAGGCGGCGCCGCGGGTGGTGACGAAGAACGAGATCCACGCGCGGCTGTGGCCGGGTGGCGTGGTGTCGGATGCGACGCTGGTGGGGTTGGTGAAAGAGGTGCGGCGCGCGCTGGGCGAGGGGGCCGATACGTTGCTACGCACGGCGCATCGCATCGGGTATGCGCTGGATGTGCCGGTGGAACGCGGCGATGTCGCGCCGGCCGGTAACCACTGGTTGATCGTCGGCCTGCAGCGCCATGCGCTGGTTTCGGGCGAGAACATCATCGGTCGCGATCCGGGCGTGACGGTGTGGATCGACCATCCCACGGTGTCGCGCCGGCATGCACGGCTCTCCATCCTGGCTACGCATGCGGTGCTGGAGGACCTGGGCAGCACCAATGGCACCTTCTTCCGTGGCCAGCCGGTGCAGGAGGCGGTGACGCTGCGCAGTGGCGATGAATTCCTGTGCGGGCAGCTGGCGCTGTCGTACCAGATGTCGAGCGCCGTGCCGCCCACGCAGGTGGGGCGGCCCGGCGTCCGGCCGATC
>CAYNEX010000147.1:0-6274 GCA_964396335.1 uncultured Steroidobacteraceae bacterium | reverse complement strand
CTCGCTCAACTCGCGTTCGATGCCCAGCCCCAGCAGCAACGCTGCCTGCGTCGCATACCCCAGCACGGCGAGCCCGGCGGCATCCCCCGCCTCCGCCACGCGCGTGAAATCCACCCACGCCGTGACATCCTCCAGTCCCGGATGCGCGAACGGATCGTCATGCGCGGTCTGGCGGTAGTGGCACCGCAGCGTGCCGGTACTGCGCCGGGGGTCGTAATACTCGCGCCGTGACAATCCGTAATCGATGAACAGCGCAACACCCTGCTTCAGCGTGCGCGTCACCTCATCGATCCACGGACCGGCGCGCGTGCAAAGTTCCGAAACAAAACCATCCGGCCATTCGACACCGGCATCGCGCCGCAGGCGGTCCACCTCGCCCGCCAGTGAATCAGGTGCAGGACGCTCTGCCCAGCACAGCTCACCCTCTGCGCCAACCTGCACCCCGCGCTCGAGCACCGCCCCGCCGCGGAACGCAAAACATTCCACCGCCAGCGCATCCAGCACTTCATTCGCCAGCAGCGCGCCACGCCAGGCTTCAGCAGGCGGCCCATCCATCCACTCCACCCGCGACGCCAGTTCCGTCGGCAATGTCGCCAGCAGCGCCTGCTGTCTTTCGCGCAGATCCGCACTGACCTCGAGAATGCGATAGCGCCCGGGCACCACACCCAGCGCCGCCATCTCCGTCAGCACATCAAACGCCAGCCTGCCGCTGCCCGCGCCGAGTTCCAGCACATCGCCGCCCGGCACCTGCTCCAGCACCTCGACGCAATGTCTTGCCAGGCAATGTCCGAACAGCGGCGAAATCTCCGGCGCGGTGGTGAAGTCACCGCCCGCACCCAGCTTGCGCGCCCCGGCGCTGTAATAACCCAGCCCCGGCGCATACAGCACGAAGTCCATGTACTGGTCGAACGAAAGCCAGCCGCCTGCGGCAGCGATTCGCGCGCGCAGCGCCTCCTCAACGCGCTTCGCGTGTTCAGCCTCGTGCACTGCAGCGTCCAACGTCATAAGCTCTCTGCATGGAATCTGTGGACAACGTGAAACTGCCCCTGGCCGGCAAGGTGGCATTGGTCACCGGCGCGGCCCGGCGCGTGGGTGCGGCCATTGCGCGCAAGCTGCATGGCGCCGGCGCCGACCTCGTCGTGCATTACCACCGCTCGGCCGAGGACGCGCACAGGCTGTCCGCCGAACTGAACGCCGTGCGTCCCGCGTCGGTGACCACGCTGGGCGGCAACCTGCTCGACCTGAAGGTGCTGACCTCGCTGGTCGATGCGACCGTCGCGCGTCACGGCCATCTGGATATCCTGATCAACAATGCGTCCACGTTCTATCCCACGCCCGTCGGCACGATAACACCGGAGCATTGGGACGACCTGATGGGCACCAACCTGCGCGCGCCGCTGTTCCTGTCGCAGGCCGCGGCTCCGCACCTGGCCGAGCGCCGCGGGCTGATCCTGAACATCGCCGACATCCATGGCATGCGTCCGCTGAAGCGTTTCACCGTGTACAGCCCGGCCAAGGCCGGCCTGATCATGCTGACGCAGTCGCTGGCGCGCGAGCTGGCGCCCGAGGTGCGCGTGAATGCGGTCGCGCCCGGCCCGGTGGAGTTCCCGGAAAGCGGGCTCACCGACGAGATGAAGCAGGAGATCATCGAGAAGACGCTGCTGAAGCGGCGCGGCTCCACCGATGATGTGGCGCGCGCGGTGCTGTTCTTTGCCAGCGAAGCGCCGTATGTCACCGGCCAGATCCTGGCAGTGGATGGCGGACGCAGCGCCAACGCCTGAGCCTGCTTGAATCGGCGCGCATCCCGCGCCGGCCATCCAACCCATCGGTTCAACGCCGACCGATCAGGCGGCGTTGAGATCCAGCGCCTCGGGAATCAGCGGATTGGCCTGCTGGTCGAACGCCGCCCACAACTCGCCGATGGTCCGTCCTTCCAGCGGATGCACCAGGCCGGGTGCCAGCTCGGCAAGCGGCCCGAGCATGAATCCCCAGCGCAGCAGGTCCGGCCGCGGCAGCACCAGACCGGGCACGTCCTGCACCACATCCCCGAACAAGAGGATGTCGAGATCCATCTCGCGCGGCGCCCACTTCGGCGCATCGCGCCGCCGGCCGCACTGGGTTTCGACGCATTCGATCTCGCCCTTCAGCAGCGCGGGATCACCGGCCACCGGCAGCTCGACCACGAAATTGATGAAATCCGGGCCTTCGAATCCCACTGCGCGATTGCGATAGCAGCGCGAGAAACGCGCGCCCGGATGCCGGCCCTTCAGCGCCCGCGCGGCCAGCACGAGGTTGCTTTCCGCATCCACATTGCTGCCGCCCGACACATAGGCGAGCTTCATCGGCAGATCAGGCCGCCTTGCGACGCTCGATGGTCACACCGACATCGCGCGAACCGCGGATGGCGCCGGGCTTGTTCAGCGACAGGCGGATCCAGGCGATGTCGAACTCCGCCAGCAGCGTCATCGCCAGCTCATGCGCCAGCGTCTCGACCAGGTGGTACTGCGCGGCCTCGACGAAGGCGATGCAGCGCTTGGCCATCGACTTGTAATCGACCGTGTCCTGCACCGAATCGCTGCCGGCGGCACGCGCGCAATCAACGGGGATCTCGATATCGAGCACCACGGTCTGCTTGACGTGGCGTTCCCATTCAAAGAATCCGATGGTGGTCTCGATGGCGAGGCCACGCAGGAAGACGATATCCCCGGTCTGTTGCGGCATTTGAAGTCAGGTCTCGTGTCAGGCAGCGTCCGGCGCGCGCAACGAGCCCAGCGGCCATTGCGCGCGCGCTTCAATCGCAAGATGGCCGGATGCACCGCCCTGTTTCAGGCGTGCCAGGCCGGCCATCGCGATCATCGCGGCATTATCGGTGCAGAACTCCAGCCGCGGAAAATAAATCTCGACGCCACGCTTGCCGGCAGCAGCTTCCAGGCTCGACCGCAGCGCACGATTGGCGCTGACGCCGCCGGCCACCACCAGGTGCCCCAGTCCGGTTTCGTCGAGCGCGCGCGCGGTCTTGCCCACCAGCGTGGCGACGATGGCGTCCTGCACGCCGCGGGCGATGTCGGCGCGGCGCTGCGCATCCGGCGGCGCCTCGCGCACGGCCAGCATCACGGCCGTCTTCAGGCCCGAGAAGCTGAATTCGAAACCGGCCCGGTCGAGCATCGGCCGCGGGAACTCGAACACCCCCGCCCGCCCCTGCTCGGCCAGCTTCGACAGCTCCGGTCCGCCCGGGTAGGGCAGGCCCAGCAGCTTGGCCGACTTGTCGAAGGCCTCCCCGGCCGCGTCGTCGCGGGTTTCGCCCAGCAGTTCGTATTCCCCGAGGCCCCGGACCACGATCAGCATGGTGTGCCCGCCCGAAACCAGCAGCGCCAGGTGGGGCAGCGGCGGGGGACGGTCCTCGAGCAGCGGGGCCAGCAGGTGGCCTTCCAGGTGGTGCACCGGCACCGCCGGCACCCCCAGCGCATAGGCCAGGCTGCGCCCCAGGGCGGCCCCGGTCAGCAGCGCCCCGACCAGCCCGGGACCGGCCGTATAGGCCACCCCATCGAGCTCCTCAGGACGCGTCCCGGCCTTCGCAAGTGCTTGACGCACAAGGGGCAAGAGCCGTTTCACATGGTCGCGGGAGGCCAGCTCGGGCACCACCCCGCCATACAGGCGGTGCAGGTCGATCTGGCTGAAGAGTTCATGGGACAGAAGCCCCCGGTCCGCGTCGAGCACGGCGGCGGCGCTTTCGTCACAGGAAGATTCGATGCCGAGGATCCGCAATGGACACCTGCCCTTCCGGGCTTTAGAATCCCGCACCCTTTTGGCGGCCAACCCAAGACAAGGTGCCTGATGCCGAGCGTGCGTGTTCGTGAGAATGAGTATTTCGACGTTGCCCTGAGGCGCTTCAAGCGCGCCTGCGAAAAGGCAGGTGTACTCGCCGAGCTCCGTCGTCGTGAATTCTACGAGAAGCCGACCCAGGAGCGTAAGCGCAAGAAGGCTGCTGCCGTGAAGCGTCACGCCAAGCGCAGCTCGCGCGGCGACGCCCGTCCTTCGCGCCCGTTCTAAGGCGCCCATGGCCCTCAAGGAGCGCATCACCGAGGACATGAAGTCGGCGATGCGCGCAGGCGAGAAAGATCGCCTCGCGACGATCCGTCTGATCCTCGCGGCCATCAAGCAGAAGGAAGTCGATGAGCGCATCGCGCTCGACGACGCGCAGGTCCTTGCCGTCATCGAAAAGATGGCCAAGCAGCGCAAGGAGTCCGTGGCGCAGTTCACGGCCGGCGGTCGCAACGACCTGGTCGAGAAGGAAAACGCGGAACTGGCGATCCTCGCGACCTACCTGCCCGAACAGCTCTCCGATGCCGAGATCGACGCGATCATCGCCAAGGCCATTGCCGACACCGGCGCGGCCTCGATCAAGGACATGGGCAAGGTGGTCGCGCAGGTGAAGACCGCCGCCGCCGGCCGCGCCGACATGGCCGCGGTCAGCGCCCGCGTGAAGGCGAAGCTCTCCGGCTGATCACCAGCCGGCGCCTTCCATGCACCGCCTGCTGCTTTTCATCCTGATCTTCGCCGCCGTGGCGTGGCTGCTGCACCGCCTGCGCAACCGGAACAAGTAGCCCGAAGCAGCCCGCGCGGCATCGGTTAGGCTTCATTCATGGCCGGCCGCATTCCCAGAGCTTTCATCGACGACCTGATCGCCCGTGCCGACCTGGTCGAGCTCATCGGCGCGCGCGTGCAGCTGAAGCGCGCCGGCCGCGAGTACAAGGCCTGCTGCCCCTTCCACAACGAGAAGACACCCTCGTTCTGGGTGAACCCGGTGAAGCAGTTCTATCACTGCTTCGGCTGCGGCGCGCACGGCACCGCGCTCGACTTCCTGATGAATTACGACCGGCTGCCCTTCGTCGAGGCCGTCGAGGACCTGGCGCAGCGCCTCGGCGTCGAGGTGCCGCGCGAAGCCGGCAGCGCGCCCGCCTCGCCTTCCGTCAGCGAGGACCTGTATTCGCTGATGGGCAAGATCGCGGGCTTCTACACCGAGCAGCTGGCGAACAACGAACGCGCGCGCAGCTATGCCGCGCGCCGCGGCCTCGACCCCGACACGCTGAGGAATTTCTCCATCGGCTACGCGCCCGACGCCTGGAGCGAAGTGCTGAAGCGCTTCGGCGCCACCGATGCCTCGCGCCAGAAGCTGCTGGAGGCCGGCATGATCATCGCGCGCGAGAAGGGCGATGGTTTCTACGACCGCTTCCGCGACCGCCTGATGTTCCCGATCCGCGATGCGCGCGGCCGCGTGATCGCCTTCGGCGGCCGCATCCTCGACCAGGGCGAACCGAAGTACCTGAACTCGCCCGAGACCGCGCTGTTCCACAAGGGCCGCGAGCTCTATGGCCTCTACGAGGTGCGCCAGAACCGCGCGCCGCTGACGCGCCTGATGGTGGTCGAGGGTTACATGGACGTGGTCCGCCTGCACCAGGCCGGCATCGGCTATGCGGTGGCCACGCTCGGCACCTCCACCACCCCCGAGCACCTCAAGCGCGTCTTCCGCCTGGTGCGCGAGGTGGTGTTCTGCTTCGACGGCGATCGCGCCGGCCGCGCCGCCGCCTGGCGCGCGCTGCAGAACGTGCTGCCCGAGGCGCAGGCCGGCCGCGAGATGCGTTTCCTGTTCCTGCCCGAGGGCGAGGACCCGGATTCACTGGTGGGCAAGGAGGGCCGCGAGGCCTTCGAAGCGCGTTTCGCCACCGCCCTGCCGCTGTCCGAATACCTGGTGAGCCACCTCACCAGCACCATCGACATCACCCATGCCGACGGCAAGGCGCATTTCGTCGCCGAGGCGCGGCCGCTGCTGAACCGCGTGCCGGCCGGCCCGTACCGCGAACTGTTGCTGGACCGGCTCGCCCAGGCCATCCAGGTCAGCGCCGAGCGCTTCATGACCATCGTGGGCCAGGTGGGCAATCCGGCCGAGGAACCGCCCCGCAGGGCCCCCACGCGGCCCGTGGCATCGCGCACGGCCCGTGGCACCGGCCGCGGCAGCCTGGTGCGGCAGTCGGTGAAGAACCTGCTGGATTTCCCCGGCATCGCCCCGAAGATCAGCCAGGCCGACCGGGCCGGGCTGGACGATGTGACCGAACCGGGCGCCGACCTGCTGCGCGAACTGCTCGACGGCCTCTCCGCGTCCCCCGCGACCTCCACCGCCCAGGTACTGGAACGCTGGCGGGACCACCGCTACGCACCCCGCCTGGCGCAGCTGGCAGCCGAACCGTCGGTGCTGGGGGAGGAATCCGCCGCCGCC
>CAYNEX010000146.1:0-6301 GCA_964396335.1 uncultured Steroidobacteraceae bacterium | reverse complement strand
GTAGCACACCGACTCCGGATCGACGGATCACAAGCGGCGGGCCAGATTCACCGGGCTCGACGTTTTCGCTCCGAGCAGATCGGTCAAAGCATGGATATTGACGATTCTATCCGGGTCCGTACACCCTTTCGTTGAAGAGCGCGGAGAGGTCGCGGTGAGACGACCTTTCCATGCTGGCCTGGAAATCACGACTGTCCACCACACCACCGGAGTGTTCGCGGGTGTATCGCCTGAGTCCCGCCCAGAACTTCTCGTCACCCATTTCACGGCGCAGCGTGTCCATGAACAATGCACCTTTGGAACACTGAATGGCACGTCGCGCCGCCAGGGAGGGATAAGGTCCCGCGTAGGTCAGGGGATGATCTCCCCCGTTGCGCCTGGCCGCGTCAAACCGGCTTTGATGCCGTAGAAGCTCCCGCTCATAGGCGACTTTTCCCCAGCGATGTTCCTTCCAGGCCGCGACCATGAAGGTTGTGATCCCTTCGTTGAGCCAGAACTGGGAGATGTCCGTGCAGGTAATGGAATTACCCCACCATTGATGTGCCAGTTCGTGGACGATCGCCCAGTCCTCCTCGGGATCGGTCAGTCGCGGCGCAATGGCCTGTTCACCGATGACCGCGAAGTTCGACGCCTCCTGCGCGTCCGAACCGGGCACGTGCAACTGAACATAGCGGGACTGCGGGAACGGGACGCCGGCCTTCGCCTGCAGGAATTCCAGCATGTCTGGGGTAGGCGCGAACAAGGTCTGCAAATGATCAGGCTCAGCTGAAGTGCTCAGATAGACCAACTGGGTGCGGCCAGCACGCGCCGTCGCCTGTTTGAAATCGCCCAAGGCGAAGCCATAGAGGTAGGCCGAATAGGGGCTGATTTCCCGCCAGAGATGTCGTTCCGAACCGTCCGGCAAGATCGACTTCGCCTTCAGAACGCCCGGCCCCTGACTTGTCTGACCCTTACGCACCAGCAATTCCAGGTCGATGGAGGCCTTGTCGCCGAAGTTGTCGAGATTGCAGATCATCCAGTCGCAGGTGAAGTAGCCTGAATGAACACTCTCACCATTGAACACTGCGCGCTGAAGGCCACCAGAAAACCTGCCAACGCGGAAAATCGACGATCGAGTCTCATAGTCCCCGCGCATAGGAACTTTACCGCCCCGCCCAGATCATTTCGCGGAGCGGGCCTCATGTTCTGGCGGAAGGGGTGGGATTCGAACCCACGGTGGGCGTGAACCCACGGTAGTTTTCAAGACTACTGCCTTAAACCGCTCGGCCACCCTTCCCCGGGACCGGCGATTCTAGCAAACGAAGGCCGGCCACCTCCGGGTGGCCGGCCAAATTGTCGAACGGGTTCAGGTGACGTTCTTCAGCGCCTGGCTGGCCGCCTTGGCATCCACCGGGCGGATGTCGGTGATCCGGCAGCGCTGGCCCATGAAGCCGTCATCAAAGCGCACATAGTCGAAGCCGGTCTGCACGCGGCTGCCCGTGGTGGTCAGCGCGATGCTGTGCGCGAACTCCAGGTTGGTGCAGGTGGGATCAACGGTCAGCAGGTAGCTGTCGTTCACGCCCGTGCGCACCACCAGCTTGTGGTCCGACACCGAGCTCCAGCTGTTCAGGCGTCCGAACAGGCGGATGCTCTCCACCGGCTCACCGGCATGTTCCAGGTAGGCCTGCTCTTTCGCGGCGGTCCGCGTGTCCGCCTGTCCCGGCGTGCTGGCGCAGGCGGTCAGCAGCAGCGCGGTGGTGGCGGCGGCCAGGATGGTTGCAATTCGTTCCATGGTCTCCTCCAGCGGGAGTTCCGGAGCCCGCGGTCGTCGGGGGGACCGCGGGCTCCCGGGGGACCCGGGCCTCCGGCTGGCGAGTCAGGGGGGAAACCAGCCGGAGCCCGGGGGATCTGTCAGCTCCTCACCGGCACGCGCGGCGCCCGGTGCGTGATGCATACGTTAAAGGTGGGGACCTGAACGCAAAATGAAAGGCCGCCGGGAATTGCTCCCGGCGGCCTTCTTTTTCGGACAGAGGACAGGTGGTGGCGTCAGGTGCCGCCGTGGTACCCGCCGTGGAAGGTCGAATAGACCTTGTCCTGGGTGGTGATGAACTCCAGCAGCGCCGGGCGGCCTTCCTGGGTGGCCTGGATGCCACGCCGCAGGGCGTCGCCGATCTGGGCCGGGTCGGAGATCCGCTCGCCGTAGCCGCCCAGGGCCTGGGCGAACTGGGCGTAGTTGCCGGAGATGTCGGTGGACTTGAAGCGCTCCTTCGAGGACTGCATCACCGGGAATTCCATCGCCATCGAGAAGTTGTTGAACAGGATGGAGAGGATCGGGATGTCGCAGCGGACGCAGGTCTCGAAGTCCATGCCGGTCATGCCGATGGCCGCGTCGCCCCAGAAGTTCACGCACAGGCGCTCCGGGTTGGCGAGCTTCGCGCCCATGGCCAGCGCCAGGCCGTAGCCCAGGTGCGTGGACTTGCCCCAGCCGATGTACGACAGCGGCGTCACCGACTTCCAGAACGGCGAGAGCTCGTCGCGCGGGCTGCCGGCGTCATGCGTCACGGTGGTGTTGGCCACGTCGGTGATGTGCATGAAGTCCCAGATCACGCGGTAGGGCGAGATCGGCGCATCCTTGCTGGTCAGGCGCGGCATCCAGGTCTTCCACCACGGCTCGTTCAGCTCGGCGATGCGCGCCTGCACCTTGTCGGTCAGGCCGCGCGGCTTCTTCAGGCGATCCTTCAGGGCGTCGTACAGCATCGACAGCGCCAGCTTCGAATCACCCAGCAGCGCATGCTCGGCCGGGATGTTCTTGTCGATATCCAGCGGCTCGATGGTGTTGTGGATGAAACTCTTGTCCTTCACCGGGAACTTGATGCCGAAGCTGGTGGCGCTGAAGCTGGCGCCCGCGCCGAACACCACGTCCGACTCCGCCACATAGGCGGCCAGCGCGCGCGACATCGCCACGCCACCGGCGCCCAGCGACAGCGCATGGGTCTCGGGGAAGGCGCTCTTGCCCTCGAGGCTGGTGCTCACCGGCGCCTCGAGCAGCTCGGCCACGGCCTTCAGTTCATCCCAGGCCTTGGCGTAATGCACACCCTGCCCCGCGTAGATCATCGGCATCTTCGCGTTGACCAGCGCATCGGCGGCGGCTTCGACGGCCTGCGGATCCGGCGCGCTGCGCACGCGGCGCGAGGGCTTGTAGTCGATCTCGCCCGGCACCTCCAGGCCCCACACATCGGCGGGAATCTCGAGCATCACCGGACCCGGGCGGCCGTTGCGCGCGAAGTTGAACGCGCGGCGCAGCGCCGGCACCAGCTGCTCGGGCGTGGTCACCGTCTCGACATGCTTGGTGACATGCTGGAAGTTCAGCGCGCAGTTGAAGTTGGGCTTGGTGAACAGGCCGGCGCGCGGATAACCGCCGGGGATCACCACCAGCGGCACGGCCTCGGAGTAGGCCTGCGCGATGGCGCCGAAGGCATTCTCGATGCCGGGGCCGAGCTGGCAGCAGAACACGCCGACCTTGTCACCGGAGGTCATGCGGCTGATGCAGTCCGCCATGTGCACGCCGACGCGCTCCTGGCGCACGACGATCGGGCGGATGTTCGCCTCGGCGGCGGATTCGGTCAGGGGATTCAGCGGATAGGTGAGCAGGACATCAACGCCTTCGCGCTTGAGGATCTCTGCGGTGACTTGGGCAACATTCATGGGGCAATTACCTGGAGGTCTGAACGGGTGCCGCGCCGCTCACCGGATGCAGGAAACTGCCTGCCTCCGGCATGTATCCACGCGGAAACTTAGCGGAAAAGCCGCGCATAAATACCCGTTTATGCCCGGGGATACAAACCCTTTTTGGCCCGCGGGCAACAAGCGGCGGAACCGTCATGCGGTTCCGCCGGAAACGGCCTTCAGCTGGCGGTTGAACCGCCGGTGTAACCGCCGCGCAGCGGCCGCGAATACACCTTGTCCTGCGTGGTGATGAACTCGAGCAGCACCGCCTTGCCTTCGCGGGTGGCATTGATGCCGTTGGCCAGCGCATGCGCGATCTGACCCGGCTCGGTGATGCGTTCGGAATAGCCACCGAAGGCCTGCGCGAACTCGTGGTAGTTGCCGCTGATGTCGGTGGAGCCGTACTTGTGGCGCGAGAGTTCCATCGCCTCGAACTCCATCGCCATCGAAAAGTTGTTGAACAGGATCGACATGATCGGGATCTTGCAGCGCACGCAGGTCTCGAAGTCCATGCCGGTCATGCCGATCGCGGCGTCGCCCCACATGTTGATGCACAGCGCCTCGGGCCGCGCCAGCTTCGCGCCCATCGCAAGGCCCAGGCCGTAACCCAGCTGCGTGCTCTTGCCCCAGCCGATGTACGACAACGGCGTTTCGGATTTCCAGAACGGCGAGAGTTCGTCGCGCGGGCTGCCGGCATCGTGCGTGATGATGGTGTTCTTCACATCGGCGATGTGCATCAGGTCCCAGATCACGCGGTACGGCGAGATCGGGCTCGACTCGCTGGTGAGGCGCGGCATCCACTCGGCCATCCACGGGTCGTTGGCCTTCTTGATGTCGGCCTGCACCTGCTTCGTCAGGCCGCGCGGCTTCTTCAGCCGGTCCTTCAGCGCCTCGTGCAGCATGGCCAGCGCCAGCTTCGAATCACCCAGCAGCGCGTGCCTGGCCGGGATGTTCTTGTTGAGGTCGTATTCGTGGTTGGTGTTGTGGATGAATGTCTTGTTCTGCGTCGGGAAGCGGATGCCGAAGCCGGTGGCGGTGAAGCTGGCGCCGGCGCCGAACACCACGTCGGACTGCTGCACCCAGGTCGACACCGCGTTCGACATCGTCGGGCCGCCCGAGCCCAGTGCCAGCGCATGCGTCTCGGGGAAGGCGCTCTTGCCCTCGAGGCTGGTGCACACCGGCGCCTCGAGCAGCTCGGCCACCGCCCTCAGTTCGTCCCACGCCTTGGCGTAGTGGATGCCCTGGCCGGCGTAGATCAGTGGCTTCTTCGCCGCGATCAGTTCGGCGGCGGCGCGATCGACGTCGGCCGGATTCGGCGCCGACAGCACGCGCGGTGCCGGCGTGTAGTCGAGCTCGCCCGGCACGTCGGTGCGCCACAGGTTCGAGGCGATCTCGATCAGCACCGGACCGGGACGGCCATTGCGCGCGATGCTGAAGGCACGGCGCAGCGCCGGCACCACCTGGCTGGCGCTGGTCACCATCTCCGAATGCTTGGTGATGTGCTGGAAGTTCAGCGTGGCGTTGAACGAGGGCTTCACGAAGCTGCCGGCGCCACTGGGGAACACCACCAGCGGCACGCCCTCGGACCAGGCCTGCGCCACGGCGCCGAAGGCGTTCTCGATGCCCGGGCCTTCCTGGCAGGCGAACACACCCACCTCGTCACCGGAGGTCAGGCGCGAGATGGCATCGGCCATGTGCACGCCGACGCGCTCCTGGCGCACCACGATGGGACGGATGTCGGCTTCCGCGGCGAACTCGGTGAGCGAATTGAGCGGATAGGTCAGGAGGACCTTCACGCCCTCGCGCTTCATGACCTCAGCGACGATCTGGCCGACTTGCATCTTGAACCCCCGGGATCTGTTGTCCGCATTCTAACGGCGGAAAAGGCATAAATACCCCTTCCGCCGGCATTCCACAACGCGCGCCCGGGCCCCGGACGCCATTCGGCTGCCGAATCGGCAGAAGCTGTTGTTTCCAGTGACAGAGGAGCTGGCGGCCAGGGGTTGGCGCGGCTATCGGTATCCTGCGACACTCCCGCCCCTGTCTGTACGGGGAGCGATAACAAGAATGTACGCCAGGCTATTGGGTATCGGGCTTGCAGTCATCGGCGCCTTCGCCATGGCGGGCATCGCGTTGCAGCGGGATGAACCGATCAACTCCCTGTGGATCATCACGGCGGCCATCTGCGTCTACGTGCTCGGCTACCGCTTCTACGCCAAGTGGATCGAGACGAAGGTGTTCGTGGTCGACCGCACGCGGGCCACGCCGGCGGAACGGCTGAACAACGGCCGCGACTACATCCCCACCCATCGCTGGGTGCTGTTCGGACACCACTTCGCCGCCATTGCCGGCGCCGGACCGCTGGTCGGCCCGACGCTGGCGATGCAGTTCGGTTACCTGCCCGGCACGCTGTGGCTGCTGGTGGGCGCGGTGCTCGGCGGCTGCGTGCAGGACATGACCATCCTGTTCCTGTCGATGCGCCGCAATGGCAAGAGCCTGGGACAGATGGCGCGCGATGAACTGGGCCGCGTCGGCGGCATCGCCGCCACCATCGGCACGCTGGCCATCGTGGTGATCATCATCGCGGTGCTGGGCC
>CAYNEX010000145.1:0-6322 GCA_964396335.1 uncultured Steroidobacteraceae bacterium | reverse complement strand
GGCGCACTGGATGCGCTGCGCCTGGTGGTGCGCGAACGTTCCGGGCTGATCGCGCCGCTGCTCGACGACGACGACCCGGATGTGCGCATCCTTGCCTGCGAACTGGTGCGCGAGCTGCCCTCGTCCGATGCCAGTGCCCTGCTGTGCGAGCTGCTGGGCCATGAATCCGAACCCAATGTCTGCGCCGCCGCAGTGGATGTGCTGGCCGAGGCCGGCGACTCCAGCGCGCTGGCGGCACTCACCGCCTGCGCCGGCCGGTTCACCGACACCCCCTTCCTCGGCTTTGCCATCGGGGTGGCCATCGACAGGATCCGCGCGCAGCCACCGCGCTCCCGTGGCTGAGCCGCCGCCGATCAGCGCTGAGGAATTCGGCCGCCTGTGCGACTTCCTGTACCGTCGGACCGGAATGACCTTCACGGAGAACAAGCGCTACTACGTGGAACGCCGCGTCGGCGAGCGCATGGCGGCGACCGGATCACGCACCTTCGCCAGCTACTTCGCCCGCCTGCGCACCGACGTGGCGCAGGAGGTGGAGCATTTCATCAATGCCTTCACCGTCAACGAGACCTACTTCTACCGCGAAGACCACCAGCTGAAATGCCTGACCCGCGACATCCTGACCGAGCGCGTGGCCAGCGGCCGCACGGCGCTGCGGATCTGGTGCGTGCCCTGCTCCACCGGCGAGGAACCCTGGTCGGTGGCGATCTGGCTGCTGGAGAACTGGCCGATGGTCGACCAGTACGAGATCGAAATCATCGGCTCGGACATCGATACCGCGGCATTGCAGGCCTGCGCGCGCGGTGAATTCGGCAAACGCGCGCTGATGCGGCTGGCACCGGACCTGGTGGAACGTTATTTCGTGCCGCTGGCCGGCGAGCGCTGGCGCCTCATCGACGAGCTGCGCGAATCGGTGCAGTTCACGCGCGTGAACCTGATCGATTCCTCCGGGACCCGCAGCCATGGCCAGTTCGATGTGGTGTTCTGCCGCAATGTTCTGATCTACTTTGACGAGGCCTCGCGGCGCGTGGCGGCCGAGAACCTGTTCGAGAACCTGCTGCCGGGCGGCTTCCTGTGCCTCGGCCACACCGAATCGATGAGCCGCATCTCGCCACTGTTCGAGGTGCGGCGGTTCACTGATGCCATCGTCTACCAGCGACCGGGGAACCCATGAGCCAATCAAGGACGATACTGGTGATCGACGACGCCAGCCTGGTGCGCATGTATTACCGCGCGGCACTGGAGTCCGCCGGCTATCGCGTCGAGGAGGCCCTCAACGGCATCGAGGCGCTGGAGAAGCTGCCGGATCTCGGCGCGGACCTGTTGATCGTCGATGTGAACATGCCGCAGATGGACGGGCTTTCCTTCCTGCGCACGCTGCGCCGCTCCCCGGGCGCGGGCGCGTCCGTGCCGGCGCTGGTGACCAGCACCGAATCGCGCGAGCACGATTTCCTCGCTGCGCGCGCTGCGGGCGCCAACTTCTACCTGGTCAAGCCGATCGACCGCGACGCACTGGTGGCGCATGTGGCGGCGCTGTGCGGGGTGCGGCATGGATGAACTGCTGGAACAGTTCGTGGTGGAATCACGCGAACTGGCGGACGAAGCCACCGCGCGGCTGCTGGAGCTGGAACAGGCCCCGCAGGATGCGGCGCTGCTGGATGCCGCATTCCGCGCCCTGCATACGCTCAAGGGTGGCGCCGGCATCGTCGAGTTCGCCGCGATGGAGCGCGCCATGCATGCGGCCGAGGACCTGCTCGGCGCCGCGCGCAGCGGCCACCGCCGGCTCGATGCCCATGACGTGGGCGCCTGCCTCGCCTGCCTCGACCAGGTGCTGCAGTGGATGGACGAGATCGAGGCGGGCAGGCAGCTGCCCGGAGAGGCTGCCGGGGCCCGGGCGAACCAGCTCATCGACCGGCTCGCCGAGCTTTCGGCCGGTGGAATCGCGACATCCCCGGCCGACGCGGCCGCGCCCGCAGCCGCGCCAGCCGGCGCCGGGGGTACAGATGGAGCAAGGCCCGGCAACACGGCCGGCCCTGACACTGCTGGCCCCCGGTCTTCCGGCGAGCTGACCCGCGCAGTGCTGGCCGCACAGCTGGCGCTGGTGCTGGATCCGGCCGCGGAACAGTCCTTCGGGCACCTGGCATCGGCAGCGCGCAGCGCCGCCAATGCATTGCATGCCAGCGGCGCCACGGAGCAGGCCGATCGCCTGCACGCGCTGGTCCCCGTCGCAGGTGACCCGGCGACACTGGCGACCGCGTCGCAGATGCTGCGGCTGGAACTGGAACGGCTGCTGGATGCCGCGCACGACCCTGCGGGCGAGGAGGAACCGGCAACGGCCATCCCGGCGCAACCCGGGACATCCACCTCCCGCACGCTGCGCGTGGAAGCTGGCCGCATCGACAGGCTGGTGCGCCTCGCCGGCGAATTGATCGTCGCCAAGAATGCACTGGCGCATCTGGCGCGGCTTGCCGGCCGCGATGCCAACCCCCTCGCTGGTGCGCTGAAAACCCAGCAGGAGGCGCTGGATCACCTCGGCACCGAACTGCAGCGCGCGGTGCTGCAGCTGCGCGTGCTGCCGCTGCGCGCCGTGTTCCAGCGTTTCCCGCGGCTGCTGCGCGAAATGTCCGCCAGCCTCGGCAAACCGGTGGAACTGCACATCCACGGCGAGGACACCGAGGCCGACAAGGCCATCGTCGAGATGCTGTTCGAGCCGCTGCTGCACGTGGTGCGCAATGCCCTGGACCATGGCATCGAACCGGCCGAAGTGCGCGCGGCCCGCGGCAAGCCCGCCACCGCGAGACTGGAACTGCGCGCCGCGCGCCAGGGTGACCAGGTGCTGGTGGAAGTGCGCGACGATGGGGGCGGCTTTGACGTGGACCGCATCCGCGGCGTGGCCGCCGAGCGCGGCATGCTGTCCCGCCAGGCCGTTGATGAACTGGATGACGAACAGGCCATGCAACTGGTGTTCGCACCGGGCTTTTCCACCGCCTCCGGCGTCACCGCCCTCTCCGGCCGTGGCGTGGGCATGGATGCCGTGCGCAATGCCGTCGAACGGCTCGGAGGCCGCATCTCGCTGCAATCCACGCCGGGCGTGGGCAGCAGCGTGCGCCTGCTGCTGCCCTTCAGCGTGATGATGACCACGGTGATGAGCCTGGAAGCCGGCGGCCAGATGTTCGGCGTACCACTCGAATCGGTGGTGGAGACCCTGCGCGTGCCGGTGAGCGATATTTCCGGCATCGGTGCTGCACGCGCCATTGTGGTGCGCGACCGGACCGTGCCACTGGTCGACCTGGCACAGATGCTGGGCGCAACCCCCGCCAGCGACGATCGCGAGGATGTCATCGTGGTGATCGCCACTTTCGCCGGCCAGCCCTGCGGCTTGCAGGTGGACGCCATCGGGGAACGCCTGGAGGTGATCCTGAAACCGCTGGAGGGCTTGCTGGCCGGCACGCCGGGCATCGCCGGCACCACGCTGACCGGCGATGGCCGTGTGCTGCTGGTGCTCGACGTCGCTGAACTGTTGCACCCGGCGGATTAGCGGCGGCGACGTACGGGCGGTCTGTTAAGATCGCGGGTCGCTCTGGCCCGTTGTCGCCTGGAGAATGCATGTCGATCAAGATCCTCATCGTCGATGACAGCAAGCTGGCACGCATGGCCGTGACCAAGGCACTGAACGCATTGCACCCGGACTGGATCCGCCTCGAGGCCGCCGACGCCGACAGCGCACTGAGCCTCGTGAAGACCGAATCCCCGGAGATCGCCCTGCTCGACTTCAACATGCCCGGCCGCGATGGCCTGCTGCTGGCCGCCGATGTCAGGGAACTGGATCCGACCGTGCGCACCGCGGTGATCTCCGCCAATCACCAGGTCGAAGTGGTGGAACGCGCGCGCGCCGCCGGCGCCGCCTTCCTGCGCAAGCCCATCACCGAAGAGTCCCTGCAGCAGTTCCTCGACAGCCTCGACCTGGCGCACGCCCGACAAGGCACGCGCTGATGGCCACCGCGAGTCCAGTCACGCTGAGCGCGCTCGAATTCGACGCGCTCTCCGAACTGGTCAACCTCGGGGTCGGCAATGCCGCCAGCGGCCTGCGCGAGATGGTGCGCGAGGAAGTGCTGCTGTCGGTGCCGCGCGTGTGCATCGTCGGCCGTGATGAAGCGATCCGCAACCTGGGGCCCGCCGACGGCAACCGCCTGGTCGCGGTCCACCAGCATTTCGAAGGTGACATCCGTGGTCGCGCACTGCTGATCTTTCCCGAAGCGCAGAGCATGGAACTGGTGCGCGCGGTGGTCGGCGGCGACCTGTCGCTCGAGGACCTGATGGAACTGGAGCAGGAAGCGCTGGCCGAGACCGGCAATGTGCTGCTGAACACCTGCCTCGGCACCATCGCCAACCACCTGCGCCGCAGCCTGCGCATCTCGCTGCCGGAAGTGATCCACGGCGACGGCTCGCAGTTCTTCAGCATCAACAACGAACCGCGCGCCGATGACATCGTGCTGTTCATCTACATCAACTTCGCGGTGCGCAACCGCGACCTGCAGGGCTACCTGGCCATGCTGCTCGACCTGCCCTCGCTGGTCGCGCTGAAGACCCTGCTGGCCGAATACATCGCCCACCTGGGCGGAGAGCCCGCCACTGACACCCATGTCGGCTGAGGGAGTGAGCGCCGAAGCCGTCCTCGACGCGATCGACGGGGGCGTGGTGGTGCTCGACCCGGGCGGCCGCGTGGTGCGCTGGAACCGCTGGATGGAAGTCGCCTCGGGCCTGCCCCAGGACCAGGCACTGGGCCGCACGCTGCAGGAGGTGTTCCCGCATGCGGACCTGCGCCGCCTGCCGGCCGCGGTGAGCGAGGCCATCGCCAGCAATGTCTCGGCCATCATCACGCACTCGCTGAACCCGAACCTGCTGCCGCTGCGCACGCGCTCCGGCCGGCCGTTGTTCCATGACATCGCCATCACGCCGGTGGGTCGACCACCGCAGCATGGCTGCCTGGTGTTCATCACCGATGTCACGATGTCCACCAAGCGCGAGCGTTTCCTGCGCAACCGCCAGAACGCGCGTTATGACGCGGTGGTGGCGCGCGCTCCCGATGCCATCCTCACCGTGGATGAATCCGGCGTGATCCAGTTCGCCAATCCCGCCGCGCTCTCGCAATTCGGTTTTCCGCAGTCGGAGCTGCTGGGCCGCGCCGCCGCCGACCTGTTCGAGTCGCGCGAGTGCTGGAGGACCATGTGGCTGGAGGCGCTCGAGGGCGCGTCCCTGCCGAGCCCGCCGGTGGAACTGGTGGCGATCCGTCGCGATGGCACGCGCAGTTACCTCGAGGCCACGGCCTCGCGCTGGCCCAGCGGCACGCGCACCTTCGTGACCGTGATCCTCCGCGACGTGAACCAGCGGCGCGCCACCGAGGCGGCGCTGCGCGCCCGCGAAGCCGAGGCACGCGCGGCCGCGGCGGCCCTGTCGGAGCTGAACCAGACACTGGAAGAACGCGTGCAGCAGCGCACCGCCCAGCTGATGAAAGCCGAGGATGCGCTGCGCCACAGCCAGAAGATGGAGGCCATCGGCAACCTGACCGGCGGCATCGCACACGACTTCAACAACCTGCTGCATGTGATCGGCGGCAACCTGCACCTGCTCAAGCGCGACGTGGCCGGCAACGAGGTGGCACAGCAGCGCGTGCAGAAGGCGCTCGACAGCGTGGTGCGCAGCGCCAAGCTGTCGCAGCAGCTGCTGGCCTTCGCGCGCCGCCAGCCGCTCGACCCGAAAGTGATCCAGTTGCGGCACTTCGTGCACGACCTGGAGGACATGCTGCAGAAGGCCGTCGGCGACGGCGTGACCCTGCGGCTGCGCCTCGATGAGCAGCTGTGGAACACGCTGGTCGACCCGGTGAACCTCGAGAACGCGCTGCTGAACCTGGCCATCAACGCGCGCGATGCGATGGAGGGCCGGGGCGTGCTCACCATCGAAGCCGGCAATGCCGTGCTTGACGGCGAATATGCCGCGCTCCATCCGGAGGTCACCCCGGGCCAGTACGTGCACCTGTCGGTCAGCGACACCGGCAGCGGCATGACGCCCGAAGTGGCGCAGAAGGCCTTCGATCCCTTCTTCACCACCAAGCCCGAGGGGCGTGGCACCGGCCTCGGCCTTTCGAGGGTGTACGGGTTCGTGAAGCAGTCCGGCGGCCACATCCGCATCGACAGCGAGGTCGGCCGGGGCACGAGCATCCAGGTGTTCCTGCCCCGCTCGCTGCAGTCCGAGGACACGCTGGTGCACCCCGAGGCCGCGCCGGTCACCGGCGGCAGCGAGAAGGTCCTGGTGGCCGAGGACGACG
>CAYNEX010000144.1:0-6328 GCA_964396335.1 uncultured Steroidobacteraceae bacterium | reverse complement strand
CGCTGTTCGGCATCGCCAACCAGATGCTGGCGGCGATCGCGCTGTCGGTGGCCACCGGCCTTCTGATCAAGACCGGCAAGCTGAAGCATGTGTGGGTGACGGCGGTGCCGCTGGTGTGGATCGCCATCGTCACCACCACCGCGGCGCTGCAGAAGATCTTCAGCGCCGATCCCAAGCTGGGCTTCTTCGCCGGCGCCGATGCGCTGTCGACGCAGTTGCTCAATGGCGAGCTGGCGGCCGACCGCGCCGCCGTGGCGCCGACGCTGATCTTCAACCAGCGCCTCGATGGCTGGCTGACGGTGCTGTTCCTGATCATCATGTGGGTGGTGATGGTGGAGATGCTGCGCATCAGCGTCCGCTTCCTTGCCGGCAAGCCGGTGCCGCCCAGCTCCGAGACGCCCTACGTGGCGACCAGGCTGGACGCCTCCGCCCTGCCGCGCTCGCACTGACCCATGGCGGCACCGCGCGGCAATCCGGTCCGGCAGTTCCTGTCCTCGGGACTGTCGCTGCTGCGCGGCGTCACCGGCGATGACGCCTACGAGAAATACCTGGCGCACATGCGCGCCAACGAGCCCGGTACCACGCCCATGAGCGAGCGGGATTTCTTCCGCGCGCAGATGGAGCAGAAGTGGAACTGCATCAACGGCTGCTGCTGAGCGCGCTGCTGGCCGCCTGCGGCGCCGCGGGGGCGCAGGAGCGGCCGGGACAACCCCCGCCGTCGCTGCGCGCCAGCACCCAGATGAGCCTGCCGCAGCTGGAGCGGCTCGCCGGCCAGGGCGCGCGCATCAGTGCCGCCATCCATGATCTCGACACGGACCAGCCGGTCGCCCGGCTGCGCCACGAGGAGCGGCTGACGCCGGCCTCGCTGAGCAAGATCATCGCCGCCGCGGCAGCCCTGGCCACCTGGCCCCCGGACCAGACTTTCGTCACCGAACTGCGCGCGGCGCGCGCGCCGGTGGACGGCATCGTCGAGGGCGACCTGGTGGTGCGCGGCGGTGGCGATTCGACGCTGGATGAAACCACCCTGTGGGGCCTGGCCGCGCAGCTGCGCAGCCACGGCATCACGCGCGTGCGCGGCCGCGTGCTGGTGGAGCGCGCGCCCTTCGGCGACCTCACCTGCGACACCGTCGACCGCTGCACCAGCCTGCTGCGCAGCTCGCGCGCCTACAACGCCGCGCCCAGCGCCATCGGCGTGAACTACGGCAGCTGGTGCGTGATGGTGCGCGCCCCCCAGGGCGCCACGCGGGCACAGGTGGGCGGCTGCGCCAGCGGACCGCTGCCCATCCCGCTCAGCGGCAGTGTGCAGGTACGCGCCGGCGGCCCCGCCCTCGCGGTCGAGCGCGTCACCGACGAGGCCGGCGAACGCATCGCGGTCAGCGGCAGCATCGCGCCCGGCAGCGAGCGCATGGTGCATCGGGCCATGTCCGATCCGCCGGTGGGCACCGGCCTGCTGCTGCGTTCCATCCTCGGCCAGGCGGGGGTGACGGTGGATGGCGGGGTCGAAACCACCCTGCGCGCGATGGGCCAGGACGCCTGGCTGGTCGCGCGGGTGGAAAGCATTCCGCTGCAGGAACAGGTCGGGCGCATGATGCGCTGGTCGAACAATTACATCGCCGACGTGCTGACGATGAACGTGGCGCTGAAGGCGCGCGGCGCCGCGCCGGCGTCACTGGCAGACGCCTCGGCTGAACTCACCGCGCTGGTGCGGCGCGCCGGTGCCGGCGATGCCGGGGACCTGGTGATCGAGAGCGGCAGCGGCCTGACCACCACCAACCGCATCAGCGCCCAGGACCTGATCGGCGTGCTGCGGGAAGGTTACCGCGACACCCGCCGCTTCCCCGCCTTCTACGGCAGCTTCGTGGTGCCGCGTGATTCCTCGTTCACCTACCTGCGACGCGGCGGCGCCGACTGGCTGGACCGCGTGGCGTTGAAGACCGGCTCGCTGACGCAGCCGGTGTCCGTGTATGGCATCGCCGGCTACCTGCGCAAGAAGAACGGCGGTTTCATGGCCTTCGCCATCATCATCAATGGCAGTGACCGGCTGCGCCAGGTGAGCCAGGACACGGCGCTGGCCGCCGCGCGCGCCGACCTGGAGGCCGTGCTCGCGCAGCACTGACCCTCAGCGCCGGAACAGCCAGGGATTGCTGGCGATGAACTTGGCGATCCAATGTTCGAAGAACGACGCGCGACCGCGGTGCATGTACCACCAGCCGAGGATGCTGACGGTGGCCGCGCCGAGCGAATCGACGATCAGGTCCCACATGGTGTCGGTGAGGCCGGAAGGATCACCCAGCATCGGCTTCTGCATCTGGGTGCCGGCCAGCTGGTCCATCGAGAACTCGAAGATCTCCCACAGCGCGCCCACCGCCAGCGCGAACAGGAAGGCGAACAGCGCCACGAACCGCGGCCGCAGGTGCAGGTCCACGCGCCGGTTCTCGTTCAGCACGTAGACCAGCAGGAAGCCGAGGATGCCCAGCAGCAGCCCGGAGCTGCCGTGCAGGGCGATGTCCCACCACCAGACACGCCGGTAGTAGTCGCGCACCTCGCCGAGGAACAGCGCGGCGAAGGAGAACAGCAACGCGGCGACGAGGAATTCCGCCGGGATGCGCACCGGCAGACGGTGCCGGAACAGGGTCGGCGCCAGGATCACCAGCATGATGGTGAGCACCAGGAAGGCGCTCATCCAGTGGCGCTCGAACAGCAGCGCCACCACGTCGATGGTCATCACCGTGGTGACGAACCACACCAGCACGCGATGGATGCGGTCGGCCCGCGATGGCATGCCGGCAGTCGGTGGCGAAGCCGGCGCGGGATCGGGCGCTGGGCGCTCGGCGCTCATGCGTCACTTGACCAGCGTGACCGGCACCTTCGCCAGCTGCACCACCTTGGTGGCCACCGAGCCCAGCAGCAGACCGCCCAGCCTGCCGAGGCCGCGGGTGCCCATGATGATCTCGCTGGCGCGGCTGCGCACGGCCTCGCGCAGGATCATCTCGGCCGGCATGCCGATCACCATGCGCTGTGTCACCTCGGTGCGCTGCCGCTTCGCCGCCTTTGCGACCCTGGCGAACACTTCCTGCGCCATGCGCTGGTGGTGTTCGCGGATGTCGACCGCGGGAGCGAAACGGCTGGGCGGCATCGGCGTCTGCACGTTCAGGGCAATCACCTGCGCGCCATCCCGGTCGCGCGAGCGCTCGCAGGCCAGTGCCAGCGCGCGCAATGAACCGGCTGAACCGTCGACCGGCACAAGGATGGGCCTGGGCTTTGCCATGTTCTTCTCCTGGAGACCAGGCCCGATGATAGCGACTAGCCGCCGGCGGGACGCAGGCGCAGCAGGTTGCCGGGATCGGTCACCACGTAGATTTCACCCTGCGGCCCCTGCTGCACATCCCGTACGCGCTCGCGCCGGTCGGCCAGCAGCCATTCCTCACCCGTCACCCGGTCGCCATCCATCTGCAGGCGCACCAGCTTCGTGCCGCCCAGCGCGCCGATGAAGATGCTGCCCTTCCACTGCGGGAACAGGTCACCCTGGTAGACGATCAGGCCGGAGGGTGCGATCACCGGATCCCAGTAATAGACCGGCTGTTCCATGCCTTCCTTCTGGGTGATGCCCTCGCCGATCTTCGGGCCCTGGTATTCCAGGCCGTAGGTGATGGTCGGCCAGCCGTAGTCCTTGCCCTTTTCGGGGCGGTTCAGCTCGTCACCACCGCGTGGTCCATGCTCCACCGTCCACAGGTTGCCGTCGGCGTCGAGGCCGGCGCCCTGCACGTTGCGATGGCCGTACGACCAGATCTCAGGCTTCGCATCGGCACGGCCGACGAAGGGATTGTCGGCGGGCACCGAACCATCCGGATTGATGCGCACCACCTTGCCCAGGTGACTGTTCAGGTCCTGCGCCTGCACGCGGCCGGGCAGGATGGAACGCTCGCCCAGCGTCAGGAACAGCGTGCCATCCGGCGCGAACACGATGCGCGAGCCGAAGTGCAGCGAGGATTCGAGCGCGGGCACCTGCCGGAAGATCACCTGCAGGTTCGACAGGCTGGCGCTGCCGCCGCTTTCGTTCAGCACGGCCTTTGCCAGTGAAGTGCCGTTGCCGCCATCGCGCGGCTCGGAGAAGCTGAAGTAGATGGTGCGATTGGTGGCAAAGTCCGGATCGAGCGCCACGTCGAGCAGGCCGCCCTGCCCGGCCGGATCCACCTTCGGCAGGCCCGCCACCGGCTCGGAGATCTTTCCATCGGCGCTGACGATGCGCAGCGCGCCGGGACGTTCGGTGACCAGGAAACGTCCGTCGGGCAGCACTTCAACCGCCCACGGCGAACGCAGGCCGGTCGCGACCGTCTGCACGTCCAGCTTCACGCTGTCGCGGATGCCCGGTGCGCGTGTCTGGCCTTCAAACGCCGGCTTGTAGTCCCTGCCATTGGGCTGGCGGGTTTCGAGCGGCGCAGCTGCCGCGCCAGCCGCCGGAGCGGCGGAGCCGGCCGGCGCCTGGCCCGCATTGGAGCAGCCGGCCAGGACAGCCAGCGTGAGGGACACCGCAGCGCGGACCAGCAAGGTTTGATGGTTCATCATTCGCCTCCATTCCGCGGACTTCAGTGTCCGCACTTCAGCCGATGCGGTCGGCGCCGTACAGCGGCCGCAGCACCTCGGGTATTGTGATGGACCCGTCCTCGTTCTGGTAGTTCTCAAGCACCGCAATCAGCGCGCGTCCTACAGCAACTCCGGAACCATTGAGGGTGTGCAGCGGTTCGGGCTTGCCGGTTGCCGGATTGCGCCAGCGGGCCTGCATGCGGCGCGCCTGGAAGTCGAGGAAATTGCTGCACGAGGAGATCTCGCGATAGCACTGCTGGCCGGGCAGCCACACTTCGATGTCATAGGTGCGGCTGCTGCCGAAGCCGGTGTCACCGGCGCACAGCACCACCACGCGGTACGGCAGCCCCAGCTTCTGCAGGATGGCCTCGGCATGGCCGGTGAGTTCCTCGTGCGCCGCATGCGAACGCGACGGCTCGACGATCTGCACGATCTCGACCTTGTCGAACTGGTGCTGGCGGATCATGCCGCGCGTGTCGCGACCGGCCGAGCCGGCCTCGGAGCGGAAACACGGCGAGTGCGCCACGAACTTCAGCGGCAGTTCCTTCGCCTCGAGGATCTGCTCGCGCACCAGGTTGGTGACCGGCACTTCGGCAGTGGGGATCAGGTAGTGGCCGGAGCCATCGCCGATCGCGAACAGGTCCTGGCTGAACTTGGGCAGCTGGCCGGTGCCGCGCAACGCGGCCGGCGAAGCCAGGTAAGGAACATAAACCTCGGTGTAGCCATGCTCGCGGGTGTGCACGTCGAGCATGAACTGGCCGAGCACCCGATGCAGCTTCGCGATGCCATCACGCAGCACCACGAAACGGCTGCCGGCAATGCGCGCGCCGGCCTCGAAGTCCATGCCGCGGGCCAGCTTCTCGCCCAGCTCGACATGATCGCGCGGCTTGAAGCCGAACTCGCGCGGCGTGCCCCAGCGGCGAAGTTCGACATTGGCGGTTTCGTCGCGCCCCTCCGGCACATCGTCCTGCAACAGGTTGGGCAGGCCCATCTGCAGGGCATCCAGTTCCGCCTGCACCGCTTCGATGGCACCTTCGGCACCGACCAGGTCGATGGCCAGCTTCTCGCCACGCGCCAGCAATGGCGCCACGTCCTCGCCCTTGCCCTTGGCGATGCCCACCTGCTTCGCGTTGGCATTGCGCTCGGCGCGCAACCGGTCGGCCTCGATCTGCGCCGCCTTGCGCCGCTCCTCGAGCGCTGCGAGCTGCGCGAGGTCCAGCGAGAAGCCCCGGCGGGCAAGGTTGGCAGCCACCTGTTCGGGCGAGGCGCGCAGCAGCTTCGGGTCGATCACGGGTCTTTCCTGTCTTTCTGTGTTTGTTTCGAATCCTGTGCGCGGCGACGCTCGATCGCCTCGGCGATGCGGATCTCGAAGCCGCGCTGCACGGGCGAATAATAGCGCCGGTCCGGCATTTCATCGGGCAGATAACGCTCGCCGGCGGCGTAGGCATCCGGCTCGTCGTGGGCGTAACGATAACCCTTGCCGTACTCCAGCTCGCGCATCAGCCGGGTGGGCGCGTTGCGCAGGCGCAGCGGCACCTCCAGCGAGCCGAACTTCTGCACGTCGGCGCGGGCCTCGTTCCAGCCGCGGTAGACGGCATTGCTCTTGGCCGCCACCGACAGGAACACCACGCATTGCGCCAGCGCCAGCTCGCCCTCGGGGCTGCCCAGCCGCTCCCAGGCCTGCCAGGCTTCCAGCGCCATCGGCAGTGCGCAATCCTGCTTCAGTTCGACCAGCACGCGACTG
>CAYNEX010000143.1:0-6348 GCA_964396335.1 uncultured Steroidobacteraceae bacterium | reverse complement strand
CCACATCTAGTGCGCATGTCAAGCTTGGATACTACATATAGTTAGTTTTCCACCCCGGGCGAGGCGGAGCAGGCGGCGACCCTATGCCGCCTACACAGGTTCTTGGCGGGCCAAGGGGCCTCGAACGCGGTCAAGCTGGTGGCGTCGGCATCCCCGCCCCGGTGCATGGGCGTCGCCGCCGCCGGCCAACCGCGCTCAGGTAAACGATGGGATGGCCGATCAGGTCATCGAGCGGGCCAGCCTCGCCGGTGCCGGCGAGTCAGACGCTCCCCACGCCCCGTTCGACGACGCCGCGCCGTTCCGGCAACCAGCCGATGCACATCATGATCTGCTGCGCAGGAACCCTAAACAGCGTACCCGTCGGGACCTCCACATGGTGGAACACCGGGCGCGGTTACCCTGCGCCGGAAAATACACGCCGTCCAGGAAGATCAGGCGGAAGTGGATGGGCAGGTTCGATGAGGAGCCAGTTCTCAGCGGAAGCGGCACGCAACGCCGATCGATTTATCGGAATGCCCCAAGCGCCTCCGGCCAGCCGCGGACACAACTGCCCCTGTGGAATTCAGAATGCCTCCGCCGCTCCTACTACCTCACCGCCAAGCCGATCTGCCGAGATGCGCACCGCAGCCTGAATCGGTTATTTTGCGGGCCTGGGATCACAGAATCTGTCCGTCCAGGGGGAGCAGGATTGAGGACCGTCGCGCAATTCGCGATCGCTTACCAGCAGCTGCTTGATGGCGAGGGCCGCACCACCGGCACATTGCCCCCATTCGCCCACGATGCCGACCAGATGCGCGCCATGTACCGCATGATGGTGCTGTGCCGCCTGTTCGACGCCAAGGCGGTCAACCTGCAGCGCACCGGCAAGCTCGGCACCTACGCCCCCTGCACCGGCCACGAGGCCACGCATGTGGGCGTCGGCGCGGCGATGAAGCTCGAAGACGTCCTCTGCCCCGTGTACCGCGAATACGGCACGCAGCTGTGGCGCGGGGTCACGCTGACCGAGATCCTCACCTACTGGGCCGGCGATGAACGCGGCACCGATTTCGCCGTGCCGCGCGAGGACTTCCCCTGGTGCGTGCCGATCGCCTCGCAGTGCCCGCATGCCGCCGGGGTCGCGATGGCGTTCAAGATCCGCCAGCAGCCGCGCTGCGCGGTGGCCTACATCGGCGAGGGCGGCACCTCGCAGGGCGCCTTCCACGAGGCGGTGAACCTGGCCGGCGCACAGCAGCTGCCGGCCATCTTCGTGGTGGTCAACAACGGCTGGGCCATCTCGGTGCCGGCCTCGCAGCAGACCGCCGCGCAGACCTTCGCGCAGAAGGGCCTCGGCAACGGCGTGCCCGGCGTGCAGGTGGATGGCAACGACGTGATCGCCGTGCGCCAGGTGATGGAAGAAGCCCTGCAGCGCGCGCGCGACGGCGGTGGCCCCACCGTGGTCGAGGCCGTCACCTATCGCCTGAGCGACCACACCACCGCCGACGATGCCAGCCGCTACCGCCCCGCGGCAGAACTGGAAGCCGCGTGGAAGGTCGAGCCGCTGATCCGCACCCGCCAGTACCTCACCGCGCAGGGCTGGTGGGATGACGCCGCCGAGGCGGCGCTGCGCGCCGAATGTGGCGCGCTGATCGACGCGGCCGTGCAGGGCTACCAGAACCGCTCGCGCCCCGGCACCGACCACATGTTCGAACACCTGTTCGCCCATCCTCCGGCCACGCTGGCCGGCCAACGCGAGATCGCCCGCCGCTACGGCAGCGGCGCGCAGCACTGAGTCCCCATGCCGCGCGTCACGCTGGTCGAAGGCATCAACCTTGCGCTTGCCCGCGCGCTCGAGGACGACCCGGATGTGGTCGTGCTGGGTGAGGACGTGGGCGTCAACGGCGGGGTGTTCCGTGCCACCGTCGGCCTGCAGGAACGCTTCGGCAGGCTGCGCGTGCAGGACACGCCGCTGGCCGAGGGACTGATCGCCGGCATGTCGGTGGGCATGGCCGCGCAGGGCCTGAAGCCGGTGGCCGAGATCCAGTTCATGGGATTCATCTACCCGGCGCTGGACCAGATCGCCAACCACATGGCGCGGCTGCGCAACCGCACGCGCGGCCGCCTCACCTGCCCGGTGGTGATCCGCATGCCGCATGGCGGCGGCATCCACGCGCCCGAGCACCATTCCGAGAGCCTGGAGGTGCTGCTGTGCCATCACGCCGGCCTGCGCGTGGTGTGCCCCACCACGCCGGCGCGCGCCTATGGCCTGCTGCTGGCCGCGATCCGCGACCCGGATCCGGTGATCTTCCTCGAGCCCACGCGCCTGTACCGCATGATGAAGCAGGATGTCGTCGACGACGGCATCGCGCTGCCGCTGGACCGCGCCGATGTGCTGCGCGAGGGCGATGATGTCACGCTGGTGTCGTGGGGCGCGATGATTCACGAGACCCGCCAGGCGGCCGACCTGCTCTCGCAGGAAGGCATCAGCTGCGAGGTCATCGACCTCACCTCGCTGTCGCCGATCGACCACGACACCATCCTCGAGTCCGTGTCGCACACCGGCCGGCTGGTGATCGTGCACGAGGCCGCGCGCCATGCCGGCCTCGGCGCCGAGATCGCCGCCACGGTGGCCGAGCAGGCGCTGTATGACCTGCTCGCGCCGATCCAGCGCGTGACCGGCTACGATACGGTGATGCCCTATTTCGCCATGGAACGCGCCTATATCCCCGACGTCGCGCGCATTGCCGACGCCGCGCGCGACACACTGAAGGCCTGAACGATGCGCCGCTTCAACCTGCCCGACCTGGGCGAAGGACTGCAGGAAGCCGAGATCGTGCGCTGGCACGTGGCGGTGGGTGACACCGTCGAGGTGGACCAGCCGATGGTGGCGATGGAAACCGCCAAGGCCGTGGTCGAAGTGCCCGCGCCGTGGGCCGGTATCATCGGCGCATTGCATGGCAAGCCCGGCGACACCATTGCCACCGGCGCGCCGCTGGTGGACTTCCGCGCCGAGTCGGTGACGGTCGAAGTCGCGGCGGTGAACGACCCCGCGCCGGCGGCGCCGCAGCCTGCGGCCGAACCAGCCCACGACGAGGCCCCGGCGCTGGCGCGCGGTGGCGTGGTCGGCCACATGCCCGAGACCGGCGAGGTGCTGACCGCCGCGCATGCCGGCAGCCGCCTCTCAGGCCATCGCCGCAATCGCGTCGTGCCGGCCGCGCGCGAACTGGCGCGCCGCCTCGGCGTTGATGTGGATGCGGTGCAGGGCAGCGGTCCTGCCGGCCTTGTGACCATCGACGACGTGCTGGCCGCCAGCCCCGCCTCGCCGGAAGCCGCCTCGATGCCGCGCATCACCAGCGCGCTGCGTCCGGCCATCGGCGATGGCGACCTTGCCAGCACCGGCGAACTGGAGATCCTGCGCAGCCTGCGCCGCGCGATGGCGCAGAGCATGACTCTGGCGCGCGACAGCGTCATGGAATGCACGGTGTTCGACGACGCCGACATCGAGGGCTGGCGCCAGGGCGGCGATTACACCGTGCGCCTGCTGCGTGCCATCGCCGCGGGCTGCCGCGCCGAACCCGGCCTGAACGCCTGGTTCGACGGCAGCACGCATGGCCGGCGCCTGTTCCAGCCCATCCACGTGGGCATCGCGGTCGATACGCCCGATGGCCTGCTGGTGCCGGTGATCCGCGATGCCGGCAACCGCGATGCGGCCGGCCTGCGTGCCGAGGTGAACCGCCTGAAGAAGGGCGCGCGCGATCGCACGCTGCCGCCGGCCGACCTGAAGGACTTCACCATCATGCTGTCGAACTTCGGCGTGATGGCGGGACGTTATGCCACCCCGGTGGTGGTGCCGCCGGCCGTGGCCATCCTGGGCGCGGGGCGCATCTCGCGCGACGTGGTGGCGGTGGAAGATCGCGTCGAGGCGCACCGGCGCATCCCGCTGTCGCTGACCTTCGACCATCGCTGCGTCACCGGCGGCGAGGCGGTGCGTTTCCTGGCCGCGGTGATCGAGGACCTGCAGCAGCCGGAGTGATCCGGCTGCCGCCCGGCGGCGGTTGAACCCGCCGCCGTGGCCTGCTTCAGGCGCCGATCTGGTCCAGCGCCGTGGCCACGCGGGCCACCGCGCCATCCACGTCCTTCCACTTGTCGAGGCCGAACAGGCCCATGCGGAAGGTGCGGAAATCCTGGCCCTCGCCACACTGCAGCGGCACGCCCGAGGCGGTCTGCAGGCCGACGCCCAGGAACTTCCTGCCGCTCTGGATATCCGGGTCGGTGGTGTAGCTGACCACTACGCCGGGGGCCTTGAAGCCTTCGGCAGCCACGCTCGGGAAGCCGCGCGATTCGAGCAGCGCGCGCATCTTCGTGCCGAGTTCGAACTGCTTCGCGCGCACGTTCTCGAAGCCCAGCGCGCGCGTCTCGGCCATCGCATCGCGCAGGCGCACCAGCCCGTCGGTGGGCATGGTGGCGTGGTAGGAATGCTGGCCCTTCTCGTAGCCCTCGGCGATCTGCATCCACTTCTTCAGGTCGCAGGAGAAGCTGCTGCTCTGGGTGGCGTCGATCGCGGCGCGGGCGCGCTCGCCCAGCACCACCATCGCGCAGCACGGCGTGCTGCTCCAGCCCTTCTGCGGGGCCGAGATGATGACGTCGACATTGACCTGGTCCATGTTCACCCACACCGCGCCGGAGGCGATGCAGTCGAGCACGAACAGCGCGCCCACTTCGCGGGCGGCCTCGCCGACGGTGCGCAGGTAGTCATCCGGCAGCAGGATGCCGCTGGCGGTTTCCACATGCGGCGCGAACACGATCTTCGGCTTGTGGGTGCGGATGGCGGCCGCCACCTCGGCGGCCGGCGGCGGAGCCCAGGGCGCCTGCGGGCCGCTGCCCTGCTGGCTGGCCTGCAGCACGATGGATTCGCCGGCGATGCCGCCCATCTCGAGGATCTGCGTCCAGCGGAAGCTGAACCAGCCGTTGCGGACGATCAGCACCTTCTCGCGGTTGGCGAACTGGCGCGCCACCGCCTCCATGCCGAAGCTGCCGCTGCCCGGCACCAGCACCGCGGTGGTGCCGCCGTAGACTTCCTTCAGCGTCGCGAGGATTTCCTGCGCCACGCCGATGAAGCGCTTCGACATGTGGTTGAGCGCGCGGTCGGTGTAGACGACCGAATATTCGAGCAGACCATCGGGATCGACATTGGGCAGCAGGCCGGGCATGACACTCTCCATTGCAGAACCGCGCATTTTAGCAGCTGTCCGCCGGCCCGTTCCCTGATCCGGTCAGCCAGCCTGCGGCCCCGGGGCGCCCCCGCGGGGTCGCGGTTATCATGCGCCCTTTCCAGCCGAACCGGACCTGCCCGTGAGTACCCTGCCGCCCTGCCCGCAATGCAATTCCACCTACACGTACGAGGACGGCGCCAACTTCGTCTGCCCGGAATGCGCCCATGAGTGGCCGATCGCCGCCGCCGAGGCCCCGGCCGCCGAGGTGCGGGTGGTGCGCGATTCGGTCGGCAACGAGCTGAAGGACGGCGACACCGTCACCGTGATCAAGGACCTGAAGGTGAAGGGCTCCTCGGCGGTGGTGAAGGTGGGCACCAAGGTGAAGAACATCCGCCTGGTGGACGGCGACCACGACATCGACTGCCGCATCGAGGGCATCGGTCCGATGGGCCTGAAGTCGGAGTTCGTGAAGAAGGCCTGAGGCCTTGCGCGGGCCGGCCCGGACCGGCCTCAATCCTCGATCTTCACCAGCTTGCGCCGCCCCGACGCGCCGGCGCGGATGCTCACCTGCGCGCGCCGCACGCCGAATTCCCCGGCCACCAGCGCGATCAGCTCGGCATTGGCCTTGCCATCCACCGGCGGGGATTTCAGCTGCGCCAGCCAGCTGCCGTCCGGCTGGCGCGTGAGCTGGCTGACACGCGCGCCGGGCTTCACTTTCAATTCGATGATCCGGCTCATGTGGCGCGGCTGGTTTGGTAATCTCGCTGCACTTCACAAGGATACGGAGCCCGTCAGATGTCCGGCAAACTCGTGCTTCTTCGCCATGGCCAGAGTGAATGGAACGTGGCCAACCTGTTCACAGGCTGGACCGACGTCGACCTGACCGACCAGGGCCGGGCCGAGGCACGCCAGGCGGGCGTGGAGCTGAAGAACACCGGCATCCGCTTCGACTACGCCTACACCTCGATGCTGAAGCGCGCCATCCGCACGCTGTGGATCGCGCTCGACGAGATGGACCGCATGTGGCTGCCGGTCGAAAAGTCCTGGCGGCTCAACGAGCGCCATTACGGCGCGCTGCAGGGCCTCGACAAGGCGCAGACGGTCGAGAAGCACGGCGAGGCGCAGGTGAAGGTCTGGCGGCGCAGCTACGACATCCCGC
>CAYNEX010000142.1:0-6376 GCA_964396335.1 uncultured Steroidobacteraceae bacterium | reverse complement strand
CCACGGGTGTCTCCTGCAGGTTCTGTTCGACGAACTGGGCCGTGACCACGACCTCCTCGAGTTCGTATCCGCTGCCGGCCGCCTGCAACAGGCCGGGCGTGGTGCCGAGAACGGCGCTGACGGCGCAGGCGATCAGCATACGCGGAAGAAGGTTGCGATCCATGTGAACCCCCCGGTTTGGCGATTGGCAAGATCAGTCCGGGGCCAAAGATGGCCCAATGCCCCTTCCCTCACAAGCTTTCACCCGGCAATCGGCCGGTCCCGCCTTGCCTCCGGATGAACTATCCTTGCCCCCTGTTTTCCGGGGGTCGGCGAGGCGAGCATGTTGCGTACGAAGACTTGGGGTCTGTTGCTGATTTGCGCGGCCACGATGGCCACGGTCGTAGCCTGCCAGGGCGGTCCGGGAGCGCCGGAATCGAAACGGGTCGATGCGCAGCGACTGCGCAATGCCGCCGCCGAGGCCGGCCAGTGGCTGATGGACGGGCGCACCTATGACGCGCAGCGCTTCAGCCCGCTGAAGACCATCAATGAATCCAACGTCGGCAAGCTGGGCCTGGCCTGGTATGCCGACCTCGACACCTTCCGCGGCGTCGAGGCCACGCCGCTGTACATCGACGGCGTGCTCTACAACATCAGCGCCTGGAACATCACCACTGCCTATGACGCGCGCACCGGCCGCGAGTTGTGGACCTACGACCCGAAGGTACCGCGTGAATGGGGCCGTTATGCCTGCTGCGAACCGGTATCGCGCGGCCTCGCCTTCTGGAACGACAAGGTGGTGATCGCCACGCTTGATGGCCGCCTGATCGGCCTCAACGCCAAGAAAGGCACGCCGGTCTGGGAAGTGCGCACCTTCGATGATTCCGCCCCTTGGTCGATCACCGGCGCACCGCGCGTGTTCGATGGCCTGGTGGTGGTCGGCAATGGCGGCGCCGACCTCGGCGTGCGCGGATTCGTCAGCGCCTGGGATGCCGACACCGGCGAGTTCCGCTGGAAGTTCTGGCTGGTGCCCGGCGATCCGTCGAAGGGGCCGGATGGCGCCGCTTCCGACAGCGTGATGGAAATGGCCGCGAAGACCTGGACCGGCGAGTGGTGGAAGCTCGGCGGCGGCGGCACCGCGTGGGATTCGATCGCGTATGACCCGGAACTGCAGATGGTGTACATCGGCACCGGCAACGGCTCGCCGCTGGCGCACAAGCACCGCAGCCCGCAGGGCGGCGACAACCTGTTCCTCTGCTCCATCGTCGCGGTGGACGTGAACACCGGTGAATACCGCTGGCACTACCAGGAAACCCCGGCCGAGGACTGGGATTACACCTGCACACAGTCCATCGTGCAGGCCGACCTTCAGATCGATGGCGAGCAGCGCAAGGTGCTGATGCATGCACCGAAGAACGGCTTCTTCTATGTGATCGACCGCACCAACGGCAAGCTGATCTCGGCCAGGAACCATGTGCCGGTGACCTGGGCCAGCCACATCGACCTGGAAACCGGCCGGCCGGTGGTGAATCCCGAGGCGCATTACGGCACCGACCCGGTGCTGGTGGCGCCGGGCCCGGGCGGCGCGCACAACTGGTTCCCGATGGCCTACAGCCCGGAGACGGGCCTCGCCTATTTCCCGCAATACGAGCACTGGATGGTTTACGCGCTCGACCCGAACTTCAAGCCGCAGCCCTATCGCTCGAATGCCGGCTGGGGTGGCTACACCGGCGAGGCGCTGCAGAAGCGCATGCGGCTGATGCAGGAAGGTACGGCGCGCGAGAAGACCGCGCTGATCGCCTGGGATCCGGTGAAGCAGGAAATGCGCTGGAAGGTGCCCCTGCCCCGCCACGGCAATGGCGGCGTGCTGGCCACCGCCGGCAACCTGGTGTTCGAAGGCACCACGAAGCAGACCTTCGCGGCCTTCCGCGCCACCGATGGCGAGCTGCTGTGGGAGATGCCGGTGCAGTCCGCGCCGGTGGCCGGTCCCATCACCTATGAACTGGACGGCGAGCAGTACGTGGCCGTGAACGCCGGCTGGGGCGGCGGTGCCGCGCAGGTCGAGCGTGGTGCCGGCACGGCCGAGAACCGCGCCGCCGCGCGCCTGCTGGTGTTCAAGCTCGGCGGCAGCAAGCAACTGCCGCCGCTGCCGCCGGCCGCCACCATCCCCGAACCGCCGCCGCTGCGCGCCAGCGAGGAAACCATCCGCCAGGGCGCCGAGGTGTTCGCGCGCACCTGCGCGCAATGCCATGGCCAGCTGGCCATCGGTGGCGTGAAGGACCTGCGTTTCATGGATCGCGAGGCCCATGCGCAGTTCAACGACATCGTGCTGAAGGGCACGCGCGTGAACAAGGGCATGGCCAGCTTCGCCAGCCTGCTCAACGAGCAGGAGGTGGAGGCGGTGCACGCCTATGTGATCTCGCGCGCGCATGAGGACTGGGGCACCCCGGCTCCGGACACCCCCGGCGCCGGCCCGCACTGAGGGCTGGCCCGGAAAATCATCCGGCGGGTTGTCGATTCCGGGCGTCCCCGGCCGTCGACATGGCATGGACCGGGCATCAGGGCCCGGTCCATCCACCAAGGAGCATGCAATGGCCAAGCAGATCTTCGTCAACCTGCCCGTGACCGACCTTGAGAAGTCCAAGGCCTTCTATACGGCACTGGGCTTCAGCATCAATCCGAAGTTCACCGACCACCAGGCGGCCTGCATCGTGGTCTCCGAATCCATCTATTTCATGCTGCTGCAGCGGGACTACTTCCAGACCTTCACCGACCGCGGCATCTGCGACCCGCGCAAGGAGCTGCAGACGCTGCTCGCGCTGGACGCCAGGGACAGGCCTGACGTGGACGCCGTGATGCAGACCGCCCTCGCCAACGGCGGCAGCGAGGCCGGAGCGCCGCGCGACTATGGATTCATGTACCAGCGCAGCTTCGCCGACCCGGACGGCCATGTGTTCGAGATCTTCTACATGAACGAGGCCGAGTTCCCGGGCGCCTGAGGGCGCCCGCAACCCCCTCCTCCCCGTCTTGAAGGACGACGCCTGCACGCGCTTGCGGCGGCGCCGGATGGTCCGGCTCCCGGCCGGCCCGTGATCATCGCGGGCCTGCGGGCCGACTTCCCGGCCCGCCTGATGGGGGAAGGATGGAGCATCGGACGCGGATTGCTGCCGGCCTGGCCGCAATGCTGGCACTGGCCGCATGCGGAGGCGGCAGCGAGGACGGCGGCAATAACGTGGTGCAGCAGCCAGGCACTGGCAGCAGCACTCCACAGACCACCAACCTCCTGCACCTCACGCAGCTCGCCGGCAGTCGTGATTCGGTCAGCACGCACCTGGTGACGGTGCCATCCGGGGCGCTGAAGCTCGCCATCGCCACCAGCGGCGGCACGGGCAATGTCGACATCGCCGTGATCGGCCCGCGTGCGCGCGAATGTGAATCCATCAGCGCCGGCAACGATGAGCGCTGCGAGATGAACAATCCCGCCGCCGGCGTCTGGCAGGTCGGCCTGCTGGGCACGGGCGACTACAGCGGGGTGACGCTGGTCGCCGCGATGACCGTGCCCGGTCCTGCCGATCCGACGGTGGCCAGTCCGCCGCCCGACACGTCGGAGCCAGAACCTACGCCGGCTCCGACGCCTGAGCCTGCGCCAACCCCGACGCCAACTCCGACTCCGACGCCTGAGCCCGAACCGACCCCCGCGCCGACACCTGAGCCGGAACCCGCGCCGACTCCGACTCCAACACCGACTCCGACTCCAACACCGACTCCAACACCGGAACCGACGCCGGAGCCAACGCCAACTCCGACGCCGGAGCCCACGCCGACTCCGGAGCCGGAGCCGACTCCGACTCCGGAACCCACTCCGCAGCCCGAACCGGAACCTTCACCGCCGCCATCTCAGGTCCAGTCGGTTTCCCTGCTGAGCGCAGACGCCACCTGGCCGGAAAATTTCGTCGCGGCCGGCAACCAGGCCTTCTTCCTGGCGCGCGAAGGTTCACCGGCCACGCGGCGACTGTGGATCACCGATGGCACACCCGCCGGCACACGCCGGCTGCGCGCGGACCTGGCGCCGACGGACTTGCTGGCGCTGGGCAATGGCGCGGTGTTCACTGCCCGTGATCCGGACAGCACCACCCATGCGCTCTGGCATGCCAACGCCTCCGGCACCGTGCGCCTGCTGCGCACCTTCGGCACCCGGGCCGACAGCGTCTCGCTGGTCGGCACCTGGGGTAACCGTGTGTTCTTCACCGCCGATGACGGCCTGCATGGGCGCGAACTGTGGTCCACCGACGGCAGCAGCAACGGCACGCACCTGGTGGCCGACATCAATCCGAACGGAGACACACGTTTCGAGGCCACGCAGGCCTGGACCTGGTGGAACAATCGCCTGTACTTCTACGCCGGCGTCGGCGGTCCGCGCGGCAACCCGCAGCTTTATTCCACGGATGGCAGCGCCGGCAACCTGCTGCAGCTGACGCGCAACGACCAGTCGCGTTCGCTCTCCACCTATGACATGGCGGTCTTCAGGAACCGGCTGTACTTCACCTGGCATTCGCGCGATGAAGGCGTGGAACTGTGGAGCACCGACGGCACCGCCGCCAACACGCGCCTGTTCCACGATGCCCTGCCCGGCCGTGACCGCAGCGGTTCACCAACGCAATTCACCGTCACCAACGGCCAGCTGCTGTATTTTGCCTATTCGGCAGGCAGCACCGACCGGCGCAGCCTGTTCGCCACCGACGGCACGCTGGCCGGCACCCTGCGCGTCGCCACGGTCGAAATGCATTCCGCGGCACGCCGCATGGTGTCGTTCAACGGGAGGCACTACTTCCCGGCGCGCGCCGCGGGCACGAACGCCTGGACCTTGTGGTCGACTGACGGCACGCAGGGCGGCACCCGCGAAGTCAGCGCCGCCGTGCGACCGGTGGAGGCGCATTTCGACGGCAGCGTGAACGGCCCCGGCGTGGTGGTGGTCGGCAATCGCCTGCTGTTCCTCGGCAGTGACGCCGCGGGCCGCGAACCCTGGGTCACCGACGGCACGGCCAACGGCACGAGGCGCCTGGCGGACCTGAATGCCGGCAATGGCAGCAGCTTCGGCGGCGACGGCAGGTCAGGCTGGGTGGCCGTGCGCGGCAACAAGGCGTGGTTCACCGCCGCGGTCGGTGGCCAGGACCATCGCCTGTACGAGACCGACGGCACGCCGACCGGCACCCGTGAGGTGCTGCCTGACGATGCCACCGTCCGCGCCAACACCCGCAGTGACGGCAGGGATCCGATCGCCAGCGCGCCGTTCGTGCTCGGCAACCGCGTGCTGTTCGGCGCGCGCTTCTACACCGAGGGACCGGCGGCGCTGTTCGGTCTTTGATCCTGCGCCGCGCGCCGGCGCAGCATCGCGCTGCGCCAGATGGTGTACAGGCCGGTGCCGACGATCAACGCGGCGCCGGCCAGCATCATCAGGTCCGGCCTTTCGCCGAACACCCAGTATGCCAGCAGCATCGCGAACACCAGGCGCGTGTACCGGAACGGCATCACCGCGCTCAATTCGCCGATGCGTGTCGCCAGCACCACCGCGTAATACGCGGCGCCGCCGACCACCACGATCGCGAGCAGCCGCAACAGGTCCGCGGTGCCCGGGATCTGCACCTCGGCATGCGACACCAGCAGCATGAGCAGTCCCGCCGGCACCAGCGACAGCAGTCCCCACGCGGCCAGCTGCACGCTCGAGACTTCCTGCGGCACCGCGCGACTGGCGAGGTCACGCGCTCCCAGCATCACCACCGCCAGCAGGGCCAGCAGCGATGCCGGTTCGAATCCGGAAAGACCGGGCTGGATGATCATCAACACGCCGAGGAAACCCAGGCCGATGGCGGTCCAGCGCCGCCAGCGCACGCGTTCCCCCAGGAACAGCGCCGCACCCAGCGCCACCGCCAGCGGCGTGGCCTGCAGGATGGCCGAGGCACCCGACAAGGTCGTGAGCGCCAGCGCGCTGACAAAAGCGGCGGAACCGCCGGCTTCGGAGAAATTGCGCACCATCACCGGTGCGTAGAAGAACATGCGCGACAGCACCGGATCGCGTCGCGCCAGGCAGATCAGCACGAACAGCAGGCCGCTGCCCGCGCCGACCATGACCAGCACCTGCCCGACGGGCAGCGCACCGGCCATCTGCTTGATCAGCACATCCTCGATGGCGAAACCCGCCATCGCGGCAGCCATCAGCAGGCTGCCGCGAAGGTTCTCGCGGGACGCGGAGGATTTCAGATGAACGTGTTCTCCAGCACCAGCACGCCGGCGCCGGTGTTCGAGATCGGCGCGTGGTAGTGCTTGTGGACCACCTTGACGTTGCTCTGCAGCGCACCGCGCATGACCAGCCACATGATGGTCTCGATGCCTTCGGTGC
>CAYNEX010000141.1:0-6516 GCA_964396335.1 uncultured Steroidobacteraceae bacterium | reverse complement strand
TGCTCGGCGCGCAGCGCCAGCGAGGCCAGCAGCTTGTCGGTGAGGTTGGTTTCCACATCGACATAACCACCGAAGGCGCTGCGGTCCTTGTCGATCTCGTTCGAAGGCTGGAAGCCCGGGAAACCCTGCGAGCCCGGCGTGCGCGCCGGGTTGACCGTGCCGGTATCCCACGAGGCCGGCTCGCCGGCGTTGATCTCGTAGTTCTCGCGGCGTGCCTCCACGCCCCAGGCGAAGTTCACCGGGTTGGCAAGGCCCAGCTCCAGCGCGCGCGACAGGCCGGCGTTGAGCACGATCTGGTCGTAGACCAGGCCGCCGGCATCGAAGGTGGTCGGCGAATCCGCGCCATAGGTGGCGTTGAGCGAGTTGCGCACCGCGTAGTCCAGCTTGTTGCGGCCATAGACCAGGCTGAAGTCCGCATCCCAGCCGCCGATCTGGCCGTTGGTGCCGGCGGCGGCGGTCAGGTCGGTGACATCCGGATTGATCAGCGGCAGGAAGCCGTCCGGATAGATGGCCGGCACATTGTCGGCATTGGTCGGGATGCGGTACAGCGCGGCCGAAGTGGAGTCGCGATCCTGCAGGCCGGCCCAGCCATACAGCTCCCAGCCATTGGCCAGCGGCAGCCCGGCATTGGCGTAGAACGACAGATCCCTGCTGTCCGGCTCGCCGTAGCGCGAGGTGACGCGGTTCGGCGTGACACGCGGGTCCAGGTCGCCGCGGCTGGTGGGATTGCGGTCGCGGTATTCACCGGACAGCGTCAGGTAACCCTCGGCACCGAGGCCGAGTCCGACCCACGCAGCCAGCGACTTGGTGGCGCCGTCGTGTTCCTTGCGCGTGCCGCGCGCGGTCTCCACCTTGGTGTCGTACTCGCCATAGGTCAGCGTGGCGCCGCCGCCTTCGCGCTCGGCGCGCAGGCGCACATTGACGACGCCGGCGATGGCGTCGGAGCCGTACTGTGCCGAGGCGCCGTCACGCAGCACCTCGACGCGCTCGATGGCCGACACCGGCAGGGCATTCAGGTCCACGGCCGAGGAGCCGCGGCCCACCGAACCGCCCAGGTTGACCAGTGCCGAGGCATGGCGGCGCTTCGAATCCACCAGCACCAGCGTCTGGTCGGGAGACAGGCCGCGCAGCGTCGCCGGGCGGATGGAGTCGGTGCCGTCGGTGGCCGACGGGCGCGGGAAGGTCAGCGAGGGTGCCAGGCGCTGCAGCGAGGTGGCCAGTTCGGTGGAACCCTGGCTGGAGAGCGCGTCGGCCGTCAGGACGTCCACCGGGGAGAGGGTGTCGAGGCGGGAGCGATCGGCCACGCGGGTGCCGGTGACCACCACTTCGTCGAGGATGAAGTCGTCCCCGGACTGTGCCCACGCCGTGCCGGTTGCGGAAATGATACTCAGCGCGACGGCGAGCCTCACTTGGTTATTGCGGCTGAATTGCTTCGACATGGCTGACATCCGTTCTGGTTGGAGTTGCGAAAAAGTGTCGCGCTAATCAAATTCCCGCACAAATGAATTTGGCGGAGCGCTGATGCCTTTTCGGGCATATGGATTCGGTGGTCGCGCCCCTGATGGATATGGAAATTTCAAGGGGCCGATGTGGCGCTGCCGCAGGCCGCATCGATTGCCGCCGGGACTCGCTGCTGGACTTCGGTTCGAAGTTGTTCCGGTGAGGCTTCGCGCCGGGATCGTTTCCTTCAGCGCGCAGACGCCTCCATTGCCTGCTTCACGTAGTCACGGTCCAGCACCTGCCGCAGATAGTCGCGTACCCGTGCATCCGGATCGTTGCTGACCGCCCTGGCCAATGCCTGGCGAACCTGCGGATCACTGATCAGGTGCGGGACGGCCAGTGCTTCGCCGGCCACGGACCGATTCAAGGCGAAGGAATCCTGCTCCAGCACCGTCAGCAACATCTTTTTCACCGCCGGGTGCCTGCTGTGGGTGCTCGCGAAGTTTCCGATCAGGTTGTTTCCAGGGAACTTGCGCAGCTGCTCCGCTCTGGTGAAGGATTCGGCGAGCGCCGTGACCGAGGCATCGTCGAGTTCCTGGAGGGTTTGCCGGTAATTTGCCGGTGATCCATCGGAAATGCCCTGGATCGTGTCCGGTGGATACAGGACGTGCAGCAAACCCTCGACACGTCGCGAAGCCGGCAGCGCGGAATCCTTCAGTGAAGACAGCACGTACGCCTGCCATGCGCCTTCACCGCTCACGCCGCGGCGGGCGAGTGCGCGCACCATGGAGTCGGGATCGGCACTCGCGACGGATTCCAGCGCCGACTGCACGCGAGGATCACCACTGAAGTCCAGTGCCAGTGTCTCGGCTGCCGCGATGCGGGCCTCCCTGGAATCCTGCTGCAGCGATGCCAGCAGCGGGTCGATCAGTTGCGGGTTGGCGTTGCCGCGCAGGGCGCGCCACAGTTGTGCGCGGTGCGTCGAGTCCATGAGCCCGGCCAGTTCGACGGCTGCATCCACCACCTGGGGGTCGCCCAGCAGGTGTCTGCCACTCTCCCTGGACTGCAGCCTGAACAGCTCCACGAAGTCCTGGAAGCGTTCTTCAGGTGCCCGTGAGAAGTCCCTGAATCCGGCTTGCAGAGGCTGGATGACTGTCCGGTCGGCAGGGAAGATCTGCTTTCGCAATCGGCGGACCAGGAAGGCGGCGGTGGTGGCCACATCGCAGGGTCGGGTGGCCGGTTCATCCGGGCTGGTGCAGGTCGCCAGGGGATCGACGGCAACAGCGAAGGGAAAGGGACGTGAAGGTATGGAGACACCAGCTTTCACCTCCTGTGCCTGGAGAGCCAGGTTGTAACGCCCTTCCGCGCGCGTGGGTCGGCCATCCACTCCGAGCATCTGGAATCCCGCGATCTGCAGCCGGTAGTGGCGCGCGGGGGCAACCAGCTCCCTGGGAACCTGCTGCACCACCTGCACGTTGGGAATCCTGCGCAGTTCCTCGACCAGCGCGGCCTGCAGCGATTGCCGGACCTGGCGCTCGAAGGGGTCCGTGGCCGTGGCCTGGAGCGGCTCCTGGCCAGCCGGAGCAGGGTCCTGCGCGATCACTTCCACCGTGATCCTGGGGTCCATCATCGATTCCTCGATGACCGCCTCGGCGGGACGTGGCCTCGTGTCTTCGATCCCGGTCGCCTGCGTGGCATTCGCGACCCCGGCGAGCTGGGCGCTTGTGCCATTCCCCGATCTCCGGAGGCGCTCCGCGGCGGGGTCCTGCGGCATCTCCCGCGGCAGCCACAGCCACGTGACGGCAGCGGCGGCCACGGCCGTCAGCGCACCCCAGATGATGATGCGACGATTGCCAGGTCCCGCGGCACGCGAAGAACCCGCGACGCTTGCGGTCAGCGCCGCAATGCACTGCTTCGCCAGGCCTGCAGGCATGGGCTCATCCGGCAGCGCCGCCAGGGCGGCTTGCGCATTCCATACACCCGCACACTCGGCGCAGCCGGCGACATGCGCCTCGACCTGCCGGCGGTCGGCGGCTTCGAGCCGATCAAGCCGCACGTGATCCAGAATCCCGATGACGTCCTGGCAGTTCATGATCCGCTCCCGATCAGGAGCGCCGAGCAGGTCGCTCCCGTCTGTTGTTCCAGGTTGCGCGCCAGGCTGTTGCGGGCGCGGTGCAATCGCGCCCCGAGCAGGGCACGGTCGATGCCGGTGATGGATTCGATCTCGCCGAGTCCATAGCCTTCCAGCCGCAGGACCAGCAATGTGCGTTGCGTGGGTTCGAGCTGCAGGAAGGCGCGTGCGACCGCGCGATGCGCATCGGTGTGCAGCATCGCGCTTTCAGGTCCCGGCAGGCTGCTGACCAGCGGCTGGGCTGCATTGGCAGCATCGAGGGATACCAGGTTGGCACGCTTGTGCCGTCGCGTCCGGTCGATGAAGCAGTTGTGCAGCACCCGCAGCAGCCAGCGCACCGGATGGTCCGCATCGCTGACGCGCGCCCGGTTCTCGCAGGCGGCGACGCAGGTGTCCTGCACCAGGTCCTGGGCATCCGCCCGGTTGCGAACCAGCCGATAGGCAACCCGGAACAGGGTCGGCAGGTGGGGCGCCACCTGCGCCTGGAACCATTCCGTGGCACCGTCAGGCATGCGGTCTTTTCTGTCCATGCTGTAAAGACGCTGGCCGGCCGGGAATTTGACGGCCTGCCGCAAAGATTTTTCCCGCAGGCCCTCCTGCCTCAGGGTTTCGCGACCACCCTCCAGCCCTTGACCTTCTCCGCCCGCGACATCCGTGCATGCGCCGGGCTGGTCGCCGGCAGCGTCACCCGTTCGATCTGCTGCTGCCGCGGTGTCAGCACCGGCACCACATGCTTCTCGAACAGCTTCCGCGCGTTGTTGCCATTGAAGTAGATGGCGCGGATCGCCGGGTGGTTGCTGAGGTAGGGCACGAATTCATTCGGCACGATGCTGTCGGCGAGGATGTCCGAGTCGAGGCTGCTGCTGCGCGAGCAGGAGGCCAGCACATCCCACACCGCGATGCCGTGTTTCTCCAGCGCCTGCACACGCTGCGCATAGGGCAGGGCGCGGGCGATGTCGAACAGCTGCTGCATGATGTCCCAGAAGGCATTGCGCGGATGTGCGTAATACTCATGCGCCACCAGCGACATTTTGCCGGGCATGGTGCCGAGGATCAGCCTTGTGGCGCGGGCATTGCCGATCGGCGGGAAGCTGCGGACGTGCATCAGTCCGCCGTGGCCACCGGGGGCAGGGCGCCGCTGCCCACCTCACGGCGCAGGAATTTCCAGCGCCCGTCCTCGCGCACCAGCTGGTCGCGGTACCAGACGAAGAACACCATGCGGGTGGCGCCACCGGCCGGGTCCGGCGCGGTGTAGGCGCCGAGGCTCACTGCCGAGGCGCGGTCACCGTCGAGCGTGATCGAGGGATTGAACGACAGGTGGAAGTTCGGCGTCGGCAGGTTCGACGGGTTGGCACTGAGCGTGCTTTCCAGCTGTGCGCTGATGGCTTCAGGGCCGCGCACCGGGGGACCCGCCACGTATTCCGCATCACGGGCGAACAGCGCTGCAAACGCCGCGAAATCGCGCCGGTCGAGCGCCGCGCCATAGTCCACCAGCAGCTGGCGGATGGCCTCGCGATCTTCCAGCTGCTGCAGGCGTGCGGCATCGGCGCGCGACGCGGACACATCGCAGCCACCGGCCAGCGCCAGCACGGCAGCCGCCAGGGGAAGCAGGACTCGGGGGAACTTCATGGCCCCATCCTAGCGGAGGAGGCCGGCCCCGGCGCGCAGGACACGCGCCGGGGACCACGTCAGATCAGTGCGGAATCGTCGCCAGCTGCACGGAGCGGTAGGCGTTCTCGAGGAAGGTGTCGGCGCTGCCGAACTTCGCCAGCAGGGCCTTGCCCGGCTCGCGCGTCAGCGGACGGTCCGCCACCACCTGGCCCACGCCCATGAACTCCACGCCGCGGTTGAAGGCCGCCACGTCGGCAGGTCCGAAGCCCTTGTTGAACAGCACGAAGAACTGCTTGAAGAAGTCCATGTACAGCTCGTGGTGCCTGACGATGTCGGCACCGGTGATCGTCGGGCCATTGGCCGGGATCACGATGGTGTCGTCGTTGACGGTCTCGATGAGGATCTCGTACGAACGCACGAAACCGTGCATGAAACCGCCGTTCAGGTAGTCGATCACCGGCCAGCGGTCCGAACCCACCGGTCCGCCCGCCACCAGCACATTGCGGCGCGGGAAGTACACGAACAGGTCGCCGTTGGTGTGCGCGGCCGGCAGGTAGCGGTATTCCACCGGCTCACCGGCCCAGTCGAGCGAACCCTTGTTGTACGTGGTGACCGTGGGAATGCCCGCGGCCGCCAGCGGGCCGTACTTGCCCTCGTACAGGGCAGAGCGGTTGCCGACCCTGGCGGCCAGCGCCAGTCTGGTCACTTCGTGCGCAATGATCGTGCCGCCGGCGTTGCCGACAGCCTCGTTGGCGCCGGTCTGTTCCGGATGCCAATGGGTGTTGATCAGCGTCTGCACGCGGCCGGCGCCGGTGTTCGACAGCACCGACTGCAGCAGCACCGACGAATTGGCGGCGAGGCCGCCGTCGATCATCAGCGCGCCCTGCGGGCCGCCAAGCGCCACCACGTTGCAGCCGGCCCCGTCGATCACGGTGAGGCCGGCCACTTCGCTGACCGTCAGGTCGCTGGCGGCGATGCTGCGCGCCACAGCGGCCCGGGCCGCGCCCGCGCTGGAGGAGGAGGAGCCCTGGCTGGCGCAACCGGCCAGCAGGCCGGTGCCCAGCAGCGAGGCAGCAGCAACGGACTGCGCGCCATCGCGCAGGAAATTACGTCGGGAGATGGTCATTACGGGCCTACAGGGTCAACGGGCCAGATGACCGAGTCATACACGGCCGTGGCAATGGGAGGGCCCTGCGGCGGCCAGTCGGGCGTCTCGTCGAGTTCGACGGTCGCGCCGAGGCTGCGCAGGTAGTCAGCCAGCTGCGTGTTGGGCGGCTGGGGCATCTGCAGGAAGGGCACGTAGCCGCGACCCATCGCGTAGTCGAGGGCGGTGA
>CAYNEX010000140.1:0-6607 GCA_964396335.1 uncultured Steroidobacteraceae bacterium | reverse complement strand
TCACCCACTCGATGCAGCAGGCCGCGCGCGTCTCGCAGCGCACCGCGTATTTCCATCTCGGCGACCTGATCGAGGTGGGCGAGACGGACCGCATCTTCACCAATCCGCGGCACAAGCTGACGGAAGACTACATTACCGGCCGATTCGGCTGATCGCGGTCCGTCCGCAGCGCTCCGACCGTGCAGGTGGGCATCCACCTACAGCCTTTGCACGGCACCATGGCATCTCCTTGTCGTTTCCCCACGTGCAAGGAGAAGGGCATGGCAACACTCGATGGCATGAAGGTCGCGATCCTGACGGCGGAAGGATTCGAGCAGTCCGAGCTGCTCGAACCGCGCAAGGCCCTGCAGCAGGCCGGCGCCGAGGCGCTGGTGGTGTCGCCGGCGAAGGACCAGGTGCAGGGCTGGAAACATTTCGACAAGGGCGAATTCGTGAAAGTGGACGTGCCGCTGTCGGAGGCGCGCGCGGATGATTTCGATGCGCTGATGCTGCCCGGCGGCGTCGCCAATCCCGACCAGCTGCGAATGCTGCCGGAGGCCATTGCTTTCGTTCGGGCCTTCATCGAGGCCGGCAAGCCCATTGCGGCGATCTGCCACGGCCCCTGGACGCTGATCGAAGCGGATGGCGTGCGGGGTCGCAAGGTGACCTCCTGGCCTTCCATCCGCAGCGACCTGATCAACGCCGGTGCGCGCTGGGTGGACGAGGAGGTCGTCACCGACCGCGGGCTGGTCACCAGCCGCAAGCCGGATGACATCCCGGCCTTCAACCGCAAGATGATCGAGGAGTTCGCGGAAGGGCCGCACGCGCCCGGTGCGATGGCGGGCAGGGAACGGCGCGACAGCCGGCCGTTCATCTGATCGGAGGGGCCGCCGCGTCGCTCGACAATTCCTGCCGGAAGTGGCCGGCACGCGCCGGCGGATGGAACTCCGCCGGCGCTGACCGGACGTGCCTTCAGTCGATGTTGCGCAGCAACTCGTTCAGGCTGGTCTTCTCGCGCGTCTTCGCATCCACGCGCTTCACGATCACCGCGCAGTACAGGCTGTACTTGCCGTCGGCAGACGGCAGGTTGCCCGGCACCACCACCGATCCCGGCGGCACGCGGCCATAGCTGATGCTGCCGGTGGTGCGGTCATAGATCTTGGTGCTCTGGCCGATGAACACGCCCATCGAGATCACCGAACCCTCGCCGACGATCACGCCCTCGACGATCTCGGAGCGGGCGCCGATGAAGCAGTTGTCCTCGATGATGGTGGGCGAGGCCTGCAGCGGCTCGAGCACGCCGCCGATGCCGACGCCACCGGACAGGTGCACGTTCCTGCCGATCTGGGCGCACGAGCCCACCGTGGCCCAGGTGTCGACCATCGTGCCCGAATCGACATAGGCGCCGATGTTCACGTAGGAGGGCATCAGGACCACGTTCGGCGCGATGTACGAACCGCGGCGGGCGGTCGCCGGCGGCACCACGCGCACACCGCTGGCGCGCATCTGCGCCGGGCTCTGGTCGCCGAACTTCAGCGGCACCTTGTCATAGAAACGCAGGGCGCCGGCCTCGATGGCCTGGTTGTCGTTGGTGCGGAAGTACAGCAGCACGGCCTTCTTCAGCCATTCGTTGACCTTCCAGTCGTCACCCTGCTTTTCGGCGACGCGTGCCTCGCCGCTGTCGAGCAGCCCGATGGCATCGTCGATGGCCTGGCGCAGCGAACGATCGACGGTGGAAGGGGTGATCTCGGAGCGACGCTCGAAAGCGGACTCGATGACCTGGCGAAGCGATTCGGACATGTTGTTCAACTCTTTCTGGACAGGATGAATTCACGGATGCGGTGCGCAGCCTGCACGCATTCGGCCTCGGTGGCAACGAGCGAAATGCGTACGTGGCCCTCGCCCGGATTGATGCCATGCGCATGACGCGCAAGGTATGACCCCGGCACAACGGTGATGTTCTGCCCGGCAAACAGGCCGGCGGTGAAGGCGGCATCATCTCCGCCCACCGGCAGCCACAGATAGAAACCACCCGCCGGACGCGGTGCATCAATCACCGGCTGCAGGATGGGCAGCACGCGGTCGTACTTGATGCGGTACAGCGCGCGGTTCTCGCGCACATGCGCATCGTCGCTCCACGCCGTGATGCTGGCCTTCTGCGTCGGCACCGGCATCGCGCAGCCATGATAGGTGCGATACAGCAGGAAGGGCCGGATCAGTTTCGCGTCGCCCGCCACGAGGCCGGAGCGCAGCCCGGGCAGGCTGGAGCGCTTCGACAGCGAGTGGAAGGTCATGCAGCGGCTGAAATCGGTGTTGCCCGCGGCCGCCGCGGCAGTCAGCAGCGACGGCGGCGGCGAGGACTCGTCATCGAACAGGTCCGCGTAACACTCGTCCGAGGCGATGATGAAATCGTATTTCTCGGCCAGTTCCAGCGCATGCCGCAGGTAGGTCTCGCTCATCACCGCGCCCACCGGGTTGGCGGGGCTGCACAGGAACAGCAGCTGGCAACGCTGCCAGGCTTCCTCGGGAACCGCATCGAGGTCCGGCAGGAAGCCGTTGTCGGCGGTGGTGTTCAGGTACCAGGGTTCGGCGCCGGCCAGCAGCGCCGCGCCCTCATAAACCTGGTAACCGGGGTTGGGCATCATCACCAGCGGCACAGCACCACTGCGGCGTGAATCCACCACCGCCTGCACGAAGGCGAACAGCGCCTCGCGTGTGCCATTGACGGGCAGCACGTGCGCCTCGCCATCGACGCTGCCGGCGGCGAGGCCGAAGCGGCGCTCCAGCCAGCGTGCCGCGGCGGCGCGCAGTTCCGGCAGGCCACGGGTGGCCGGATAGCTGCCGAGCTCGCCCAGCGACTGCACCAGCTTCTCCACCACGAAGGCCGGCGGCGCATGCCGCGGCTCGCCGATGGACAGCGGGATGTGGGGCAGGTGGGCCGGCGGCACCAGGCCCTGCTTCAGTTCCGCGAGACGTTCGAATGGATAGGCGGCGAGCCGCTCGAAACCGGGATTCATGCGTTCTCGAAGGCGAGGATCAGGGGGTGCGCGACAGCGCCGTCTCGAGCCGCTGTTTCAGGCTCGCCGCGACGCTGTCTTCCAGCGGCTGCTGCGCAAGGTCGGTGACGTAGAACACGTCCTCGGCGCGCTCGCCGATGGTGCTGATGCGGGCGCCCTGCAGGTTGACGCGCGCTTCCCACAGCGCCTTGCCCACATCGGAGAGCAGGCCGGGGCGGTCGCCGGCCACCAGTTCCACCGCCGAACGCTGGTTGCGCTCGTCGCGGGTGATGGTGACGCGGGTGGGCGTGTTGAACATGCGCACCTGGCGCGGCGCGCGGCGCGACACCTGCGCCGGCGATTCATCCGGACGGCGCAGCGAGTTCCACAGCAGCTGCTCGAGGTCCTCGATGCGCTCGGCATCGGTGATCGGCGCGCCGTTGTCCTCGAGCACGTGGTAGAGGTCGAGCGAGAAGCCATTGTCGGCCGGCGTGATCCGCGCATCGACCACCGTCAGGCCCTGCTGGTCGAGGATGGCCGTGGCGCGCGCGAAGCCGTGCCGGCGGTGCGGCGCATAGATCAGCACCGAGGTGGAACCGCGCTCGCTGTGCGGCCGCACGGCCACCAGCGGTTCGTCCGCGCCGCCCTCGTGCGTGGCGCGCAGTTCGGTGAACCAGGCGATCTCCTCGGGCGAGTGGCGCAGGAAGAAGGTCTTCGACAGGGGCGCCCAGATCTGGCTGACCTCGGCCGCGGTGATGCGCGCCGGCAGCAGCGCGCGCGCGCCGCGCTGGTTGTCGGTGATCAGTTGTTCCTCGTCGAGCGGGCTTTCGAGGCCGCGGCGCAGTGCCGCGCGCACGCTTTCATAGAAATCATGGAACAGCGTCGACTTCCACGAGTTCCACAACTTCGGGTTGGTGCCGCGCACGTCGGCGCAGGTCAGCAGGAACAGGTAGTCCAGGCGTGTCTCATCGCCGACGAGCTTGGCGAACTCGTTGATCACCGCCGGGTCGCCGATGTCCTTCTTCTGCGCCGTGATCGACATGGTCAGGTGGTTCTTCACCAGCCATGCCACCAGGCGCGCGTCGTAGTTCGACAGGCCCTGTTCGAGGCAGAAGGCCTCGGCATCGACCGCGCCCAGTTCGGAATGATCGCCGCCACGGCCCTTGGCGATGTCATGGAACAACGCCGCCAGGTAGATGATCTCCTGGCGCGGCAGCTGCTGCATGATGGCCGACATCTTCGGCATCTCGTGGTCGAACTTCGGCAGCGCCAGGCGGCGCAGGTTGCTGACCACGAACAGCGTGTGCGCGTCCACGGTATAGGCGTGGAACAGGTCGTACTGCATGCGGCCGACGATGCGGCCGAAGGCGGGGATGTAGCGTCCCAGCACGCCATAGGTGTTCATGCGCCGCAGTTCGTGCGTGACGCCGGCCGGCGCGCGCAGGATGTCGAGGAACAGGCGGTGGTTGCGCGGGTTCTGGCGGAATTCCTCGTCGATCAGCCACAGGTGGCGCGCCACCGCACGCATGGTGTTGGCGCTGACGCCGCGCACCTGCGGATGCTGCTGCAGCAGCAGGAACAGCTCCAGCAGCGCCGAGGGATAGCGCGCGAACATGTCCGGGCTGGTGGTTTCCAGGTACTCGTGGCGGATCTGGAAACGCGCGTTGATGGGCTGCACCGGCGAGTCGTCCGGCAGGATGACGTCGCGGAAGGCCTGCAGCAGCAGCTCGTTCAGGAAGCTGACATCGAGCACGGTGCGGTAGTAGCGCTGCATCAGCTGCTCCACCGCCAGCGTGTAGGTGGCGTCCTCGTAACCGAAGGTCTTCGCCAGCCTGATCTGGTGGTCGAACAGCAGCCGGTCCTCGTGCCGTCCGGTGAGCACATGCAGGCCGAAGCGCACCTTCCACAGGAACGACTGGGCCTGCTTCAGCTTGCGCAGCTCGCCCGGCGTGAGGAATCCCTTCTCGACCAGCTCATCGAGCGTCTGCGCGCCGAAATGCCGCTTGGCCACCCAGCCGATGGTCTGCAGGTCCCGCAGGCCGCCGGGACCGTTCTTCACGTTCGGTTCGAGGTTGTAGGCCGTGTCGTTGGCCTTCAGGTGCCGTTCGCGCTGCTCGGCCAGCTTGGCCTCGAAGAAGCGGTCCGGCGGCCAGACATGTTCCGGGGCGAGGGCGTCGCGCATCGCCAGCGCCAGTTCCCCGGAGCCGGCCAGCTGCCGCGCCTCGATCAGCGTGGTCATCACGCCCACATCGGAAATGGCCTGCTCGGCGCACTCTGCGGCGGTGCGCACGCTGTGCCCGACCTCCAGGCCGATGTCCCACAGGAAGGTGATCAGCTGCTCGATCTGGCCGCGTTCCTCGGGCGTCAGCGCGCGCCCGGCGGGAATCAGCACCAGGATGTCGACGTCGGAGTAGGGATGCAGTTCGCTGCGGCCGTAACCGCCCACGGCCAGCAGCGCCATGCTGTCGGCCAGCTCCGGCGCCAGCAGGTGGCGCCACATGGCCCGCAGCAGGGCATCGGTGAACAGCGCCCGCGAGCGCACCAGCACTTCGACGGTTTCCTCGGCGAGGAAGCGCGCCTTGAGTTCCTCATTCGCATCGCTGACCAGCCTGCGGCAGACCTCGCGCGAATACCCGCCCTCGGCCAGGTGCTGGTCAAGCTGCTCGAGCAGGGGCCACACCGGCATCTCGTGCGTGGGGATGACGGCGTCGTCCTCGTCCATCGACGCCTGCTGCATCGAGACCATCAGGCCACCTTTGCGGCGCTGGCCGCGCGCTCGGCAGCGCTCAGCGTCAGCACTTCAACCCCCTCGGCGGTGACCAGCACCGTGTGCTCCCACTGGGCGGAGAGCGAGTGGTCCTTGGTGACCACGGTCCAGCCATCCTTCAGCAGCTGCACGTGGCGCTTGCCGGCATTGATCATCGGTTCGATGGTGAAGGTCATGCCCTCACGCAGCTGCATGCCGGTGCCGGGCCGGCCGTAGTGCAGGATCTGCGGATCCTCGTGGTAGATGCGGCCGATGCCGTGGCCGCAGTATTCGCGCACCACCGAGAAGCCCTGCGACTCGGCATGGGTCTGGATGGCGTGGCCGATGTCGCCGAGCGTGGCGCCGGGGCGCACCTGCCGGATGCCTTGCCACATGGCCTCGTAGGTGACCCGCACCAGCCGTTCGGCCAGCACGGCCGGCTTGCCGACGAAGTACATGCGGCTGTGGTCGCCGTGGAAGCCGTCGTGCAGCACGGTGACATCCACATTGATGATGTCGCCGTTGGCCAGCTTGCGGTCATTCGGGATGCCGTGGCAGACGACGTGGTTGACCGAGGAGCAGATGGTCTTCGGAAAGCCGTTGTAGCCGACATTGGCCGGGATGGCCTTCTGCACCTGCACAATGTAGTCGTGGCAGATGCGGTCGAGCTCGTCGGTGGTCACCCCGGGCTTCACGTGCTCGCCGAGCATGTCGAGCACCTCGGCCACGAGGCGGCCGGCGGTACGCATTTTTTCCTGTTCTGGCGGGGACTTGATGGTGATCGGCACGGGGGACTCGCTGGCGGCCCTAACACATTGTTCGGGCAGGAACTTCATGGTATAAAGCGCGGCCTTTTTTGGCAAACCAATCCCCGCGCGTTTCGACA
>CAYNEX010000139.1:0-6852 GCA_964396335.1 uncultured Steroidobacteraceae bacterium | reverse complement strand
CGGCATCCTCGAGCGCACCGGCGCGGTGGATGGCGACCTGGTCTTCTTCGGCGCCGACAAGGCCAGGGTGGTCTGCGATGCGCTGGGCGCACTGCGCCTGAAGATCGGCCATGACCTGAAGCTGGTCGAGCAGGGCTGGCGGCCGCTGTGGGTGGTCGACTTCCCCATGTTCGAATACGACCCGGATGCGAAGCGCTGGGTGGCCATGCACCATCCGTTCACCGCGCCGAAGGTCGACGATCCGGCCGCGCTGTCGGCCGATCCGGGCGCTGCCGTGGCCAAGGCCTACGACATGGTGCTGAACGGTTCGGAGATCGGCGGTGGATCGGTGCGTATCCATCGCGCCGAGATGCAGTCGGTGGTGTTCGGCCTGCTGGGCATCGATGCCGAAGAAGCGCAGCGCAAGTTCGGCTTCCTGCTCGACGCGCTGAAGTACGGCGCGCCTCCGCATGGCGGCATCGCCTTCGGCATCGACCGCCTGACCATGCTGATGTCGGGCGCCGAGAGCATCCGCGACGTGATCGCCTTCCCGAAGACGCAGACCGCGGCCTGCCTGCTGACCGACGCACCGACGACGGTGAGCGAGCAGCAGCTGCGCGAGCTGTCGATCCGTGTCCGCACGCCGCAGCCCGCCAGCTAAGGGAACCATCCTCTACGTCCACGGCCTGTGGATGACCGGCGCAGAGTCCTTCGTGCTGCGCCGGCGGATGGCGGCGAGGGGCTGGCGGTTGCGTGTGTTCCGCTACTCCTCGCTGGCTGAATCGATGGACCGCGTCGCCAGCCGCTGCGCGCGCATGGCGAAGGAACTGGCTGCCGGCACTTCGCAGCCGGTGCACCTGGTCGGCCACAGCCTCGGTGGCCTCGTGATCTACCGCATGTTCGAAACCGGCCTGCTTGAGCCGCAGGCCTTCTGCGGCGATTTCTGCCGCGTGGTGTTCATCGGCACACCCGCGCGCGGCAGCGCCGCGGCGCGCGCACTCGCGAAGCATGGGCTGACTCGCCGCCTGCTGGGCCATGCCGGTGAGCGCGACCTGATCCGCGGCCTGCCGTCCGAATGGCGCTTCCCGCCGCAGCTGGGAATCATCGCCGGTTCCGGCGGGCATGGCCTCGGCATGCTGGTGGCGCGCCTGCCGCGGCCGCACGATGGCACGGTGAGCGTGGCCGAGACGCACCTGGAAGGCGTTGCGGATCGTTGCGTGCTGCCGGTCGACCATGTGGCCATGTGTCTTTCGGCTGACGTGGCCGAGCACGTGGCGTTTTTCCTGGACAACGGCCGCTTTCCGCCTTCGCGGCCGGACTAGGCCTGCGGCGCGTCGGGCGCGACCACCGTCGCGCGCGTGGCCTCGCGGATTGCCGACAGGATCCCGTACAGCATCGCCAGCAGCACCACGCCGCAGCCGGGAATCCACATGATCATTCCGCCCAGCTGCTGGTCGGCCAGCGGTGAGAGGCCCCAGGCCAGTGTGGTGGCCAGGTGCGACTCGTACAGCAACGTCGGCGAGAACGTCAGCAAGGCACCGAGCAGCCCCATCTGCATGAAGGTGAAGAAGCCCGCCAGCCCCCGCGCCAGCAGCGCGGTGCCGCCGGGCTGCAGCAGCTGCAGCCACAGCGCCAGCGCACTGGCCAGCAATGTCAGGTGCATGGCCCAGTAGGCCAGGTCACTGCGGAAAGTCGCGTCGTAGAGCACAGGCAGATGCCAGCCCCAGAGCATCGCGGCGAACACCAGTGCGGAAATCGCGCCGCCGCCGGGCGCGTTCAACCGGCGCAGGAGCCACGCGTGCCATCTGCCGGCCACAGTGGGAAGTCCCAGCGCCAGCAGCGGTGCGGCCACCGCCAGCAGCAGCAGGTGCTGCGATGCGCGCGCCGAGAACAACGCCACCGACAAGGCGCACAGCGGTGAAACCAGGGCCAGCGCGGCAAGGCCCCAGCCGGCAACGTAGCAGGCCTTGCGTCCCGGGGTGCCGGCGCGGCGCAGGCCCGGCAGGGAAAACCACAGCCATGCCGCCAGTGCGACCAGCAGCACAGGTTGCAGCGTCCAGCGATGCCATAGTCCGGCGGGCAGGGGCGGCATGCCGCAGAAGGGAATGTAGGCGGTATCCATTTCCGGCCTCGATTTCGCATGTCCGAGACTGCATGGCGGTTTCGATGCGCGGCATCGCCGGCCTGCGCGCAGGGTCGTAGGAGTTGACTGTCCCTGCACTGATCCGCAATCGTACAATCAGGGAGAACCCCGCACGGGGGAACACATCGGAGAGCCCTTGGCACTGCTTGAAGTCCGGGACCTGAGCGTTTCGTTCCACACCCGCAATGGCGTGGTCCAGGCGGTGCGCCATATCAGCTTCGACGTCGAGCGCGGCCAGACGCTGGGCATCGTCGGTGAATCCGGTTCCGGCAAGTCCGTCACCTGCTACTCGCTTCTCGGCCTGGTGCCGATGCCGCCGGGACGCATCGATGGCGGCACGGCGAAGTTCAACGGCCGTGACCTGCTGAAGATGCAGGGCGAGGAGCTGCGGCAGGTGCGCGGCAATGACATCGCCTTCGTGTTCCAGGACCCGATGACCTGCCTGAACCCGTTCCTGACGGTGGGCGAGCAGCTGATCGAACCGCTGGTCTATCACCGCGGCAAGTCGCGCGGCGAGGCGCGCACCCGCGCCATCGAACTGCTGGCCGAGGTGGGCATCCGCGATCCGGATTCCACCATCGACGCCTATCCGCACCAGTTCTCCGGCGGCATGCGCCAGCGCGTGATGATCGCGATGTCGCTGATCGCCGAACCCAGCCTGCTGATCGCCGACGAGCCCACCACCGCGCTCGACGTCACCGTGCAGCACCAGATCCTGACGCTGATCAACGAACTGCGCGTGCGGCGCAACCTCGGCGTGATCTTCATCAGCCACGACCTGGCGGTGGTCGCCGGCCTTGCCGACCAGGTGCTGGTGATGCAGAACGGCAGCGCGGTGGAGCAGGGGCCCGCAAGGCAGATCTTTGCCGCGCCGCAGGCCGAATACACACGCAAGCTGCTGGCCGCCATTCCATCGGGCGCCAAGCCGGTGCCGGCGCGCACCGAGCCGCAGCCGCTGGTTGAAGTGCGCAAACTGACCACGCGCTTCCGTGCGCCCTCGGCACCGGGCGGCAGCTTCCTGGCCGTCGACCACGTCAGCTTCGACCTGCAGCGCGGCGAGGTGCTGGGCCTGGTGGGCGAGAGCGGCTCGGGCAAGTCGACGCTCGGGCGCAGCCTGCTGGCGCTGGTGCCGGCCGAAGGTTCGGTGAAGTTCGACGGCGAGGAAATCATCGGCCGCTCACCGGCCGCGATGCGGCCGCTGCGCCGGCGCATGCAGATGATCTTCCAGGATCCGTACGCATCGCTGAACCCGCGCATGACCATCTATGACACGCTGGCCGAGCCGATGCTGCTGCATGGCATCGCCGAGCGGCGCAACCTCGATGCCGCCGTGTTCAGCCTGATGGATGACGTCGGCCTGGCGCGCGCGCATGTGCGCAAATATCCGCACGAGTTCTCCGGCGGCCAGCGCCAGCGCATCGCCATCGGCCGCGCCATCGCCACCAAGCCAGAACTGGTGATCGCGGATGAACCCGTGTCCTCCCTGGACGTGACCATCCAGAAGCAGATCCTCGAGCTGCTGCTGGCGCTGGTCGAGAAACACAACCTCAGCATGCTGTTCATCTCGCACGACCTGGCCGTGGTGCGCTACCTGTGCGACCGGGTGATGGTGATGCGCCGGGGGCAGCTGCTGGAGGTCGCACCGACCGAGGAGCTATGGGCGAATCCGACCACCGACTACGGGCGCATGCTGCTGGCGCACGGCACGACGCGCGGCCTGGCCGAAGCAGAAGAGGTGGCGCAGGCATGAGCAACTGGAACCGGCGCGAGCTGCTGCTCTCCGCGATGGCCGGCGCCGCGCTGGCAGCCTGCACCAGCAGCGAGCGGCGCGTGGATGCGGGCAATACGTCCGGCGTGCTGCATTTCGGCAATGGCACCGAACCGCAGTCCATCGACCCGCATGTGTCCACCGGCGTGCCTGAATCGCGGCTGGAGTTCGCATTGCTCGAGGGCCTGGTCAGCAAGGATCCGCAGACCCTCGAACCGGTGCCCGGCGTGGCCGAGCGCTGGGAGGTCAGCGATGATGGCCTGACCTATCGTTTCTACCTGCGGCGTGATGCGCGCTGGTCCGATGGCCGGCCGCTGACCGCCGAGGACTTCCGCTGGAGCCTGTGGCGTGCGCTGCAGCCGGCGATGGGCAATGAATACGCCTACATGGTGTTCGCGGTGAAGAACGCCGAGGCCTACCTGAAGGCCGAGGTCACCGACTTCGACCAGGTGGGCGTGCGGGTGATCGACGAGCACACGCTCGACATCGAGCTTTCCGCGCCGACGCCGTTCTTCCTGCAGCTGCTCGACCACCACAGCTTCTACCCGGTGCCGCGGCATGTCATCGAGCAGTTCGGCGAGATCACCGACCGCTTCTCGCACTGGACGCGGCCCGGCAACTTCGTCGGCAACGGCCCGTTCAAGCTGGTGGAGTGGAAGCTCAACAAGCATGTGCGGGTGGAGCGCAATCCCGAGTACTGGGACGCGAAGAACGTGCGGCTGAACGCCATCATGTTCTATCCCACCGAGAACGTCGCCACCGAGGAGCGCATGTTCCGTTCCGGGCAGCTGCATGTCACCAACGACATCCCGGTGGACAAGATTCCGCAGTACCGCGCCAACCGGCCGGAAGTGCTGCATGTGGACCCGTACCTGGGTTCGTATTTCTTCATGCTGAACACGCGCAGGCCGGGCCTGGACGATGTGCGCGTGCGCCGCGCGCTGGCGATGACCATCGACCGGCGCAGCCTGATCGACACCGTGCTGCACGGCGTGAATACGCCGGCCTATTCGATGACGCCGCCGGGCACGCTGGGGTATTACCCGCCGAAGCTGTTCGACTTCGACCCGGACCAGGCGAAGCAGTTGCTCGCGGATGCGGGTTTCCCCGGCGGCCGCGGCCTGCCGCCGCTGGAGATCCTCTACAACACGCATGAGACGCATCGGAAGATCGCCGTGGCGATCCAGCAGATGTGGAAGAAATACCTCGACATCAGCGTGTCGATGGTGAACCAGGAGTGGAAGGTCTACCTCGACACCCGCGACAGCGGTGCCTACACCATCTGCCGCTACGGCTGGATCGGCGACTATGTCGATCCGAACTCCTTCCTCGACCTGTGGACCAGGGAAAGCGGCAACAACAAGAGCGGCTGGTCCAATCCCCGCTATGACGAGCTGATCCTGCGGCTGATCCCGAACATGAAGTCGCATGAGGAGCGGTTGAAGGGCTTCCATGAAGCCGAGACCATCCTGATCAACGAGATGCCGGTCATCCCGATCTACACCTACGACAACAAGCACCTGATCGACCCGGTCCTGAAGGGCGCGCCGAGCAACATCATGGATTACTTCTCGTTCAAGAACATGTACCTGGAGCGCGACGCCTGATGGGCCGTTTCGTCCTGTCGCGCCTGCTGCAGGCGATCCCGGTGCTGCTGGTGGTCATCACCGCCACCTTCTTCCTGATCCGTTTCGCACCGGGTGGTCCCTTCGACCAGGAGAAGGAAGTCATCCCCGAGGTGAAGCGCGCGCTGGAGGCGCAGTACCGCCTCGACCAGCCGCTGCTGGCGCAGTACGGCAATTACCTGAAGGACCTGGTACAGGGCGACCTGGGCCCGTCGTTCAAGTATCCCGGCCGCAGCGTCAACGAACTGATCGCGGCGGGTTTCCCGGCCACCGCGGAACTGGGCATCTATGCGCTGCTGGTGGCCATCGTGCTGGGCATGGCGGCGGGCATCGTCGCATCGCTGTGGCCGAATACCTGGCGGGACTACCTGCCGATGTCCCTGGCGATGGTGGGCATCGGCCTGCCGACGCTGCTGCTGGGTCCCATCCTGGTGCTGGTCTTCGGCATCTGGCTGGAATGGCTGCCGGTCTCGGGGTGGGGCGACCTGCCCGGTGACAAGGTGCTGCCGAGCCTGACGCTGGGATCGGCCTATGCCGCCTACATCGCGCGCCTGACGCGCGGCGGCATGCTCGAGGTGATGTCGCAGGACTACATCCGCACCGCGCGCGCCAAGGGCCTGCCGGAGCGGGTGGTGGTGTTCAAGCATGCGCTGCGCGGCGGCGTGATCCCGGTGGTGGCCTACCTGGGGCCGGCTTTCGCGGCGCTGCTGTCCGGCTCGTTCGTGGTCGAGACCGTGTTCCAGATCCCGGGTCTGGGCCGCTTCTTCGTGCAGGCCGCCTTCAATCGCGACTACACGATGATCCTCGGCACCACCACCTTCCTGGCGGTGCTGATCATCGTGTTCAACCTGCTGTCCGACCTGCTGGCAGCCTGGCTCAACCCGCGCATGCGCTCGGCCATGCAGGCCCGCTCATGAGCGCCGTGCAGCAGGCCGTGCAGTTCGAGCAGGGCACCTCGCTGTGGCAGGACGCCTGGGCGCGACTGCGCCGCAACCGCCTGGCGGTGGTCAGCGGCATCGTGTTCCTGGTGATCGCGCTGGCCTGCGTGATCGGCCCGTGGTTCAGCCCCTATGGCTACGAGGAGCAGGACCTGGTGCTGGGTGCCGCGAAGCCCTCGGCGGAACACTGGTTCGGCACCGACACCTTCGGCCGCGACCTTCTGACCCGCGTGCTGTATGGCGGCCGCGTGTCGCTGATGGTGGGCCTGATCGCGACCTCGGTGGCGCTGCTGATCGGCGTCACCTGGGGATCGATCGCCGGTTACCTGGGCGGGCGCGTCGATGCGGTGATGATGCGCATCGTCGACATCATCTACGCGCTGCCGTTCATGATCTTCG
>CAYNEX010000138.1:0-6896 GCA_964396335.1 uncultured Steroidobacteraceae bacterium | reverse complement strand
GCTCGTCCAGGATCAGCAGCTTCGGCTCGTGCATCAGCGCGCGCGCGATCATCAGGCGGCGTTTCATGCCGCCAGACAGCGCCCGCGCCATGCTCTTGCGCTTGTCCCACAGGTGCAGCTGCTTCAGGTACTTCTCGGCGCGCTCGCGCGCCAGCGCCCGGTCGACCCCGTAGAACCCGGCCTGGTTCACCACAATGGTCTCGGGCGACTCGAACATGTTGAAGTTGATTTCCTGCGGCACCACGCCGATGCACGACTTGGCGCGCTCCAGGTCGCGGTCCAGGTCATGGCCGAACACGTTCACCTGCCCGGCGGTCTTGTTGACCAGCGAGGTGACGATGCCGATCAGGGTGGTCTTGCCGGCGCCGTTCGGCCCCAGCAGGGCGAAAAAGTCGCCCTCTTCCACGTCAAGGTCGATGCCTTTGAGGGCCTGGACCCCGTTTTTGTAGGTCTTGACCAGACCTTTTACGGACAGCGCATGCATTACGCCATTCTGCAGTACATGCGATAATCCCGCAAAAGCATGACCAGATTCCCCCCATGACCGACCTCATCGCGCTGGCCGCGGATCCGGCTGCCTGGCTGGCGCTGGTCACACTGATTGCGATGGAGATCGTGCTGGGGATCGACAACCTGATCTTCATCTCGATCCTGACCAACAAGCTGCCCGAGGCCTACCGTGCCCGGGCCCGGCGGATCGGCATTTCGCTGGCGCTGGTGATGCGGCTGGCGCTGCTGGCGATGGTGGCGCTGATCGTCAAGGCCACCACGCCGATTTTCGAGGTGCTGGGACAGAGTTTCTCCTGGCGCGACCTCATCCTGATCGCCGGCGGCCTGTTCCTGATCTGGAAGGCCACCAAGGAAATCCACCACAACACCGACCCGGACCCGCACCCGGACGTGTTCTCGCCCGCCGCGCGCGCCAGCATCGGTTTCGGCGCCGCCATCGGCCAGATCATCGTGCTCGACCTGGTGTTCTCGATCGACAGCATCATCACCGCCGTCGGCATGACCGAACACGTGCCCATCATGGTGATCGCGGTGGTCGTCACGGTGGCGGTGATGCTGGTCGCAGCCACGCCGCTGGCCAACTTCATCCACAACAACCCCACGCTGGTGATGCTGGCGCTGGGCTTCCTGCTGCTGATCGGCACCACGCTGGTCGCTGAAGGCTTCGGCGCCCACATCCCGAAGGGTTACATCTACAGCGCCATGGCGTTCTCGGTGCTGGTCGAATTGCTCAACATGCGCGCGCGGCGTGCACAGCAGAAACGCAGGGCCATGGAGGGCAGCAACAAGACAGATACGGCAGCCCCCTAAATGAATCGTTTCATTCCCGATCCCTTCATCCCCGCGGTGCTCGGCACCCTGTTGCTGGCCACCCTCTTCCCGGCCTCCGGCCAGGCCGAGGCCATCGTCGGCAACGTCGCCACCGCGGCCATCATGCTGCTGTTCTTCCTGCATGGCGTGAAGCTGGCGCGCGAGAAGCTCGTCGCCGCGGTGACCCACTGGCGACTGCACCTGCTGATCCTCAGCGTCACCTACCTGGCCTTCCCGCTGGTCGGCCTCGCATTGGTCAAGATCTTCCCGTCACTGCTGCCCGCCAACCTGTGGGCCGGCGTGCTGTTCCTGTGCGCGCTGCCCTCCACGGTGCAGATGTCGATCGCCTTCACCTCGATGGCGCGTGGCAATGTCGCCGCCAGCGTGGCCTCGGCGGCGGCCTCCAACCTGCTCGGCGTGATCATCACGCCGATCCTCGCCGGCGCGCTGCTGCATGCGCAGGGCGATTCCGCAGTCGGTCTTTCCGGCATCTGGAAGATCGTGGTGGTGCTGCTGCTGCCCTTCATCGCCGGCCACCTGCTGCACTCGAAGCTCGCCGACTGGGCCAGCCGCCGCAAGAAGCTGATCACCTGGTCCGACCGCCTCACCATCCTGCTGGCCGTCTACAGCGCCTTCTCGGCCGCCGTGAACGAGGGCATCTGGTCGAAGCTGCCGATCGGCACGCTGCTGACGCTGGTCGCCGTGTGCGCGGCAGTGCTCACCATCATCATGCTGCTGACAATCGGGGGATCCCGCATTCTCGGGCTTTCGAAAGCCGACCAGCGCTCCGTGCAGTATTGCGGTTCGTTCAAGAGCCTCGTCAGCGGCGTGCCGATGGCCCGCGTACTGTTCCCTTCGGCGGAGATTGGCGCGATGATCCTGCCGATCATGATCTACCACCAATTGCAGCTGATGGTCAGCGCCACGGTGGCGCCCCGTCAGGCACGTGAAGAGCAGCCATGATTCCATATCGCAAGAAGCCCGTATTCATTCCTCCCGAAGACTGCCCCCAGGCCGGCCTCGAGCGCATGGTGCTGCAGCAGCCCATCGCCAATTTCACCGCCGAGGGCGTGGTACAGCCGGAGCCGGCGCTGCTGAAGCGCATGAACGAGACCGGCGCCGTGTTCATGATGGGCCAGAACCCCAACCTGCCGGTCATGCCCGAGAAGCCGACCCTGCTCGACTTCTTCCACTACCGCTTCAACGACATCGCCTTCCGCCACCTGCTGCAGAGCGCGAAGACCGCGATGGACGCCGGCCAGAGCGAAACCGTCATCCTCGCCTGCCTGCTGCATGACATCTCCAACGGCGCCTTCCTGCGCACCGACCATGGCTACTGGGGCGCGCAGATGATCGCCCCCTATGTCAGCGAGGAAGTCTCCTGGGCGGTGAAGTACCACCAGGCGCTGCGCTACTTCGCCGACGATTCGGTCGGTTTCAAGTACCCGGACGCCTACAACCACTTCTTCGGCCCGAACTTCGATCCGCCGGACTACCTGAAGAAGGCCCACGAGGAAGCCCGCAACCACCGCTGGTACATGACCTCGCGCCTGATCACGATCTACGACGTCTATTCCTTCCAGGATGGCGTCGAGGTCGACCCGGAGATCTTCACCGACATCATCGGCCGCCACTTCAAGCAGCCGGAGGAAGGCCTCGGCTTCGACAACTCGCCCGTCGCCCACATGTGGCGGACGATGATCTGGCCGAACAACTTCCTGTAATCCCGGTGCCGCAGGTCCAGGGAAGGAACGCGGCATCCCCGGCAGGAACCCCGCCGCAGTGAAGTTCTTCCAGACGGCGGGCCTGTTCGTCCTCACCGCGGCAGCCGAGATCATCGGCTGCTACCTGCCCTGGTTGTGGCTGCGGCGCGGCGCCTCGGCGTGGCTGCTGCTGCCCGCCGCGCTGTCGCTGGCGATCTTCGCCTGGCTGCTCACGCTGCATCCCACCGTCGCCGCCGGCCGCACCTACGCCGCCTATGGCGGGGTGTATGTGGCCGTCGCCGTGCTGTGGATGTGGAACGTGGACGGCGTGCGGCCGGATCGCTGGGACCTGATCGGCAGCGCCGTGGCACTGGTCGGCATGGCCATCATCGTCCTGGGGCCGCGCAACGCCTGATTCGCGGGTCGCCAGGCCATCCTGGCGACTGTTGATCCCCGGCGGCATCTGTGCGGCAATCCTCTCATCGCGAGGAGAAGCCCATGCTCGAGATCAGGCCCAATTGCGAGTGCTGCGATCGCGACCTTCCGCCGGAGTCACCGGACGCGCGGATCTGTTCCTTCGAATGCACCTTCTGCGTGGATTGCGCGCGCGATCGGCTCGGCAACCGCTGCCCGAATTGCGGCGGCGAACTGGTCGCACGGCCGCGCCGCCCGGCCTCGGCCTTGCAGCGCTTCCCCGCCTCTTCCCGCCGCGTGCTGAATCCCGCGGGATGCGGCGCCAAGTCCACCTCAGCGGAGCACGCATGAACATTGCCTTCCGTCACTTCGCGCCCGGCATCGTCATGGCGCTGCTGGCCATCGCTCCGCCGCAGGCCGGCGCCTGCAGCTGCCTGCCACCCGGCGATGTGCTGGAGAGCATGGGCGAATCCGAGGCCGTGTTCCTGGGCACCGTCGTCAACAGCGCCACCCATCGCAGCGGCGATGCGCCATGGTGGGCGCGCATCAAGTCCTTCTTCGGCATGCGGGTGAACCCGCAGACCGAGGACCAGCGCGTCTCGCTGCGTATCGACGAACCTTTCAAGGGCGTCGGCGCCGCCACGGTCGAAGTCACCACCGCAAGCAGCAGCGCGGCCTGCGGCTACACCTTCGAGATCGGCCGGCAGTATGTGGTCTTCGCCTCGCGCAACGACGGCAACCTGTGGGTTTCGCTGTGCAGCTCCACCGCGCGCCTGCAGGACTTCCCCGCCGCCGACCTCGAGCGACTGCGCGACCCGGGACGCTGATGGCCGGCGCCGCGCAGGTCCGCATCCTCGCCCCGGACGATGCGCCGCTGCTGCGCGCGATGCTCGGCGTCTTCGCCGCGGCCTTTGACGACAACGCGTCCTACCTCGACCGGCAACCATCCGACAGCTACCTGCGGCAACTGCTCGCCCGCGACAGCTTCATCGCAATCGCTGCGCAGGACGACAGCGGCAAAGTCATCGGCGCCCTCGCCGGCTACGTGCTGCCGAAGTTCGAACAGCAGCGTTCCGAGTTCTACATCTACGATCTCGCGGTCGACGCCGGCCACCGCCGCCGGGGCATCGCCACCGCGATGATCAACATGTTGCGGCAGCACGCCGCGCAACGCGGCATCCACGTGATCTATGTGCAGGCGGACCACGGCGACGAACCAGCCATTGCGCTGTACACGAAGCTTGGCCGGCGCGAAGACGTGCTGCATTTCGACATCGATCCGGCCAGCGATTGATGCGCGTGGTTTGACGACGCAACTTCCGCTCCTCTCTCAAAAGAGATAGGGGCTTCCCTCCCTCCAGACATCCTCCTCCCCCGCCTGACGGCGAATGGGCGCGCGCGCCCCTGAGGCGCACGATGCCTTCCACGAGCTGACAACTCTGGATTGGCAAGAAACCCCCGGGAGAAATCGGATGACCCCCACCCCCAACCTGTCACGGAATGTCCCCCCGCGTACCGCCGCGCTGGCCCTGCTGGGCCTCGCGGCGGCTTCGCCCCTCTTCCTGCTTTCCGCCTGCGATTCGCAATCGGCACAGGCCGCCGACGCGCAGGTGGCCACCGCGCCCGAAGTGAGCGTGGCCGAAGTCCTCGCGCGGGATATCACCAACTTCCAGGAATTCACCGGCCGCATCGAGGCGGTGGAGCGCGTCGAACTGCGCCCGCGCGTCTCCGGCTACATCGAGTCGGTGGCCTTCCGCGAAGGCGCGGAAGTGAAGAAGGGCGATGTGCTGTTCGCGATTGATCCGCGTCCGTACGAGGCGGCGCTGAAGCGTGCGGAAGCGGATCTCGCCCGCGCCGAGAGCACGCTCGGCCAGGCGCAGAGCGAGAGCGAGCGCGCCGTGAAGCTGCTGGAACTGCGCGCGCTGTCGCAGGAAGAGTACGACGCGCGCACGGCCGGCCTGGAGAAGGCCCGCGCCGACGTGCAGGCCGCGCAGGCCGCGGTGGATGCGGCGGAACTGGACCTGTCGTTCACCCGCGTGCGCGCGCCGATCAGCGGCGTGGTCGGCCGCGCCGAGGTCACCGCCGGCAACTTCGTGGCCAGCGGCCAGACCCTGCTGACCCGACTGGTGTCGATCGACCCGGTGTACGTGCGCTTCGAGGGCGACGAGGCGGCCTATCTGCGCCAGGCCCGCTATGCCCGCCAGAATGGCAACCAGGAATCCTCCCCGCAGCCGGTGTGGGTCGGACTCACCAACGAGGAAGGCTATCCGCACCGCGGTGAACTGGTGTTCACCGACAACGAGCTGGATGCCCTGACCGGCACGATCAGCGCCCGCGCCCGCCTCTCCAACCACGAACGGCTTTTCACTCCCGGGCTGTTCGCGCGCGTGAGGCTGGGCGAGGGCGCGACCCATACCGCGATCCTGATCGAGGACCGCGCCGTCGGCACCGACCAGACCCGTCGTTTCGTCTATGTGGTGAAGCCGGACAACACGCTCGAGGTGCGGACGGTGGAGCTGGGTCGCCTGCACGAAGGCCTGCGCGTGGTGCGCGAGGGCCTGGAACCCGGCGAACGCATCGTCGTGAACGGCCTGATGCGCGTGCGCCCGGGGATCACCATCTCGCCGCAGCAGGTGGCCATGCGCCTGCCCGCGGATGAGCAGGGACGCCAGATGGTGGCGGAAGCACGCCAATGAACATCTCGAAGTTCTTCATCGAACGGCCGGTATTCTCGGCCGTTCTGTCCGGGTTCATCCTGATCGCCGGGCTGATGTCGCTGTTCCGGCTGCCGATCAGTGAATACCCGGAGGTGGTGCCGCCCTCCATCGTGGTGCGCGCCTCCTATCCCGGCGCCAACCCGCAGGTGATCTCCGAGACCGTGGCGGCGCCACTGGAGCAGGAGATCGTCGGCGTCGAGGACATGCTCTACATGTCCTCGCAGGCCACGCTCGACGGCAACCTGTCGCTGACCATCACCTTCCGTATCGGCACCGACATCGACCGTGCCCAGGTGCAGGTGCAGAACCGCATTTCCTCGGCGCTGCCGCGCCTGCCTGAAGAGGTGCGCGCGCTGGGCGTGTCGACCACCAAGACCTCGCCAGACCTGATGATGGCGGTCAACCTGGTCTCCACCGATCCGGGCCACGACGCACTGTACCTGCGCAACTATGCGCTGCTGCATGTGAAGGACGAGCTGGCGCGGCTGCCCGGCATGGGCAGCGTCGAGGTGTTCGGCTCCGGCGATTACGCCATGCGCGTGTGGCTCGACCCGGAAAAACTCGCCGTACGCGGCCTGACCACCGGCGATGTCATCAGTGCCATCCGCGAGCAGAACCTGCAGGTGGCCGCCGGCCAGATCGGCGCCCCGCCCTCCCCGGGCTCGGACTTCCAGATCGCGCTCGACACCATGGGCAGGCTGTCGAACGAGGAGCAGTTCCGCGACATCGTGATCAAGACCGG
>CAYNEX010000137.1:0-6968 GCA_964396335.1 uncultured Steroidobacteraceae bacterium | reverse complement strand
CCTTGCGCGCGATGCCCTCGGTGGTGAACACCACGCAGGAGGCCACCGTACCCTCGCCGCCGGTGTGGCTGATGTCGAAGCATTCGATGCGCGCCGGGGTCACCGGCAGGTCCAGCGCCTCGCGCAGCGATTCGAGCAGCTCGGCGGATTCGCCGCGCCGGTTCAGGCGCATGCGCATGGCCTGCTTTGCATTGGCCTCGGCGGCCTCGACCCAGCGGGCCGCAAGTCCCCGCGCCGGCCGCGATACGCTGATCTGCCGGCCATGCCGCATGCACAGCGCCTCGCTGAGTGCGGCGGCGTCGGGAAGATCGAGGTTCACGCGCACCTCGGCCGGCGGCTCCTCGCGCGCGTAATGCTGCAGCAGGAACGATGCCAGCACCTCTTCGGCACCATCGGGTGCACGCGGGAAATACGCGGTGGTGCCGAGGTTGCGGCCGCCGCGCACCAGCAGCAGGCTGATCACGTAATCGCCCGGATCACCGACGATGGCGAACACATCGACGTCGCGCGAGCCGCCGGTATCGATGGCCTGCTCGGCCTGCAAAGAACGCAGGTCGATGAGCTGGTCGCGCAGCGCCGCGGCCTTCTCGAAGTCCAGCGCCTCGGCGGCCTGCTGCATGCGCTGTTCGATGGCGCGTGTCACCTCGCTGTCGCGCCCTTCCAGCACCATCACTGCCGATTCCACGTCGCGGGCATAGGCCTCGCGGTCGATCAGCCCGACGCAGGGCGCCGAACAGCGACCGATCTGGTACTGCAGGCAGGGACGCGAGCGGTTGGCGAAGAACCCGTCGCGGCAATTGCGCAGCCGGAACAGCTTCTGCAGCTGCAGCAGCGACGCACGCACCGCGCCGACATCCGGGTAAGGACCGAAATAACGGCCCTTGCCGCTGCGTGGACCGCGATACACCGACAGCCGCGGGAACGCATGGTCGTGCAGCTGGATCCACGGGAAGCTCTTGTCATCGCGCAGCACCACGTTGAAGCGCGGGCGATGTTCCTTGATCAGGTTGTATTCCAGCAGCAGCGCTTCGGTCTCCGAGGCGGTCACCGTGACCTCGATGTGCCGGATCTGGCGCACCATCACCTCGACCTTCGGAGCCTGGCGGCCGGACTGGAAATAACTGCCGACGCGATCGCGCAGGCTGGCGGCCTTGCCGACATACAGCAGCGCCGCCGGATCGGCGGTCTCGGCGCCATACATGCGGTACACGCCCGGCCGCTTCGGCAGAGTGGCCGCGAAGGCGCGGCCGTCGAAGCTCAACGCAGCCTCCCCGGCAGCGCCAGTTCGATGCGCGCGCCGCCGAGCGGCGATTCATCCAGCGTCAGCGTGCCGCCATACAGCCCGGCCATGTCACGCACCATCGCAAGACCCAGGCCGTGCCCCGGCGTGTGTTCGTCGGCACGCGTGCCGCGCTCGAGCACGCGCGGGCGGTCCTCGGCAGCAATGCCGGGTCCATCATCCTCGACCACGATGCGCAGCTTCTGCGAGGCGCCGGCGGCGTCCTGGAAGCTGGCGGTGACGCGCACCTGCGAGCGGCACCACTTGGAGGCATTGTCCATCAGGTTGCCCAGCGCCTCGGTGAGGTCGTCCTTGTCGCCGACGAACAGCAGCGGCTCGGGTACTGCGACTTCCAGCGAGAAATCCTTGCGTCCATGGGCCTTGAGCATGGCACCGCGCAGGTCCTGCGCAATGGGCTGCAGCGGCACGGCATGCTTGCCGACGCTGGCGCCGCCGCTGGTGGCCGCGCGCCGCAGCTGGTGCTCGACGATGGCCGACATGCGCTCCACCTGTTCATTCACCTGCGCGGCGCCCTGCGAGCCCGGCGGGAAGATCGCGCGCAGCACGGCCAGCGGTGTCTTCAGGCTGTGCGCCAGGTTGCCCAGCGTGTCGCGGTAACGGGTGATGCGGGTGCGCTCGGCGGCCAGCAGCGTGTTCAGGTTGGCCACCACGCCGGTGAGCTCGCTGGGCCATCTGTCCTCCAGGCGTTCGCGCTCGCCGCGCTCCACTTCGCGGATCTGCGAGGCCAGGCGGCGCAGCGGCGTCAGCGCCCAGCGCAGCAGCAGCGCCATCGCCAGCAGCAGCAATGCCGCGACGATGGCAAAGGATTCCTGCAGGCCGCGGCGGAACAGCGCGCGCTCGTCGTCATAGGCGCGCATGTCGGTGGCCACGGTCAGCGTCAGGCGGCCGACGTCCTCCCACAGGCGGCCGCGGCTGAGCGCCGCGAGGCGCTCGCCCTCCAGGCCCTCGAGGCGGTGGAAGGCATCGGTGCCGGGGTCCAGCTGCGGTCCGAAGTCGGTGATGGATCCGGTCGCCGACGGGGATCGCCACAGCACGTGTTCGCCGGCGCGGATCGCGGCATACAGGCCTGAACCCGGCACCAGCAGCCGCGATTCATTCTCGGGCAGGTCGGAATAAACCTGGCCGTCCTCATCGATGCCCACGGACTGGAACAGCGCCAGCATCTGCACCTCGAGCACCTCGCGCTGCGAGCGTTCGGCGGTGACGCGGAAGCGCTCCTCGAGCACGGCCACCATCACGCCGAAGAACAGCAGCAGCAGCAGGGTCAGGCAGATCAGCAGGCGCTGGCTGATGGAGCGCACAGGCCCCCCGGGAAGGATGGATCAGCCCGCCGAGCGGGCCAGTGCGAAGCGGTAGCCGCGGCCGCGCAATGTCTCGATGGGCTTGATGCGGTCGTCAGGATCGAGCTTGCGGCGCAGCCGGCCGATGAACACCTCGATCACGTTGCTGTCGCGCTCGAAGTCCTGCTCGTACAGCTGTTCGGTGAGGTCGGTCTTCGAGATGATCTCGCCGGCCTTCAGCATCAGGTGCTCGAGGATGCGGTACTCGAAGGTGGTGAGGTCGATCGGACGGCCCTCGACGGTCACCGTCTGGGCGCGGGTGTCGAGCACCACAGGTCCACAGGTCAGCGTCGAGGAGGCCCAGCCGCCGCTGCGGCGGAGCAATGCCTGCACACGCGCCAGCACTTCCTCGAACTGGAAGGGCTTGGCGACATAGTCGTCGGCACCGGCATCCAGGCCCTCGACCTTGTCCTGCCAGCGGTCGCGGGCGGTGAGGATCAGGATGGGAAAGCGCCGGTCCTTCGCGCGCAGGCGCCGGATCAGGTCCAGGCCCGGCAGCTTCGGCAGGCCGAGGTCGATGATCGCCACATCGACCGGATATTCAGTGCCGGCATACAGGCCTTCTTCGCCATCGGCCGCCAGATCGACCGTGAATCCCGCCGCCGCCAGGTCGCGCCGCAACGCCTCGCGCAGCGCGTCTTCGTCTTCGACCACCAGGGCCCGCACTTACAGCTCCTTGCCCGTCTCGGGGTCGACTTCAACCTTCCAGACCTTGCGGCCGTCATCCAGCCGCAACACCAGCACGCGCCGGCCGTTGCGGTCCTTCATTTCCTGTCGCACCACCCGCGCACCATATTTCTTCTCGACCTGGCGCACGATGCGGTCGGGGGAGCGTTCGGCCGCGGAGCGCGCCGGTTCGCGCACGCTCATGCCCGGGCCTTCGCGCTCGAAGCGGCCGCCCTCGCCGCGCGCCTCCAGTGCGGAGGCCGGCGTGGTGAACAACAGACAGGCCAGGACCGGCAGGATGCCGGCCCCGGCTCTAACTCGCGATGCTCTGCGCATGCTCATGGTTCTATCGTAAGCCATCTAGCTGCGGCGGCGGACATCCGCGATCGCCACGTAACGGCCCGGATCATAGGCGAGACGGGCCACCTCGCGCTTGCCACGATGCTCATAGGTCACCCGGTAGGCGACCACCCGCTTCTCGAAGCGTTCCTCGTGGCGCACCTCGCAGCGGCGCACGTCGCGGTAGTGCACCTCGCGGCCCCGGTCGCTGCCCAGCTGGCTGCCGACCACGGCCCCGGCGATGGCGCCGGCCACGGTGCCCGCACCCTTGCCGTCACTGATGCGGTTGCCGATCACGGCGCCGACGGCAGTGCCGGCCAGCGTGGCCGCGGTGCGGTCCGCGCCGCCATGGACATGGCGTTCACGCTCGTTCCAGCAGTGCTCCACCGGCACGGTGAAACGCACCCGCTCGACGATGGGCTGCACGTTCACCACCCGCGCGCGGGCGCGGTTGTCGTGCCGGTCATGGTGGTGGTGGGGCTTGCCGGCGTGCGCGGCCGAAGCTGCGCCGAGGGCGAGAACCGCGATTGCTGCGAGAATCCGATTGTTCATGACCTGCCTCCAATGGCCCGCGCCAACCGGGCCTGGGAGTGATAGTGCTGGCGGGTCAATGAATCAGGACTGAATGCCGCGCTTGACCTCTTCCCACAGGGAATCGAGCTCCAGGGCGTCCAGGCGGCCCGGATTGAGGCCGCGGGCGGCCGCCAGGGCCTCCAGCGCGCGGAAACGGGCCTCGAAGCGCTGGTTGGCGCGCCGCAGGGCGGTTTCCGGGTCCACGCCCAGGTGGCGGGCAAAGCTGCTGGCGGCAAGCAACAGGTCGCCGACCTCCTCCTCCAGCGAGGAATCGCCCTCGCCGCGCCGGGCAGCCTCGATCTCCTCCAGCTCCTCCAGCACCTTGGCGCGGGCGCCCTCGGCATCCGGCCAGTCGAATCCGACGCGGGCGGCGCGCTTGCCCAGCTTGCTGGCACGGGCCAGTGCCGGCAGGGTCAGCGGCACATCGTCGATGGCGCTGGAGGCGCCGCGCGCGGCGCGCTCCTCGGCCTTGAACTGTTCCCAGTGGCGCGCATCGCGGGAACTGTCCCCGCCGAACACATGCGGATGACGGCGTTCGAGCTTGGCCGCCATGCCGGCCGCGATCGCATCGAAGTCATACAGGCCGCGCTCGCTGGCGATCTGCGCGTGGAACACCACCTGGAACAGCAGGTCGCCGAGTTCCTCGCGCAGCGCCTGCTCATCGCCGGCCTCGATCGCGGCGATGACCTCGCAGGCTTCCTCGAGCGTGAAGCGCGCCAGGCTGCGCGCATCCTGCTCGCGGTCCCAGGGACAACCGGACTGCGGGTCGCGCAGGCGGCGCATCACTTCCAGCAGGTGCCGGACGCCCGGCAGCGTTTCAACGGAGCTTTCCAATCGATTCGGTTCTCTTCAGTTCAACGGCCCTGGGTCAGCCGCCGCCGCCGGTGCCACCCTTGATGCCGCCGCGGGTCAGTCCGGCAGGATCGAGCAGCGCCTTCAGCTGTTCGGACGGGAGGTCGGTGTGGGCCGCGGCCACATCGAGGATGGGCCTGCCTTCGGCATAGGCCTGCTTGGCGATCGCCGCGCCCTTTTCGTATCCGATCACCGGGTTCAGCGCGGTGACCAGGATGGGATTGCGGTCCAGCGCATCCTTCAGCCGCGCCGCGTTGACCGTGAAGCCGGCGATGGCTGCATCGGCCAGCTGCCGCGACACATTCGCCAGCAGGCGGATGCTCTCCAGCAGCTTGTAACCCACCAATGGCAGCATCACGTTGAGCTGGAAGTTGCCGGACTGGCCGGCCACCGTGATGGAAACATCATTGCCCATCACTTCGGCGGCCACCATCGCGGTGGCTTCCGGGATCACCGGGTTCACCTTGCCCGGCATGATGCTGCTGCCCGGCTGCAAGGCCGGCAGCGCGATCTCGCCAAGACCCGCCAGCGGACCGCTGTTCATCCAGCGCAGGTCATTGGCAATCTTCATCAGGCTGACCGCCAGCGTCTTCAGTTGCCCGGAGAGTTCAACGGCTGTGTCCTGCGTGGCGATGCCCTCGAACAGGCTGCCGTTCGGGCGGAAGTCGATACCGGTGGCGCGCGTCAGCTCCTCGCAGAAGCGCGCGGGGAAATCCGGGTGCGCATTGATGCCGGTGCCCACGGCGGTGCCGCCCTGCGCAAGCTGGAACAGGCGCGGTTCCACCGCGGTGAGGCGTTCGATGGCCTTCTCCACCTGCGTGCGCCAGGCGCCGATCTCCTGGCCGAAGGTCACCGGCATGGCGTCCATCAGGTGGGTGCGGCCGGTCTTCACCAGCGCGCCGACTTCGGCTTCCTTGTTGTTCAGCACGGCAACCAGGTGCTGCAGCGATGGCAGCAGCGACTCGCGCCAGGCCAGCGCGGCGCTGACATGGATCGCGGTGGGGATCACGTCGTTGCTGCTCTGGGCCATGTTCACGTCGTCATTGGGGTGCACCGGCCGGCCCAGGTGCTGCGCGGCCAGGTGCGCGATCACCTCGTTGGCATTCATGTTGGTGCTGGTGCCCGAGCCGGTCTGGAATACATCGACCGGGAATTGCGCGTCATGGTGGCCCGCGGCCACGGCGGCGGCGGCCTTGCCGATGGCCTCGGCGACGGTCGCATCCAGCAGTCCCAGTGCCGCGTTGGCGCGTGCGGCGGCGGCCTTGACCAGGGCCACGGCGCGGATGAAATCGCGCGGCATCGGCCGGCCGCTGATCGGGAAATTCTGCACGGCACGCTGTGTCTGGGCACCCCACAGCGCCGTGGCCGGCACCTTCAATTCGCCCATGCTGTCGCGCTCGATCCGGTATTCGCTGCTGCTCATCCTGATCCTCGCCCCTGCCAACAGTTGCAGCCGCTTCGGGTAGAATCGCGATTCTAACTCCCTCTCCCCTTTTTCCCCTTTCAAATCATGGATTCAAGCCTGACCGCCCTGTCCCCTGTCGACGGGCGCTACCGCGCTGCCACCGAAGAACTCGCCGGAGTGCTCTCCGAGGCGGGACTGGTGAACGAGCGCATCCGCGTCGAGGCGCTGTGGCTGCAGCAGCAGGCCGCCTCGCTGGCCGGGCACGCCGCCCTGCCGTTCGCGCCGGCGGTGAGCCGCCGCATCGAGGAGCTGGCTGCCGACCCGGGCAGCACCGCCGCGTCGATGGTCAAGACCATCGAGAAGCGCATCAACCACGACGTGAAGGCCGTGGAATATTTCGTCCGCGACGAGATCCGCACCGCCGGTGCCACGCCGGCGCAGCTGGAGCTGGTGCACTTCGGCTGCACCTCCGAGGACATCAACAACATCAGCT
>CAYNEX010000136.1:0-6984 GCA_964396335.1 uncultured Steroidobacteraceae bacterium | reverse complement strand
GAACCCACTGCCGCGGCGCTGGCCTATGGCCTGGACAAGTCCGCCGGCGGTGATCGCAAGATCGCGGTGTATGACCTGGGTGGCGGCACCTTCGACGTGTCCATCATCGAGATCGCCGAGATCGACGGCGAGCGCCAGTTCGAGGTGCTCTCCACCAACGGCGACACCTTCCTCGGTGGCGAGGACTTCGACCTGCGCATCATCAATTTCCTGGCGGATGAGTTCCAGAAGGAGTCCGGCGTCGACGTGCGCAAGGATCCGCTGGCCATGCAGCGCCTGAAGGAAGCCGGCGAGAAGGCCAAGATCGAGCTGTCCTCCAGCCAGCAGACCGAGGTGAACCTGCCGTACATCACGGCCGATGCCTCGGGTCCGAAGCACCTGGCGGTGAAGCTCACGCGCGCCAAGCTCGAGGCATTGGTGGAGGACCTCGTCCGGCGCACCATCGAGCCGTGCAAGATCGCGCTGAAGGATGCCGGCCTGTCGCCCTCGGATGTCTCCGACGTGATCCTGGTCGGTGGCCAGACGCGCATGCCGCTGGTGCAGAAGTACGTGAAGGACTTCTTCGGCAAGGAGCCGCGCCGCGACGTGAACCCGGACGAGGCCGTGGCCGTGGGCGCCGCCATCCAGGCGGGCGTGCTGGCCGGCGAAGTGAAGGACGTGCTGCTGCTCGACGTCACGCCGCTGTCGCTGGGCATCGAGACGCTCGGCTCGGTGATGACCAAGCTGATCGAGAAGAACACCACCATCCCGACGCGTGCGTCGCAGGTGTTCTCGACCGCCGACGACAACCAGACCGCCGTGACCATCCACGTGCTGCAGGGTGAGCGCGAGCGCGCCGGCGACAACAAGTCGCTGGGCCGCTTCGACCTGACCGACATCAAGCCGGCGCCGCGCGGCGTGCCGCAGATCGAGGTGTCCTTCGACATCGATGCCAACGGCATCCTGAACGTGTCGGCCAAGGACAAGGCCACCGGCAAGGAACAGAAGATCGTCATCAAGGCGAGCTCGGGCCTGTCCGAGGACGAGATCAAGCGCATGGTGGCCGATGCCGAGGCGCATGCCGCCGAGGACAAGAAGTTCCGCGAGCTGGTGGAGAGCCGCAACCGCGCCGATGCCCTGGTGCACGCCACCGAGAAGTCGCTGGCGGAGCTGGGCGAGAAGGTCTCCGGCAGCGATCGGGCCTCGGTGGAGTCCGCGCTGTCGGACCTGAAGGCCGCGCTGAAGGGCGACGACAAGGAGCAGATCGACCGCAAGGCCGAGGCCCTGGCGAAGGCGTCTTCCGCCATCATGGCGGCCGCCGCGCAGGCGGGCCAGGGCGGTGGCGCGGATGCCGGTGCATCGGCGGGCGCCGACGCCGGCAAGGCCAAGGACGACAATGTCGTCGACGCCGAGTTCGAGGAAGTGAAGGACAAGGACCGCAAGGCCTGATTCGCCTGGCGATCGGGGAGAGATACGACTCGCATGGCGAAGCGCGACTACTACGAAGTCCTGGGCGTGGCGCGCGATGCGTCGGAGGCCGACATCAAGAAGGCCTACCGGCGCCTCGCCATGAAGCTGCATCCCGACCGCAATCCCGGCGATGCCAAGGCCGAGGAACAGTTCAAGGAGGTCAAGGAGGCCTACGAAGTGCTCTCCGACTCCGCCAAGCGGGCCGTCTATGACCAGCACGGCCATGAAGGCCTGGATGCGCAGCGGGGCGGTGGCCCCGGCGGCCACGGCTTCGGCCCGGGCGCGGACTTCGGCGACATCTTCGGTGATGTGTTCGGTGACATCTTCGGCGGCCGCCGTGGCGGTGGCCGCTCGCAGGTGTTCCGGGGCGCCGACCTGCGCTATGAGCTGGAACTGACGCTGCAGCAGGCCGTGTTCGGCACCAGCGTCGAGATCGAGGTGCCGCGGCTGGCCGAGTGCGAGACCTGCCACGGCACCGGCGCGGCCAAGGGTTCCAATCCCTCCACCTGCGATACCTGCCATGGAACCGGCCAGGTGCGCATGTCGATGGGCGGCATGCTGAACTTCCAGCAGGCCTGTCCGCGTTGTCGCGGTTCGGGCAAGGTGGTGAAGAATCCCTGTGACACCTGCCTCGGGCAGGGTCGCGTCCGCCGCACCAAGAAGCTGTCGGTGAAGATTCCCCCGGGAGTCGACAGCGGCGATCGCATCCGCCTTGCGGGCGAGGGCGAGGCCGGCCGCAATGGCGGTCCGAGCGGCGACCTGTACGTCGAAGTACATGTGAAGCCGCACGAGATCTTCGAGCGTGATGGCGAACATCTCTCCTGCGAGGTGCCGGTGGGTTTTGTCACCGCGGCGCTGGGCGGCACGGTGATCGTGCCGACGCTGGATGGCCAGGTGGCGCTGAAGATCCCGCCGGAAACGCAGTCCGGCCGCGTCTTCCGCCTGCGCGACAAGGGCGTGAAGCCGGTGCGCGGTGGGCCGCGCGGTGACCTGTTCTGCCGTGTGGTGGTCGAGACGCCGGTGAAGCTGTCAAGCGAGCAGAAGGAGCTGCTGCGCCAGTTCGAGGCCTCGCTGAAAGAGGGCAATGCCCGCCACTCGCCGCGCGAGGAAGGCTTCTTCGAGGGCGTGAAGCGCTTCTTTACCGGCGCCGAAGGCTGACGGCGCGGTCAGTCAGTTGCCGGCCGCGGGTGATGCGCCCGCGGCGGCAAATCTCCCCACTGGTGTGTGTTCGATCAGCTGGCGCGCATAGAAGCGCGCGCCGGCGTCGGTGAGGTGCGTGCCGTCGAAGCTCAGCAGCTGCCGGTCGCGGAAGGGCGGGCAGGTGGTTTCCTCTTCGCCGCACAGCAGGGACTGCACGTCGATGAACACGTCCGGTGGAAGCAGCAGTCGCATCCGGCGATTGATGTCCGTATGCCACGGCGGCACCGGGTGGCGCAGCGCGTAGCGGGCGGCGGGTTCCATCACCAGCAATGAGCGCAGGTGGTATTCGCCGAAATGCTTGCGGCCGAACACCCGCACGGTCCGGCCGCTGAAGGCCTGCAGGGCCTCGACACTCTCCGGCACGAACTGCACCTGCCAGTCCTGCCAGGCGCTGGCCAGCCAGATCTCATCGGCCTCGAGCATGCGCCGGCGCAGTGTTTCATCCTCGAAGATGCGCTGCCTGCCGCATTCACTCCGGTTCGAAGCCGGCACATGTTCGATGAAGCGCGATTGCTCGAGGAACAGGTTGCCGCATTCACGGATCACCTGCCGCGTCGACAGTTGCATGCGGTCGAGAAGCCCTGAGGCCTGCATCGCATGCGCCAGGTCCTGGCCATAGCTGTCCCCGATGAGCAGCACGCGCGGGCGCGGATCGGTCGCATCGAAGGGCCGGTCCCGGAGTTCGAAGAACAGTGGATGATCGATGTTGCCCGGCAGCGTCGCTTCAACCATCGCCCGCTCCTCGGGCGTGGCATCGCGGAAGCGCCAGGGATACTTGAAGCCTTCGGTGAGATGTCCGGCCAGCCCGAAGGCCGCGAATGCGGCGCTGCCGGCCAGCGCCAGGCCGAAGACCTGCCGGCGCGTGAAGTTCTGCCGGCGACGGAAGGGCGCCTCGACATACTTCCAGCTCAGCCATGCCAGCGGCAATGACAGCGCAGCCAGGGCACCCAGCAGCCAGGGTCCGGCTTCACCGCCGCCGCGATGCCGCGCGAAGGCCATCAGCGGCTGGTGCCAGAGGTAGGCGCTGTAGCTGACCAGCCCGATCATCACCAGCGGCGCGGTGCCCAGCATCCGGCCGGTCCAGGTGCCGGGCCCGGCGCAGAGGATGATCAGCAATGCGCCCACCGTGGGCAGCAGTGCCGGCAGGCCGGGGAAGGGCGTCCCGGCATCGAAGGCGAAGGTGGCATAGAGGATCAGCAGCAGGCCGAGCACGGCGGCAAGGTCGGCGCCCGCGCCGCTGCCCGGGCGGCGTCCTGCCGACAGGTACAGCGCCGCCATCGCCCCGAGCAGCAGTTCCCACGCGCGCGTCGGCAGCAGGAAGAAGGCCGCCACGGGCCAGGCCTGCGCGGCCCATTGCGCCAGCGCCAGGCTGGCCAGCGCCGCCAGTGGCCACAACAGCAGCCGGAAGCGCCACAGGAAGACCAGGAACAGCGGGAAGAACAGGTAGAACTGCTCCTCCACGCCCAGGCTCCAGGTGTGCAGCAGCGGTTTCATCTCGGCGGCGCTGTCGAAATATCCGCTGGTGACCCAGAACAGCACGTTCGAGGAGAACACCGTCACCGCGGCCGCGCTCTGCGCGAAGTCCTGCATGTCCGCCGGCAGCAGCCACAGCCAGGCGGCCGGGATGCACAGCGCCATGACCAGGAACAGCGCCGGCAGGATGCGGCCCGCGCGCCGCTCGTAGAACCCGGCGATGCTGAAGGTGCCCGCGGCACGCTCGGCGATGATGATCGAGGTGATCAGGTAGCCACTGATCACGAAGAACACGTCGACGCCGACGAAACCGCCACTGAAGGCGTCGAAACCTGCATGGAACAGGATCACCGGAAGGACGGCCAGCGCCCTCAGGCCATCGATCTCGCGGCGGTACTCGATGTGCGGCTTGGGCGGTTTTTCCTTCACTTGCGCGGCTGCGTGAGACCCCATCGGTGCGGAGCCGATGGCGGGACTCATGCTAATCTGCGCCCCGCTGGACGATACGTAGGACGGACGCTGAAATTGAGCATCAAGGCGGGAATCATCGGTGTCAGCGGGCGCATGGGCGCCGAGCTGGTGAAGGCAGTGAACGATGCCCCTGATGCGCAACTGGTGGCCGCCATCACCCGTCCCGGCAGCGCCGCAGTGGGGCAGGACGCCGGCACGCTGGCGCGACTTGCGCCGCTGGGCGTGAAGGTGACCGATCGTCTGCAGCCGACGCGCGGCGAGCTCGACGTGCTGATCGACTTTTCCGTCGCCGGTGCGGTGGCTGCCACCGCCGAAGCCTGCGCCGCCGGCGGTGTGGCATTGATGGTCGGTACCACCGGCCTTGACCAGGCCACCCGGCAGAAGCTGGACGAGGCCGCGCGTCATGTACCGGTGCTGCTCGCTGCCAACACCAGCCTTGCGCTCAACGTGCTGCTCGAACTGGTGCGTCGTGCCTCGGCCGCGCTGCCGCCGGGCTATGACATCGAGATCTTCGAAGCCCACCATCGCCACAAGGTGGACGCGCCTTCGGGCACCGCGCTGGCGCTGGGCGAGGCTGCCGCTGCCGGCCGGGGAGAATCCCTGCCGCGTCCCGTGCCACTCACCGGTTCCTCGCCCGGTCCGCGCGCCAGCGGCGGAATCGGCTTTTCGGTCGCCCGCGGCGGGGATGTGGTCGGGGAACACGACGTGCGCTTCCTGGGCCCTGGCGAACAGCTACGTCTGGTGCATGTAGCTACTGACAGGGCAATCTTTGCCCGGGGCGCCGTTGCGGCTTCGATCTGGCTTTCGAGGCAGCCTCCCGGCCGTTACCGGATGGCCGATTTTTTGTTTGGCGGTCAATAAGTTGCGCCAACATCTGCAGTCACAGGCATGGGCCTCAATCAGGGTTTCACGAGCAAAGTCGCATGGACAGAGAAGGCCCTGAAAACGTAGAATTCGCGGCGAATCCGTCACATCCAGTTGCGGGTTTAGTCCGCGCAAGGCGGGAGGGCGTTCCAAAAGAACTCCTCCCGCTTTGTGCATCCGCGCCAAGCCAAAATCGAACCGTGACCCAGGACATGACAAGCCGCCATCAACACGCGGAGGCCTATTAGTGAGCGTGAGCGCCGTACTGGCACTGGCCGATGGGACCGTTTTCAACGGCATCAGCATCGGAGCCAAGGGGAATACGACCGGCGAAGTTGTCTTCAATACGGCGATGACCGGGTATCAGGAGATCCTGAGCGACCCGTCGTACGCCCGCCAGATCGTTACGCTGACCTATCCGCACATCGGCAGCACCGGCACCACGCCGGAGGACCAGGAATCCTCGATGGTCGCGCCGGCGGGTCTGGTGATCCGTGACCTGCCGCTGCTGGAGAGCAACTGGCGCTCCAACCTGACGCTGCCGGAATACCTCGAGCGTGGCCGCATCGTTGCCATCGCCGACATCGACACCCGCAAGCTGACCCGCATCCTGCGCGAGAAGGGTGCGCAGGCCGGCTGCATCATGACCGGCGACAACATCGACCCGGCCGCCGCCGTGCATGCGGCGCGCAAGTTCCCGGGCCTGGCCGGCATGGACCTGGCGAAAGTCGTGAGCACGAAGGAACGCTACCAGTGGAACGACGGCACCATCTGGCGCCCTCGCAACCGCCCGACGCTGCGTCCGCAGCAGCGCCTGCACGTGGTGGCCTATGACTTCGGCGTGAAGCGCAACATCCTGCGCCTGCTGGCCGACGCCGGCTGTCGCATCACCGTGGTGCCGGCCGAGACGCCGGCCGCGGAAGCGCTGGCGCTGCAGCCCGACGGCATCTTCCTGTCGAACGGCCCCGGGGATCCGGAGCCGTGCACCTATGCCATCGAGGCCATCCGCGCCTTCCTGAAGACCGACATCCCGATCTTCGGCATCTGCCTGGGTCACCAGCTGCTCGGCCTTGCCGTCGGCGCGAAGACCATCAAGATGAAGTTCGGCCACCATGGCGCCAACCATCCGGTGCAGGAACTGGCCACCAGGCGGGTGATGATCACCAGCCAGAACCATGGCTTCGCGGTGGATGCCACCACGCTGCCGCCGAATGTGCGCGTCACGCACGTGTCGCTGTTCGACGGCTCGCTGCAGGGCATTGAACTCACCGACCGGCCGGCGTTCAGCTTCCAGGGCCATCCTGAAGCCAGCCCCGGTCCCCACGACCTGCTGCCGCTCTTCGAGCGCTTCACGCAGGCCATGATCCGTCGTCTGCAATCGCAGCTGCGCGACCGCGCGCGCGCGGTGGGCGGCGGCGCCGACTAAAGAACCATGCCACGCCGTACAGACATCCAGAGCATCCTGATCATCGGAGCCGGCCCCATCGTCATCGGGCAGGCCTGCGAGTTCGACTATTCCGGCGCCCA
>CAYNEX010000135.1:0-7097 GCA_964396335.1 uncultured Steroidobacteraceae bacterium | reverse complement strand
CCGAATCGCGCATCCGCCGCGAGACCATCGCCGCCGAGGACATCCTGCACGACCTCGGCGCGTTCTCGATGATCTCGTCGGACTCGCAGGCCATGGGCCGCGTCGGCGAGGTCATCACGCGCACCTGGCAGACCGCGCACAAGATGAAGGCGCAGCGCGGACCGCTGTCGCCGGATGCCGAGCGCAACGACAACTTCCGCGTGCGCCGCTACATCGCCAAGTACACCATCAACCCGGCGTTGACCCACGGCATCGCGCATGAGGTGGGATCGGTGGAGCCGGGCAAGCTGGCCGACCTGGTGCTGTGGCGCCCGGCCTTCTTCGGCGCCAAGCCCTCGATGATCCTGAAGGGCGGCATGATCGTGGCCGCTCCGATGGGCGACGCCAATGCGTCGATTCCCACACCGCAGCCGGTGCATTTCCGCCCGATGTTCGGCAGCTTCGGCCGCGCCTTGCAGGCCACCTCGCTGACCTTCGTGTCGAAGGCGGCGCTCGAGGGCGACATCGGCACGAAGCTGGGACTCGGGAAGCAACTCAGCGCCGTGCGCGGCACGCGCAGCGTGCGCAAGCGCGACCTGGTGCTGAACGACTACCAGCCGCGCATCGAGGTGGATCCGCAGACGTACGAAGTGCGCGCCGACGGCCATCTGCTCACCTGCGAACCGGCCAGCGTGCTGCCGCTGGCACAACGCTATTTCCTGTTCTGAACGAGGCAACCATGTCCCGACTCACCGTCACCAGCATCACGCATGGCCCCGGTCGTTCCGACGCGCGGCTGGTGCTGCCCTTCGAACTGCGCCAGCGCAGCCGCCTGCTGGCGCGCCTCGAGGATGGCGAGGAAATCGGCCTGACGTTGCCACGCGGCACCGTGCTGCGCGGCGGAGACCGCCTGCAGGCCAGCGACGGGCGCGTGGTGGAGGTGGTGGCCGCCGCCGAACAGGTGTCGGTGGTGCATTCACCCGATCCGCGCCAGCTGGCGCGGGCGGCCTACCACCTCGGCAACCGCCACGTGCCGGTGCAGATCGGCGTCGATTCAGTGCGCTACCTGCATGACCACGTGCTCGATGACATGGTGCGCGGGCTGGGATTGCCGGTCGCCGCGGGACTGCTGCCCTTCGAGCCGGAGGGTGGCGCCTATTCGCACAACCACTCCGGTTCGCAGGGTCATGGCCACGGACATGGACATGGACATGATCATGGCCACTCGCATGACCATGGCCACGGCCACCTGCACGCGGTCGAGCCCGGGCACGGGCACGCCGGCCGCGCCCACGGCACACATGAACAGCCCGGACACCGCCATGGCTGAACCGCTCGCGCTGCTGCGCCTGCTGCAGCTGGCCAGCCCGGCGCTGCCCATCGGCGCATTCAACTTCTCGCAGGGACTGGAATACGCCTGCGAGACCGGCTGGATCACCGACGAGACACAGGCTGGCAGGTGGATCCTCGGCCTTGCCACACATGGCATCGCACGTGTCGACCTGCCGATGCTGCTGCGCCTGCATGCCGCATTCGGTCGTGGTGACGCCGAAGAGGCACGACGTCTCAGCCAGGAACTGCTGGCCTCGCGCGAGACTTGCGAACTGCGCGCCGAAGAACTGCACCTGGGACAGTCACTGGCACGCGTGCTGGTGGAATATGGCATCGAGGGTGCGGCCCCGTGGCGGCGCGATGCAGCCGCGACCCATGCGGCGCTGTTCGCACTGGCCGCCGTCACCGAACGCGTCAGCGCCACCGACTGCGCCCTCGCCTACGGCTGGGCCTGGGCCGAGAACCAGGTCACCGCTGCCGTGAAGCTGGTGCCGCTGGGTCAGACTGCCGGCCAGCGACTGCTTGAATCCCTGCGCCGCGAACTGCCGGCGCTGGTCGCATCCGCCAGCCTGCTGCAGGACGAAGACATCGGCGGCGCGACCCCCGGCGCGATGCTGGCAAGCTGCTGGCACGAAACCCAATACACCCGACTTTTCCGATCCTGAGGTCACCATGCGCATGCGTACGCTGCTTTCGAAATCCCTTCCGGTCGCCACCCTGGTGCTGGCTCCAGGCCTTGCCATGGCGCATCCCGGACACGGCATCGGCGACAATCTCGCCGCCGGCCTGATGCATCCGCTGGGCGGCCTGGACCACGTCCTGATGATCCTGGCAGTGGCCGCCTGGGCGGCGCTGCTGCAGCCGGCTGGTCGCGCCATCGTGGCGGCGAGCCTGGCGCTGTGCGTCGGCATCGGCGCGCTGCTGCCCGTGCCGCCGGGCACCGTGCTGGAAGCGGCCATTGCGCTCACCGTGGTCGGAGCGGGAATCCTGCTGGCGGTCGGACGCCGCTGGCCGCTGTGGGCGACCAGCGCACTGGCTGCCGCGTTCGCGTTGGTCCACGGCTTCGCGCACGGGGCCGAAGGCCCCGGCATCAACTCCGCCTACGTGGCCGGCGTGATGCTCTCCACGGGCCTGCTGGCGCTGCTGGTGTCGAACCTCGCTGCGCAGCTGCAGGCGCGTTCGGTCTGGCTGCGCATCACCGGCATGATCAGTGCAGCGATCGGCGTCGCCACGCTGGCGGGCTGATCAGAAGAAGGTGCGGTCGCGCATCGGTCCGGTCTCCATGAAGTTGTTACGGTGCCATGCGTCGACCCGCCGGACCAGCCGCGCATCCGGCCTGCTGAAAATGGACATCACGCCACCGATCAGGTGCAGCGGCAGGTAGAGCGGCCCCAGGATCTGTCCCTGCAGCGTGTGGCGGTATTCCTCGCGCCCCACCGTGTGCTGCGGCGGCGAATCGCAGAAGCAGCAGTTGCTCGCATCGGGCGAACGCGACGGCCCGTAGATGATCACATTGCCCAGCGTCATCGCCGTCAGCATCAGCGCATTGTTGTGGAACTGGACGGCGTTGTTGCCCAGTGAAACGAAGGGCCTGGTGCCCAGCACCAGGCCCGCAATGTGGCCGAGGATTCCGTAGATTAAACCCAGCAACGTGTTGGGCAGGTTCCAGAGCTTGCCCACAAGGTCGAGCAGCAGCAGGCCCGCGCTGCGCCGGGCCTGCGTCGGCGGGTTCTTCAGCTGATCAGCCACACCATCGCGTTGCTGTCGGCGTCGAAACGCTGGTAACGCACCTGCTTGCGCGACTCCGCCGCCAGTCCGCGGATCATCACGAACTCGATCCACGGCGTGACGCCCAGCAGGCGCGTGTCCGAATCCTGCAGCACCGCGGCATGTTCGCCGCGCCACATGCGCACCGGATCCTGTTCCAGCGTCAGCAGCTGCACGCCTTCGCCCAGCCTGGCGCGGACTTCCTCAGGCAATGGCAACCGCCGGTCCTGCAGCACCACGGTGCGGCCGGAGGCCATCGCGGCCAGCGGGTCATCCTCTGCGCCCTGCTTCAGCGCGGCCACGGTGCCCGCGGCCACCACCGCGCCACCGGTCACCGCGAACAGTTCGCGCCGGCTCAATACGGGTGTCTTCATGGCTTGCCCCTCGAAAGATAGTTGGCGATCGCCGCCAGCTCCGGATCACTGACCTCGGCGCGCGGCATGCGCGGCATGTTCAGGATGCCGGTGCGCACCGCTGTCTGGATGAACAGCGCGGACAGGTCGGTGCGCTCCTCCAGCAGGCCGTTGCTGGCATCGGCCGGCCTGCGCGACAGGATGCCCACCGCCATGCCGATGGTCTGGTGGCACATGCCGCAGCGCTGCGTGAACAGCGCCTTGCCATCCAGCGACGCCACCTCGGCCGGATCCACCGGCGGCGGTGCCGCTGCGGTGGCCAGCGAAACCTCATCGGTCGACGCATCGGCCTGTGCCGCGCGATCACCGCAGGCCGCGACCAGGAACACGGCCGCAAGGCCGGCAATCAGCTTCATGTTGGACTTGCTCATGCGCGCAGGTGCCGGTAGCGCTCCGGCCAGATGCCGCTCTTGCCCGGCGCGAGGATGCCGTTCGGATCGAGCGCATCCTTGATGGTCTCGTTGGCACGGCGCAGGGCGTGGTTGTTGAAGTCGTAGCTGGCCGCCACCAGGTCCATGTAATCGATGTGCGTGCGGTATTCGCCGTAGCGCATCTCGGTGGCGTCGTTGACCAGCGCGCGGAAGAAGTTGTTCACGCGCGCCATCATGTCGGCATCGTCCTTGTTGAACAGCACCTGGTTCACATTCACGATGCTGCGTTCGCCCATCGCGAAGGAACCATGGTAGTCCATGCCGAATTCCTTGTAGCGGTTGTACGTGCGGCGGAACTGCTCCATCGCCGCCGCGCCATTGGCCGGCAGCACCGGCGAATAGCCGATGTGGCCGCCACGACCGCCATGCCATGCGGCATTGGCCATCGGGAAGGTGATCGGCACGCCGGCGAAGGCCGCCTGGCCCGGCGCCGGGTTCAGCGGCTGCCCCTGCTTCCAGCGCGTCACATTGATCGGCTGCGGGCTCTTCGCCCGGAACTGCCGCTGGATCACCCTGGCCTGCGCCTCGTTGACCTCCTCATAGCCATACAGGCGCAGGCTGATCGACCACCAGCCGATGCCGAAACGCTTGCGGATGGCCGCGATCACGTCATCCGGCAGCGCATCGGGCTTGTCGTACCACTCCTTGCGGGTGGTCAGCACGGCCGCGCCGCGCAGCCAGCTGCCGATCGACGGCGACTGTTGCAGCAGGCCGTCGCGCCGCATGCCGGCCACGAGGTCCACCGCCCAGCCCAGGTCGTCGGCGTTCTCCAGTTCCATGTCGAGGCCGATCATCGACTCAGGCGCGGGCATCAGCCACACGCCGGCCCTGGTGACCACGCCATAGTTCGACTGCACGAACATCTGTTCCCACGAGGGCCCGAAGCCATAGCGGTACAGGTGCCAGGTGGGAGATCCGCTCATCGCGCCCATGCCGGTGCGCATCAGCTCGCCGGTGGGCAGCACCACTTCCATGCCGCAGAGTTTCTCGGTGTGCTGGCCGTAGGTGGTGTACCCCACGCCGCGGTCGAGCGCATTGCCCAGCACCGAGCCCCAGCTGTTGCCCGGCACCGATGTCCAGTACGGCAGCTTGTTCTGCTGGATGTAGTCGTACAGGTCGTAGAAGCCCACGCCGGGCTCGACCACGGCCACGCCGTTCTCGGCGTCGAACTCGATCTTCTTCATGCGCGACAGATCGAGCACCACCGAGCCCTTCACCACCGGCGCGGCGCCGCCATAGCCGAAGTTCTTGCCGCGGCTGATGGGCCACAGCGGCACCTTGTGGCGGTTGGCGATCCGCACCACTTCCTGCACCTCTTCGGCCGTCAGCGGCGCCACGGCCGCCGAGGGCGCGTGGGTGGATTCATCCACCGCGAAGTGGTCGAGGTAGGTGTCGCGGTCCAGGTCGGTGGACAGCACCCACTGGTCGCCCACCACCCCGGCGAAATCCTTCAGCGCGCGGTCCAGCTGCGAGGCGGACAGCCCCGGCGGCAATGCGAGCTTCATCAGGTCACCTTGTAATAACGCACGAGGTTGCCGTCCGGCTTGCGCTCGCCGATGCCGACGAACACATGCTTGGTCAGCCAGTCATGCTTGCCGACACTGGTCTCGAAGGTCGGCGAGGCGCGAAGGTAATACTCGGCATGCGGCACCGGTGCCCCGCCCTCGAAGGCCCACTTGCGCAGGCGGTCCATCACGTCGGGGGTGCGGCCCCACAGGAATCCCTTGTTGTGCAGCAGGATCAGGGTGCCGTCTTCTTCCTCGAGCATGTAGCGCGCATCGAAGACCGCCACGTCATCGGGGCGGAACAGCGCATAGTCGCCACCGGAATTGGGCACGGCCTTGCCCTTGAGCTTCGGGCCATGGAACTCGCCGGAGTCCACATAGACCGCGCTGCGGATGCCGCCGGTGGGCAGCGGGGTGATCTGCTGGACCCGGGTGAACCGCAACCGCACTTCCAGCGCAAATTCGAAGCGCGGCGTATCCATTGTCGACAACTGTTCCGGATCCATGCTCTCCCCCGTTGACCCCGCCCGCGGCCGGGCTCTGTTGTACCGATGTTAGAATGTCCGGCAGACCATTCCAAACAGTTCCGCACGGGGGAAATTCCAATGATCAATGCGCCGCACCGCCGGTCGCTGCTGGGCGCCCTGCTGCTGGCCGGCCTGGCCTTCGCCACCGCCGGGTCCGCCGCCGACGAATGGACTCAGGATCCGGTGCAGAACGCGGCCCCGTCGCGTGTCACCCGTGCCGACCTGTACCGCGTCCTGGACACCTACCTGGGCGCCCTGAAGGTGCGCGACCCGAACCGCGTGCCGTGGGCCGAGCGCGTGCGCAACACCGAGAACAACGTGCCGCTGATGGTCGGCGACGGCCTCTGGGGCACCATCACCGGGCTGGGCGACTACGACCTGCGCTTTGCCGATCCGCTCACCGGCGAGGTGGGCTTCTTCGGCACCGTCACCGAGACCACCGACACCTCCGCCTACACGCTGCGCCTGAAGGTCGAGAACGGCCGCGTCTCCGAGGCCGAGACGCTGATCGTGCGCCAGGCCGACTCGGGCATCCGCTTCGAGGGCCAGGTGTTCGAGCACAAGCCGGTGATGAACGAGATCCTGCCGGCTTCACAGCGCGTGCCGCGTGCGCAGATGATCGCGCTGTCGGACGGTTACTTCGACACCCTGCAGCTCAACGACGGCACCCTGTTCACGAAGTTCCACCCGAACTGCGCGCGCATCGAGAACGGCGTCAAGACCACGCACAACTCCGGCTTCACGGTCACGCCCGTGGCGAAGCTGGGCTGCGAGGAGCAGTTCAAGCTGGGTTATTACCGCTACAACGACCGCGTGCGCGACCGCCGCTTCCCGCTGGTGGACGAGGAGCGCGGCCTGGTCCTGGGCATCGCCTTCATGGACAAGATGGGCCGCATGGGCGACTACCAGCTCACCGACGGCACGCCGGCCAAGCCGCTGCTGTACCGCCCGCACACCTTCTACCTGTTCGAGCTTTTCAAGCTGAAGGACGGCATGATCGAGCAGATCGAGGCCCACTTCATCACCATCCCCTACAACACGGCGCCGCCGTGGGATGGGTGGAAGCGATAAGGGCTGTCGCTGACCCTTGAAAAAAGGCCGGACCCTCGCGGGCTTCCGGCCTTTTTCGTATCACCAACCGGC
>CAYNEX010000134.1:0-7135 GCA_964396335.1 uncultured Steroidobacteraceae bacterium | reverse complement strand
CGTCCGGGTCCGGGCCCAGCGGGCCGCCCGAGCCGGGCACGCAGGGCACGCCGGCTTCCTTCATCACCTTGATGGCGGAGACCTTGTCGCCCATCAGGCGGATGGTCTCGGCCTTCGGGCCGATGAACACGAAGCCGCTCTTTTCCACGCGCTCGGCGAAATCGGCGTTTTCCGACAGGAAGCCGTAGCCGGGATGGATGGCCACCGAGTCGGTGACCTCGGCGGCGCTGATGATGGCCGGCATGTTCAGGTAGCTGGCCGGCGAGGGCGCGGGACCGATGCACACCGTCTCATCGGCCAGCAGCACGTGCTTCAGGTTGTTGTCGGCCGTGGAGTGCACGGCCACCGTCTTGATGTCCAGTTCGCGGCACGCGCGCAGGATGCGCAGCGCGATCTCGCCGCGATTGGCGATGACGACTTTCTCGAGCATGCGCTGGGTCATTATTCGATGACGAACAGCGGCTGGCCGAATTCCACCGGATCGCCGTTGCGCACCATGATGGCGGTGACCTTGCCGGCGCGATCACTCTCGATCTGGTTCATCATCTTCATCGCTTCGATGATGCACAGCACGTCGCCTTCCTTGACCGTGTCGCCAACGGCCACGAAGGGCTTGGCGGTGGGCGAGGCGGCGGCATAGAAGGTGCCGACCATCGGCGCGGTCACCAGGTTGGCGTCATCCTTGCGGCGCGCCAGCGGCGCGGGCGCCGCGGCAGCGGCCGGCGCGGCAGCCGGGGCCGCGGCAGGCGCCGGAGCCGGGGCCGGCGGGGCGGCATAGAACTGCGGCACCACGCCGCCGGTGGGCGCGCGGCTGATGCGCACCGCTTCCTCGCCTTCCTTGATCTCGATCTCGGCGATGCCGGATTCCTCCAGCAGCTCGATCAGTTTCTTGACTTTGCGAATATCCATAAAGGCTCCAGAAAAAGCGATGGAAGGGGATCAGCGCGCGGCGAGGCGCGCGGCCGCGGCACGCAGGGCCAGCTCGTAGCCCAGCGGACCCAGGCCGATGACCTGGCCGACGGCGATGTCCGAAAAATACGAGTGACGGCGGAAGGGCTCGCGCGCGTGCACGTTCGAAAGGTGCACCTCGATGAAGGGCAGCGAGACACCGAGGATGGCATCACGCAGTGCGATCGAGGTGTGGGTGAATGCGCCCGGGTTCAGGATCAGGAAGCTGATGCCCTCGGCCGGGGCTTTCTGGACCCACTCGACCAGCTCGTGTTCGGCATTGCTCTGGCGGGCGATGAGCTCGTGGCCCAGTTCGCTCGCCAGGGCGGTATTGCGCTGGATGATGGAATCCAGCGTGTCCGCGCCGTAAAGTCCCGGCTCGCGGGTGCCCAGCAGGTTCAGGTTGGGTCCGTTCAGCAGCAGCAGCCGCGGCATTGGAGTGGTCGGGGTCATCCAGAAAGGCGGCATTTAACCCCAAGTTGGGGAAAATTGCTGCGATTTTCTCGGAACAGGCCCGGATCAGCCCCTGGCGCCGCCTGCGGTGGCCTTGGCCACGGCCAGCTGCTTCAGGCCGGCGTCAATCTGCCGCCGGGCATCTTCCATCGAGGTGGTGCCGGCTTCCACGTCAGCCAGCTGTCCCAGGATCAGCTCGGCCTCTTCGCGGTGCAGCTCGCCGGTCTTCACCATCAGGATGCGATGCTCCCGGTCGGTGAACACGGTGATCGGCAGGGCCAGCTGCATGCCCAGGGCGGTCAGCTGGTTGTAGGCCTGCTCGTCGCCGATCAGGATGGGGTAGTCGATCGGCGTCTCGCCCACGTATTCCATCACGGCTTCTTCGTGGTCGACGGCGATGCCGAGGATTTCCAGCTTCGGCGTATGCCCCTCGGCCCGCAGCTTGTTCAGCAGCGGGATTTCCTCGCGGCAGGGACCGCACCAGGTGGCCCAGTAGTTGACCATCAGCGGGCGACCCTTCCAGTCGCCCAGCGTGCGCACGGTGCCATCCGGCTCCGGCATCTCGAAGTCCGGCAGGGCGTCGGGCACGACGGTGGTGCCGGGGGCCAGGCCCATGACGCCGGCCACCAGCGGCGAATCGGCGACCAGCGGGGCCTCCAATGCCGGTTCGGGAGCCTGTTCGCTGGCGAGCCAGCGCTGTGCGAGCGCACCGGCGACCGCGGCCACGGCCACCGCGGGGATGATCAGCACCGCTTTCTTCATGTCGCTACTGTAGCGCCGAGCGCACCAGCGGGGCGAATTCTTCGGCCTTCATGAAGCCGACGACGCGGTAATTGCGCTTTTCGACGCCGTCGGTGCCGAAGAAGGCGATGGTCGGCGGCGCAAACACGCCGAGGTGCTTCAGCAGCACCTGGTCGACGGCGTCATTGGCGGTCACGTCCGCCTGCAGCCACACGGTATTCGACAGCGCCGCCATCACCGCCGGCTTCGGGAAGGTGTAGTGCTCCATCTCCTTGCAGGACACGCACCAGTCCGCATAGAAATCGAGCATCACCGTCCTGCCTTCGGCATTCGCGGCCGCGATGCGCGCGGTGAGGTCATCCACCGACTTGATGCGCTCGAAGGGCAGGTCCACCTTCTCGGCGGCGGCCTGCAGGGGATGCAGCGGATTGGTGGCGCCGCGCACCGCGCCGACGCCGATCAGCACCGCGTAGAGGCCGAGCACCGCCGCCAGCGTGCGCGCCACGAGGCGCCCGCCCTGCGTGCGGAAGGCCGCGCGCGCCAGGATCACCACCATCGCGGCCAGCGGGATGATCCACAACCACATGGTCACGGTGGGCGGCAGGATGCGCGACAGCATCCACACGGCCACCGCCAGCATCATCGCGCCCATGGACTGCTTGATGGTCTCCATCCACGCGCCGGCGCGCGGCAGCACCTGTCCGGCCGAGGCGCCCACCGCCAGCAGCGGCACGCCCATGCCGATGGCCATCGCGAACAGCGCCACGCCGCCGCGGGTGATCTCGCCGGACTGGCCGATCACCGACAGGGCCGCCACCAGCGCCGGACCGACGCAGGTGGTCACGATCAGCGCCGAAAGCGCGCCCATCACCACCACGCCGGCATAGCTGCCGGATTTCTGCTGGTTGCTCATGGCCGTCAGCCGCGTCTGCACGAACGAGGGCATCTGCACGGTGAACAGGCCGAACATCGACAGCGCCATGGCGACGAACAGCGCCGAGAACAACAGGATGATCCACCACTGCTGGAACAGTGTCTGGGCCTGCTGGCCGGCGGCCGCGAAGATCACGCCGGCGGCGGTGTAGGTGGCGGCCATGCCCAGCACATAGGCCACCGACAGGCCGAAGGCGCGCCCGCGGGTCACATTGGCGCCTTCACCCGCGATGATGCCGGCCACGATGGGCACCATCGGCAGCACGCAGGGCGTGAAGGCCAGCAGCAGGCCGGCCAGGAAAAAGGCGCCGGCCATCAGCAGGATGTTGCCCTCGCGGATCATGCCGGCGAGGCGGTCCTGCTCGGAGACATATTCCCCGCCTGCGCCGACGGCGCTGCCACCGGCCGGCAGCACGGCCACCACGCTGGTGGTGGCGGGCAGGTCGACCTCGAAGGTGGTGGTGGTGGGCAGGTAGCACAGGCCGGCCTCGGCGCAGCCCTGGTAGCTCACCTGCAGCGGCAGGGTGAAGGCCTCGGTGGTGCCGCGCGCGACCGGGATGCGGGCGGTGACGTCCTTGAGGTAGACCTCCTGCTCGCCGAACCACTCGTCGGTCTTCACTTTGCCCTTGGGCAGGTCGGGATTGCCGAGCGCCACGGGCTGGTCCGCGTCGACCTCGAATTTCATGCGCGAGCGGTAGAGGTAGTAGCCCGGGGTGACCTCGAAGATCACTTCGATGCGGTCGGGAGCGGTGGCGATCGCGCCCACGCGGAAAGCCTGCTCCATGGGCAGGAAATCATCTGCTGCGGCAGCGATGCTGCACCCCAGCAGAGCCAGCAGAAAACAGGCCAGTTTGCGCATGACGCCCATCTTAGCTCCCTACCCCGTGTCGGACATTGGGCCATGTCCGGAACCGGCAAGTTCCATGTTGCGGAACACATTTTGCTGAGGTACCTAAACAGTCAGGTCGGTCTTCAGCGAGGTCCCATGCCCACAGCTGACGATTTCGAGGATCGCGGCCACGTCACCCCGGTCCACAACCTCACGGAATTCTTCCGTGACGCGCTGGCCAGCGCGCTGGCCTCCCAGCAGGTGAAGCTCGATGAGCACACCGCCCACTACGTGGTCAGCCTGCTGACCCTTTATTCCCGCACCGAGGTCTCGCACCAGGACACCCGCCCGGGCCAGCGCTGGGTGAGCCTGGCGGACCTGCTCGCCCAGGCCAGTTCCTCGGCCTCCGCGGCCGAACGCGAGGCGCTGCTGCAGCGGCTCGGGGATGTCTCCCTGTTCGTGGCCGGCTTCTTCGCACACGGCTTCGAGCGGCGGCTGATCGATGTGGACTACCACATCGCGATGGGCGGGCGCGCCTACGGCACGCTCGCGGCCACGCCGATGAGCGGTCCGCGTCGTGCGCTGGGTTCGGTGTTCGGCGAGTTGTCCAGCAAGTTCCAGCCGGTGGTCGATGCCATCGGCGAGATCGCCGATTCGGCGCGCGTGTGGGGCCCGAACGATGTGCTGCGGCTGTACGAACTGTGGCTGAAGACCGGCAGCCGCCGCGCGCAGGGCCTGCTGCAGCAGCTGGGCGTGGCGCCGACGCCGGTTTCGCTGCGACCGAGTTGAGCGCCATGCTGCGTCCGCTGCAGCACCTGCTCGAGACCATCTACGACGCGCCGACGGGCCATGATGTGCGCGATTACCTCGTTACCGAACGCGCTGCCCTGCCGCACGCGCGCCGCGGGCGGGGCGCCGATGAAGAGCTGGTGCTGGTGGAGAAGCCGCGCGGGAACTTCCTGGCGCTTTACATCGATGCGACATTGCTCGATCGACTGAAGCAGCGCGATCCGCTGCGCGCGCTGGATGAACAGAACATTGGTGATTTCTGGACCGCGCTGGAAGGCGTCAGTCATTTCTCCTACCTGATGTGGAATGCGCGCCATGCGCGCGGCGTGTCGCAGCTGGACCTGGAACTGCAGGCGGAGGTGGACAAATACATCACCACCTGGTGGCTGATGCGCCGGCAATATCCGCAGCACCGGCCGCGCGAGCTGCATCACATCCTGTTCGAGCGGGCGAAGGTGAACCCGGCACTCCCGGACGCCACGCAGCAGATGTATGCGGCGGCGTCGCGTTATGCCGGGCGTTTCTGCACGATGCTCCAGGCGGCGCTGCTGTCGAACCGGCCGATGCAGCGCGGTCGGGCGATCACGGCGCTGCGGCGGTTTTACCGGCTCGGCAGCACCGGCAAGCGGCGGTATATCGAGGCCCTGGCCTGAGCCCTGACCGCACGACGCGCTTCGGTCGCAACCCGGCCCCCGATCGTCATGCCGATTTCTGCGCATTCGCGCCGAAATGCGCGGCCCGCGATGGCGGGATCCTCCTCTAGGCTGAAGCTCAACAGGTCCACGGAAGGTCCCGCATGAGCTTGCGTCGCAAACTGCCGCTGTTGTCCGCCCTCGGCGTCTCGATGCTCGCCATCGCCGCCGACCAGCCCTTCGACATCCGGCCCGGCGAGTGGGAGATCAACATCGACATCGAACTGGGTGGCGGCAAGCAGACGATGAGCCGCTTCAGCTGCGTAACGGCGGAAGACATCCAGTCCGCCCGCGTGCTGCAGATGGGGTCGGGGGAAGGGCGGGCCTGCACCAGTCAGGTGACCCGCCAGACAGCGCAGGTCCTCGAAGGCGTGGTGCATTGCGGCACCGGCGCCGCCGCGTCCCGCATCCAGGTGCGTTTCATGGCGGGCAGTCCGACCCGGTTCACCGGGACGATGGAGGTGACGGCTGCCGACGGCTCCGCCCAGGCTGATTTCGCACTGTCGGGCCAGTGGCTGGGCGCGGAGTGCGCTGACGACGGGGAAGACGCCGACTTCGAAGACTGAGCCCGGGCCCCCAGGCTACGCCAGGTCCGGCACCTCCCTTGCTGGGAGGTGCCCTCGACAGCAATTGGCTGCCTTGAGCAATGGCGGCGCGGGCAGGGGTGCCCGTCACACCCCGGAATTTGTTTCCACCCCCGTCTTGAAACCGGTCCGACCGCCGCTAAGATAACGACCCCGTTAGCAGCCACCAGTCGAGAGTGCTAACACCTCGTACCGGATGGCTGCACAACCGGTTTCAACAAACCCATCCAACCAAACCCAAGAGAACCCAAGGAGTGGCAAGCATGAAGATTCGCCCCCTCCACGACCGCATCATCGTGAAGCGGCTCGAGGAAGAACGCACCTCTGCAGGCGGCATCATCATTCCCGATACCGCGGCCGAGAAGCCCATCCAGGGCAAGGTCATTGCGGTGGGCAACGGCAAGATCCTGGAAGACGGCAAGGTCCGTCCGCTGGACGTGAAGGTCGGCGACAAGGTCCTGTTCGGCAAGTACGGCGGAACGGAAGTGAAGGTCGACGGCGAAGAACTCCTGGTCATGCGTGAAGAAGACGTCATGGCCGTCATCGAGGGCAAGTAATCATGGCAGCTAAAGACGTACGTTTCGGTGACGACGCCCGCGTGAAGATGTTCCGCGGCGTGAACATCCTGGCCAACGCCGTGAAGGCGCCGCTGGGTCCCAAGGGCCGCAATGCCGTGCTCGAGAAGAGCTTCGGCGCCCCGACGATCACCAAGGACGGCGTGTCCGTCGCCAAGGAAATCGAACTGAAGGACAAGTTCGAGAACATGGGCGCGCAGCTGGTGAAGGAAGTCGCTTCCAACACCTCTGACGAAGCCGGCGACGGCACCACCACCGCCACCGTGCTGGCCCAGGCCATCATCCGCGAAGGCCTGAAGGCCGTCTCGGCCGGCCGCAACCCGATGGACGTGAAGCGCGGCATCGACAAGGCCGTGGCCGCCGCCACCGAAGAGCTGAAGAAGCTGTCGAAGCCCTGCAAGGACAGCAAGGCGATCGCGCAGGTCGGCACCATCTCGGCGAACTCCGACGACTCGATCGGCAAGACCATCGCCCAGGCGATGGAGAAGGTCGGCAAGGAAGGCGTCATCACCGTTGAAGAAGGCTCGGGCCTGCAGAACGAACTCGACGTGGTCGAGGGCATGCAGTTCGACCGCGGCTACCTGTCGCCGT
>CAYNEX010000133.1:0-7171 GCA_964396335.1 uncultured Steroidobacteraceae bacterium | reverse complement strand
AGCACATCGAGGAGCTGCTGGTCTCGCCGCTGCCCAACTGGGTGATCATCGCCGGTTATGTCTGCGGCGGCCTGATGCGCGGCATGATGGTGGGGCTGGTGGTCACCGCGGTGGCGCTGGTCTTCACGTTCATCAATTCGCACCACCTGCAGCTGCACAACATCTTCGTGGTGTTCGCCGCGGCGGTGCTGACGTCCGCGGTGTTTTCGCTGGGCGGCATGATCAACGCGGTGTTCGCGAAGAACTTCGACCAGGTGAACTGGATCCCGGCCTTCGTGCTGACGCCGCTGACCTATTTCGGCGGCGTGTTCTATTCGGTCGACATGCTGCCGGAGTGGGCGCAGAAGGTCTCGATCGCCAATCCCATCCTGCACATGGTCAATGCCTTCCGTTATGGCTTCCTCGGCACCAGCGACGTGAACGTGCCGGTGGCCTTCGCCATCATGGGCGGCTGCGTGATCGCGCTCTATGTGTGGGTGCATGTGTTGCTGAACCGCGGGAGTGGCATCCGTGACTGATTCCGGTTTCATCGGTCGCCTGTACGCGGCGGCGCGCAAGCATGAATCGCTGGTGTGTGTGGGCCTGGACCCGGAGCTGGAGAAGATCCCGGCGCACCTGCGAGAACTGCCGCAGCCGATCTTCGAGTTCAACCGCCGGATCATCGACGCCACCGCCGAATACGCCTGCTGCTTCAAGCCGCAGTTCGCGCATTACGCGGCGCTGGGTGCCGAGGACCAGCTGCTGGCGACCATCCGCTACATCCACGACAAGCACCCGGGCCTGCCGGTGATCCTCGATTCCAAGCGCGGTGACATCGGCAGCACCGCGGCCAAATACGCGCAGGAATCCTTCCAGCGCTACGAGGCCGATGCGGTCACGGTGAATCCGTACCTGGGCTTTGATTCGGTGGAGCCGTTCCTGAAGTGGTCGGACCGGGGCGTGATCCTGCTGTGCCGCACGTCGAATCCGGGCGCGCGCGACTTCCAGGACCTCGTGTCCGAGGCCCTGCCGCTGTACGTGCATGTGGCCGAACGGGTCGCGAAGCAGTGGAATTCCGGCGGCCAGTGCATGCTGGTGATCGGCGCGACCTATCCGAAGGAACTGGCCGAGGTGCGCGCCATCGTCGGCGATGTGCCATTCCTGGTGCCCGGTGTGGGTGCGCAGGGCGGCGACGTGGCGGCGGCGGTGCGCGCCGGCAAAACGGCGGATGGCTTCGGTATGGTGCTGAATTCCTCGCGCGCCATCATCTATGCCGGCAGTGGCGAGGGTTTTGCCGATGCGGCGCGCGAGGCTGCGCGGCAGCTGCGCGACGAGATCAACCGCTACCGCTGAGCGGAGCCCGGTTCGCCGGCCTGCGTGGCCGGCGTTGCCCCCGTGTCGTTGACCTCTACGGTGACATGCTGCAGTTCCGGCAGCGTGGCCAGCGCGGCGCGGTAACCATCCGGCGTATTCAGGCGCGGCCCGCGCAACGAGGCCATCAGCGCGTAGTGGCCGGGACCCAGCCGCCACAGGTGCATGTCGGTGAGGCGGCCCTCCTCGGTGGCTTCGAGCAGGCGCTGGCGCGCGGCGTCTTCCAGGGCGCTGTCATCGTGTGAATCGAGCAGGCTGCGGGCGGCCTGGCGTGCCAGGCCCACGGACCAGTGGCCGATGATGAGGGCGCCGAGCAGGCCGACCACCGCATCCATCCAGATCCAGCCCAGGTAACGGCCGGCGAGCAGGCCTGCGATGGCCAGCACGGAGGTCAGTGCGTCGGTGAGCACGTGCACGTAGGCCGCGCGCAGGTTGGTGTCCTGGGTGGCGGATACAGCCGCGGCCTGGTTGGCAGCGGCCCAGGTGACCTGGTGAGAATGCTCGTGCTCGTGCTCGTGCTCGTGCTCGTGCTCGTGCTCGTGCTCGTGGTCGTGGTCGTGGTCGTGCCCGTGCCCGTGCCCGTGCCCGTGATCATGGCCGTGCATGATTCCATGCCCATGGCTGTGCGCATGCGCGTGCCCATGCGCATGCCCGCCGCCGGACAGCAGCCACGCACTGACCAGGTTCACCACCAGGCCGACCAGCGCGATCAGCGTCGCCTGGGCGAAATCGATCTGCTCCGGCGCCAGCAGGCGCCGGAATGATTCCACGCCGATCAGCACCGCCACGATGCCCAGCGACACCGCGCTGCCAAAGCCGGCCAGTTCGCCCACCTTGCCGGTGCCGAACGCAAAACGCGGGTTGTTGGCGTGGATGCGCGCATAGCGATAGGCCAGTGCCGCCACGCCCAGCGCGGCGGCGTGCGTGGCCATGTGCCAGCCATCGGCCACCAGCGCCATCGAGCCGTACCAGTAACCGCCGCCGATCTCGGCGACCATCATCACCAGCGTCAGCACCACCACCCAGCGCGTTCGCGTTTCGTAGCGGTCGTGGTCGATGCCCAGCCAGGAGCGCGGGCAGTCCGCCGGGTTGTCGCTGTCATCCCGTGCCATGACCCTATTCTGCACCCGGACCCTGCGCGCCGGACCCCCGTTGGCGAACCGGGACGGGCGTCGCTGGTGCCGGTCGGGGCGAACGGCTAGGCTTCCCGAGGTGCCGCGTCGGCGGCCAGGGAGGATCCATGAAGAAGTTGCTCGTCGCCGGCGGTGTGCTGGCGGCCGTGGTGCTGCTTGCGCCGAATGCGATGGGGCGGTTCGCGGAGTCGCGTTCGGACAAGGCGCTGGATTCCCTGCTTGAAAATGTGCCGTACCTGAGCATCGTCGAGCGGGACTGGGACCGTGGCTGGTTCACTTCGAAGCAGCAGATCACTTTCGAGTCGCGGCTGCCGCTCGCGGGCGAGGTGCCGACGCGATTCACCGTGCATAACGATGTGCTGCATGGCCCGGTACTGGGGCTTTCCGGCCTCGGCGCAGCGCGGGTGAAGTCGCACATCGACCTGCCGGCGGAAACGCGCGCGAAGATCCGCGAGACCTTCGGCGAGCAGCCGGCGCTGGAAATGACCACGCGGCTGGGATTCACCGGCGGCGGCCGCAGCACGCTGCGTTCGCGCGGTCGCACCATCCGTGAGGCGGATGGCTCGGAGGTCCGCTACGAGACGGCAACGATGGAGGTGGGTTTCAGCCGCGACCTCGCCCGGTACGAAATCGAAGCCAGCCTGCCGCAGGTCGAAGCCCGGGGCGTCACCGGCGAGAAGGTCCGCTTCGATCGCCTCACGCTGGATGGCGATGCGAAGCGCATGGATGGATTCCGCTATCTGTATGACAGCGACTTCAAGCTGCGCATCCGCGAGCTTTCCACCGAGGATTCACCGCAGGGCAATGTGCGTGTGAAGAACCTGCATTACGGCGGCGGGATGGAACTGGACGATGGCCTGCTGTCCATCAAGCTGAGCATGGGCAGCGACGCGGTCGAGAGCGATGCGCTGGCCTCCAGCGGGCTGTCGATCCGCGAGATCTACTACGACATGGCGGTGAATCGCCTGCATGCGCGGACCATGGATGAGGTCTACGGCGGCATGCAGCAGTTCTACCGCGACCTGTCCGCGGCAGGCGCGGAAGGGACTGATCCGTTCACGGATGATGAGGTGGCGGCCGGGGCCCTGTTCACGCCGCTGGCCGAGAATGCCGGCGCGCTGCTGGCCCATGACCCGGAGCTTCAGATCGATCGCATCGGTTTCTCCACCGGGCAGGGCAAGGCGGTGCTGAAGGGCGTGGTCCGCATCGTCGGCCTGACCGAGCAGGATTTCGCCGCGGCGGGTCTGCTCGGCGCGCTGGGCAAGCTCGATGCCGACCTGAACCTCGACATCGACGAGGCGGTCCTTTCAGTGGTGCCGAACGGCGATTTCCTGGCCGAAGCGGGCGTGGCTTCCGGCTACCTGCGCCGCAATGACGGCAAGCTCACGGCGCGCATCTTGTTCCGCAACGGTTCGCTGATCGTCAACGGCCAGACCCAGTCCGTGCCGTTGCCGGGCGCACAACCGCGGTTCGATTGAGGACGACGCCGGCGAGTGCATCGCGCCGGCATTTCGTCGATCATTCGGGCGTGAAGACCGCTTTCACGCCCGCCTGGCCCTGGCGGCACCACCACATCCAGTCCATCCTGCCTTCACTGCTGCCGCACTGGCGGCTGCGCCGGCGTGCGGCGGCGATGCTGTCCGCGAGCCGCGAGTTGCTGCTGGATTGTGGCGATGGCGTGCGCCTGCAGGCCTTTCATGCGCGGCCCGGGGGCGCGCTGAAGGGTTCGGCCATCCTGCTGCATGGCTGGGAAGGCAGCGCCGATTCCTACTATGTGGTGTCGCTGGCGACGCGCCTGTTCGAGGCCGGCGTCGAGGTGGTGCGGCTGAACCTGCGCGACCACGGCGACACGCATCACCTGAACGAGCACATCTTCCATTCCTGCCGGCTCGACGAGGCGGTGGGGGCGGTGGCGGCGCTGGCGCCGCAGCTGGTGGCCCCGCCGTGGCTGGTCGGGTTCTCGCTGGGCGGCAACTTCATGCTGCGCATCGCAGCCAGCCAGGCGCCGCATCTGCCGCGGCTGGCCAAGGTGGTGGCGGTATCGCCGGTGCTGCATCCGGGCACGGCCATGCTGGCGATGGAACAAGGCTGGCAGGTGTACCAGAGCCATTTCGTGCGCAAATGGTCGCGCTCGCTGCGCCGCAAGCGCGAGCTGTGGCCGAAGACCGAGGTGGACGAGACCTTCTTCGGGATGCGCGACCTGCGGCGCATGACGGCGGCGATGGTGGAGAAATACACCGGGTTCGCCGACATCGATGCCTACCTCGACGGTTATGCCGTCACCGGCGAGCGGCTGGCGACGCTGCATGCGCCGGCGGTGATCCTGGCGGCGCTGGATGATCCGATCATCCCGGCGCATGACCTCGCGCGGCTGGCGGCATCCCCGAACCTGCGTGTGGTCACCGTGCCGCATGGCGGGCACATGGGGTTCATGCGCACGCCGTGGAGCGAGTCGTGGGTGAACCGCTTCGTGCTGGATGAGCTGGGGCTGGATACGGAGGCGCTGCAACTGCAGACCGCCTGAAAGCGGTCGGCGACTTCAGCCCGGGGCGGGCTGGACGGGGCGCCTGCTCAGCGCCGCTTCTCCTCGAAATTCACCACCGTGGCGCCGCTGGTGACCTGGATCTCTCCTTCGATCACCGCGCCCTTGGCGATGGCCAGCGTTTTCGCCGTGACATTGCCCTTCACCACCGCCAGCGCGCCGATCTCCACCGGCCCGGTGCATTCAATGCTGCCGGTCAGTGCGCCGGCGATCACCGCCGAACGGGCGCGGACCTGGCCTTCCCAGTGGGCGTCGCGGGCGATCTGCAGGGTGCCGCCGATATCGCCGTCGCCGCGCACGGAGCCGGACAGCAGCACTGAACCGGGTGCGATCACATCACCGCGGAAGGTGACGCCGGTGCCGATGATGGTGGGCGGACCGCTGCCGCGGTCAGAAAGTCGACGATGGGGGGCGGTCTGGTCGGTGGCGGTGCTCATTGCCGGCGAGTGTGCCGAACCCCGATGCGGCGCTGCCGTGAAACAGGCCCGACTTTCTTACATAGCGCGTTGATGGCGCATACGGGCCTCTGCCCGGTCCTGGCGCGCAGCGCACCGGCCCGGTGCGCCCGGATGAGGGGCCGGGCGCCGGAATTCCGGCATTGCGGACGCAACGAGGTTGCCGAGGCAGCCTTTCGAGCCTCAAGGAGCCTTTCTGCGGGCCAGGCGGGGTTGGCACGGCACTTGCTTTATCCATATCGGGACGAAGACAAGTCGTCCCGGCGCGAAGTGCCATATACCCCCCCCGTTGGTCTTCGCCTTCCTCAACGCCGCTACGGTCACCCGAAGCGGCGTTTTTTTTCGCCCCTGAAGGCGCGGAAGGTTATTCGCAGAGGCTTTCGAGCATGCCCTGCGCGACCGGCGAGAGGCGCTTGCGGGCCAGTTCGCGGGCCTTGGGGGCATCGATGATGTGCTCCAGCGGACCGGAGACCATCATGCCGCGCACGGAAGGGTGCCGCGCGGATACCCGTGCCATCTTGTTGAGCACGGTGAAGCCGCGGTTGATCTTCTGGCGGGGGGCACGGTTCTGCTCGATGGAGCGGGCCAGGTACTGGCCGAACCGGCTGTAGAGGAAATAATCGTCGTTACCCACGTGAAAGCGGGCTTCGGCGAAAAAGTCAGGGAAATTCTTCTCGAGATACTGAGTGACACTCAGCAAGCGGGGTCCAGGGTCTTCGTTCTGGGACGCTTTGCGGGGGGTCTTCATCTAAGTCGCCACACCTCCGGGGGTCCTGACAACCAGTTTTTCTGGGCGTCACGGGCGGCACCACACCCCGCAACGCGCGCGGACTGTAGGGCCAATGGCCCCCGGATGCAATAGCTTTAAATACAACGGTATTTTGATGAGGGGCACGGGGTAGGTATGATTGCCTGCCAAGGTTCCCCGGGGGTGGCGTCGTCTGCCCCTTTTGCGCCGGCGCTTGAGTCCGGTTTTCCCTTGGCCAGTGGTTGATTTGCAGGTCGTTCGCGGCAGGCCCTGAGGCAATTGCCCAAGCCATGGCCCGTGCCTGCCTGATACGTGTTTTGGAAGGACAGTGGCATGAGCAGTGAACACCCGGGCCTCTACCGCGAGGCCTTCGAGAAGGACAGCTGCGGCTTCGGCCTGATCGCGAACCTGGACGATCGCCCGAGCCATTGGCTGGTGGAAACCGCGATCGCCTCGCTGGGGCGCCTGACGCACCGTGGTGCGGTGGCGGCCGACGGCAAGACGGGCGACGGCTGCGGCGTGCTGCTGAAGAAACCGGAGAAGTTCCTGCGCGCGGTGGCGAAGGATGCCGGCATCAAGCTGGCGGCGCAGTTCGCCGCCGGCAATGTGTTCGTGTCGCGCGATGCGGCCATCGGAGCGGCCAGCCGCGCCGAGATCGAGGCGCAGGTGAAGGCCGAGGGCCTGGTGTTCGCCGGCTGGCGCGAACTGCCGATCAACCCGGATGCCTGCGGCGCCGAGGCGCTGAAGACGCTGCCGTCGATCTGGCAGATGTTCATCAATGCGCCGGCCGATGTCGAAGACGAGGCCGACTTCAACCGCAAGCTGTTCATGGCGCGCCGCCGCGCCGAACTGGCGCGCGAGAAGGCCGACGAGGCGTTCTATGTGCCGAGCCTGTCGGCCAGCACCATCGTCTACAAGGGCATGGTGATGCCCTCGCACCTGG
>CAYNEX010000132.1:0-7173 GCA_964396335.1 uncultured Steroidobacteraceae bacterium | reverse complement strand
TGACGGCATCGAGTTGCCGCCGGTAGGCGTCATAGGCGGCCTCGTAGGCCTCGCGCACTGACGTATCGGGCCGGGCGCCCTGGTCGTGCACCAGCGCGACGTGCTCGCGCGCAATGCCTTCAAGATCGGCGGGCGAACCAGAGGTGGTGCAGGCCCACAGGGCCTGCAGGGCCGCGCCGAAGGCCGCGCCCTCGGCCTGCTGCGGCACCTGCACCGGCAGGCCGAACACATCGGCCACCATCTGCCGCCATGCCCTGCTGCGACTGCCGCCGCCGGTCAGACGGATGGCATCAAACTCCAGGCCCGCCGCGCACAGCGCGTCATACCCGTAGCGCAGCGCATAAGTGGCGCCTTCCATCGCCGCGCGATAGGCGTTGGCGCGGGTGAAGTTGTCCGTGTTGATGCCATGGAAGCTGGCGCGCGCCTGCGGCAGGTCCGGGGTACGCTCGCCATTGAAGAATGGCAGCATGACCAGGCCATCCGCGCCGGGACGCGTGGCCGCAATCAATGCATCACCTTCGCTGACGGCAATGTCGAAGGCGCGCGCCACCTGGCCGGTGGCCACCGTGCAGTTCATCGTGCAGATCAGCGGCAGCCAGCCGCCGGTGGAGGAGCAGAAGGCCGCCCACCCGCCATTGTCATCAACAATCGGGCGCGTGGCGCAGGTGAACAGGGTGCCGGAAGTGCCGAGGCTCATGCTGAGCACCCCCGGCATCACGTTGCCGGTTCCGATGGCGGCCATCATGTTGTCGCCACCGCCGGCAGCCACACGCACCGACTTCGAAAGTCCCAGTTCGGAAGCGATGGCCGATGCGATCGGGAAGCTGGCATTCGCCTCCACCAGCTTCGGCAGGCAGGCCGCGAGGTCACGCTGCGGATCGGTTGCCGCCAGCATGCCTTCGCTCCAGCTGCTGTTGCGCACATCCAGCCAGCCGGTGCCGGATGCATCGCCATGTTCCATCCACTGCTCGCCGGTGAGCCAGTAGTTCACGTAGTCATGCGGCAGCAGGATCGCCGCCAGCTGCGCATAGGCATCGGGACGATGCCGCGCGGTCCACGGCAGCTTCGAGGCGGTGTACCCGGCGAGGACGGGATTGCCGGCCAGCTCGACGCTGCCCTGCGCGCCACCGACGCGCTGCATGATCTCTTCGCATTCGCGCTGCGAGCTGGTGTCGCACCACAGCTTCACCGGCGCCAGCACCCGGCCGTCGGCATCCAGCGGTACGAAGCCGTGTTGCTGGCCGGAAACACCGATGGCCGTGATGCGCGCCCGCAAGGCCGGGTCGATGCCGGCGAAGCAGGCGCGGATGCCATCGATCCACCACTGCGCATCCTGTTCGCGGCTGCCGTCGTCGCGTGCGATCAGTTCCAGGGCGTGGCTGCGTTCGGCGAGCACCTGGCGCGTGCCGGCGTCATACACCAGCAGTTTCACGCTCTGCGTGCCCACATCCAGTCCCGCGACGACGCTCATCGGTCCCTCTCCATCCTTGTGTGGTTCAGCCGCTGAATCCGCCAGCGGCAAGGAATTGTTCTTCTTCGGGCGTGGACTCGCGTCCCAGCAGCCGGTTGCGGTGGGGGAAGCGGCCGAAGCGACGGATGATGTCGCGATGATGGCACGCGAACTCCAGCGTGGTGCCGCCGAGGGGCACGTTCAGCTCCACGCCGCGGTCCTGGTCGGCCAGGTCTTCAGAGTGGGTGAAGGGCAGGCACAGGAACACGCGCAGCGCCGGATCAATGCGATCCATGAAGCCCTGCGCCAGCGCGCGGCGCGCGAAATGCCGTGCCAGCGGATCGGTGGCATACATGTGCGCGGTGCCGCGGAAGGCATTGCGCGGGAACTGGTCGGTGAGGATCAGCAGCGCCAGCGCGCCCCGCGGGGTATCGAGCCAGTCATCATGCTGCCGCGCCGCCGCCTCCATGTGCAGGCCGAGGAAGCGCTCGCGGAAGAGGCGGTCGAAGGCCTCGTCCCTGCCGAACCAGCGCTCCCTGCCAGCCTGGTCCCAGAACCCGATGACGGCCTCGATGGCGGCCGGATCTTGCGGCGGCATATGCGTCCTGCGTCTCCCCCGTTGCGCGCAGTTCCTTACAGTGGGCCAAGCGTACCTCAGGGGCGGCGGTTCTCGCTTGCCGCCGGCGACGCCGGCCGGCGGGTGTTCAGGACCACCAGCCCGGTGACGAACCACAGCAGGCCCACCGAGGCCATCACCACGCGCATGGCCTGGGCCAGCGCCGTGCGCGCGGCCTCGCGCAGCGCGCCGGCCGCCTCGCCGGCCAGTGCGTCGGCCACGCGCAGCGCCTCATCCAGCGAGTCGCGGACCTGGGGCGGCAGGGCGCCTGATTCCGGCAGCACCAGCCAGGTCGCGTAGGCGATGGTCATCAGGCTGCCGAATACCGCCACGCCCAGCGAGCCGCCGAGCTCGAAGCCCACTTCCTCGATCGAGGCCGCCATGCCGCCGCGCTCCGGCGGCGCGGCGTTCATGATGGTGGTGGAGGCGAAGGTGACGCTGGCGCCGATGCCCAGGCCGATGCCGGTGAGCAGCAGCAGCCGCGTGATCCCGGGGCCCTCGTGCACCGGCGGCAGCGCGGCGATCAGCCACGCGCAGGTGGCGGACAGCGACAGGGCGGCGAAGGTGAGGGCGGGCGGCCAGACCCGGTGCATCAGCCGGCCGGCCAGCGGCCCGCCGATGAAGCCGCCGATGGCAGCCGGCGTCATCACCAGCGCCGCGCCCAGCGGCGTGCGCAGTTCCACCAGCTGCAGGTGCTGGCTCATCACCAGTTCCATGCCCACCGCGCCGGTGGTGCCCAGGCAGGCGGCGGCGAAGGCGCCGCCGAACTGCGGCAGTCGGAACAGCGACAGGTCGAGCAGTGGATGTTCGCGGCGGCGCTGGCCGCGGTAGTAGGCCAGCGTGAAGCCAATGGCGAGCGCGAGCGCCAGCAACAGGCGTGCGACCGAGAAGTCCTGCCGCGCGCATTCCTTGATCGCGTACACCAGCGCGGTGAGCGCGCCCAGCAATTGCAGCGAGCCGGGCAGGTCCCAGGGCGGGCCGCCGGGCGCGCTGGTGCGTGGCACGAACCACAGCGCCAGCACCAGCGCCACGGCCACGACCGGCACGTTGATCAGGAACACCGAGCCCCACCAGAACCGCTCCAGCAGCAGGCCGGCGATCAGCGGGCCCAGTGCCATGCCGCCGGAGGAGCAGCCGGCCCACAGGCCGAGCGCGAAGGTGCGCTCGCGCGCCGAGGTGAAGGTGCTGCGGATGATGGCCAGCGTCGCTGGCATCATCATCGCTGCCCCCACGCCGAGGCCGGCGCGGCCGGCGATCAGCAGTGCCGGGTCGGGCGCGTAGGCCGAGGCCAGCGACGCCGCGCCGAAAACCAGCAGGCCCGCGACGAACATGCGCCGGTGGCCGTAGCGGTCGCCCAGCGTTCCCAGTCCCGGCAGCAGTCCGGCCACCACGATGGGATAGGCATTGAGTATCCACAGCCGCTCGGCATTGCTGGCCGCAAGGTCGCGCGTGAGCGCGGGCAGCGCGACATAAAGCACCGTCAGGTCGACGCAGATCAGGAACAGGCCGCTGGCGGTGATGGCCAGCACCAGCCAGCGGCGCGGGTCGCGCGTGGAATTCACCTTACGAAACTACCGCCGCCGGTCCGGCCAGCAAAGAGTGGCGCCGCCGGACCCGGGACGGATATGCTGCCGCGATGGAAACGCTCATCAAGAAGCTGGTCAACGTCAGGTCGGGGGAAATCAGGGCGCTGCTCTGGTCGTTCGCGTATTTCTTCTTCCTGCTCTCCACATACTACATGCTGCTTCCGCTGCGCGATGCCATGGGTATCGAGGGGGGCACGCGTGACCTGCCGTGGCTGTTCGCCGCCACGCTTGTCGCGACATTGATCACCGCGCCGTTGCAGGCCGCGGTTGCAGCCAGGTTGCCGCGCAAGGCGTTCGTGCCGGTCATCTACCTGTTCCTGGTCACCAACATGCTGGTCTTCTGGCTGCTGTTGCGGGCCGGGGTCGCGCCGGTTGCCGTGGCGCGGGCCTTTTTCGTGTGGATCACGGTGTTCTCCGTGTTCACGGTTTCCGTGTTCTGGTCCTTCCAGGCCGACCTCTACACCAGTGAGCAGAGCAAGCGCCTGTTCGGCTTCATCGGTGCCGGCGGTTCGGTCGGTGCCATCCTCGGCCCGGCGATCACGCGTTACCTGGTCGAGCCGATCGGAATCGCCAACCTGCTGCTGGTGTCCAGCGGCATGCTGATCCTGGCGGTGCTGTGTGCAGGACGCCTCGAGACCGCGGCGCAGGCCGCGCGCGAAGCCGATCCGGACTTCAAGGCGGCCAGTGCCGACCGGCAGAAGAACGTCGGCGGCGGCATGTTCGAAGGCTTCTCGCTGCTGTTCAAGTCGTCCTATCTGGGCGGCATCGGCCTGTGGGTGTTCATGCTGTCGTTTGCCGGCACGATGCTGTACTTCGTGCAGGCCGAGGTGGTGGCCGCCTACACCGCCGACACCGGCCAGCGCACGCAGATCTTCGCCACCATCGCCACCTGGGTGGGCATCATCTCGCTGGTCATGCAGCTGACGGCCACCGGCCGCATCATTCCGGCCATCGGCGTGGGCAAGGCGGCGGCACTGCTGCCGCTGGTGTTCGTGCTGGGCTTCGCGGCCCTGGCCCTGGCCCCGGTGCTGTTCGTGGTGGCGGCGTTCCAGGCCGCGCAGCGGGGCACCAACTTCGGCATCTCCAACCTGGCGCGCGAATCGCTGTGGACGGTGGTGAACCGCAATGAGAAGTTCAAGGCCAAGAACATCGTCGATGGCACGGTGTTCCGCGCCGCGGACGCGCTGAACGCGCAGGTGTTCAACCTGTTCTCGAAGGTGATGGCCCTGTCGGTGCCCGTGATTGCGGTGATCTCGGCCGTGCTGGCTGGCGGCTGGCTGCTGCTGTCGCTGTGGCTGGGCAAGACGCAGGAACAACGCGCGGCCGGGCAGGCGCAGGAAAAGGCACCGTAAGGTCACGTGAACAGGGAGGTTCCATCCGACCGCGAGCTGGAGCTGCTGTCCATCCGCGCCGGCCAGGCGCTGCTCGGCCGCGGTGAGGTGGTGACGCTGGCCGAGTCCTGCACCGGTGGTTACGTCGCCAAGCTGATCACCGATGTGCCGGGCAGCTCGCGCTGGTTCCATTCCGGATTCGTCACCTATTCGGACATGGCCAAGCATCGCCAGCTGGGTGTCTCGCAGACCACGCTGGCGAAGGAGGGCGCGGTCAGCGAGCGCACCGCGCTCGAGATGGCGGTCGGCGCGCTGGCGGTCAGTGGTGCGCACCGGGCCATCGCCATCACCGGCATTGCCGGCCCCGACGGGGGAAGCGACGCGAAGCCCGTCGGGCTGGTATGGTTCGCCCGCGCGGTGCGCATCGAGGAAGGCAGCGTCGGCGCGGTGGGCCTGCAGCGGCGCTTCAACGGCGACCGCGACGCGGTCCGCCGGCAGGCAGCCGCCTATGCGCTGGAGCTGCTTTTCGACCCCTGAGGCCCGGTGCTTCCACGGCGCAATGTCGCCGGCATAATGGCCCGCTTCGCCCGGAAACTACTGTATACACATACAGTAACCTGTGGCATGATCCGCCTCACTCCCCAACACGTACCCGAGGCACTTCAATGGAAGAAAACCGCAAGAAGGCGCTGTCCGCAGCGCTGGGCCAGATCGAGAAGCAGTTCGGCAAGGGCTCCGTCATGCGGCTGGGCGATGCACCCGCCACCTGGGACGTCGAAGCCATCTCCACCGGCTCGTTGGGTCTCGATGTCGCGCTCGGCATCGGCGGACTGCCTCGTGGCCGCATCGTGGAAATCTACGGACCCGAATCGTCCGGCAAGACCACGCTCACGTTACAGGTTGTGGCCGAAATCCAGAAGGCAGGCGGAACCGCGGCGTTCGTCGATGCCGAGCACGCACTCGACCCCTCCTACGCACAGAAGCTGGGCGTCAACATCGACGACCTGCTGGTCTCGCAGCCGGATACCGGCGAGCAGGCCCTCGAGATCACCGACATGCTGGTGCGCTCCGGCGCCGTCGACGTGGTCATCGTCGACTCGGTGGCCGCGCTCACGCCGCGCGCCGAAATCGAAGGCGAGATGGGTGAGCTGCAGGTCGGCCTGCACGCCCGCCTGATGTCGCAGGCGCTGCGCAAGCTCACCGGCAACATCAAGCGCTCCAACACCATCGTCATCTTCATCAACCAGATCCGCATGAAGATCGGCGTGATGTTCGGCAACCCCGAAACCACCACCGGCGGCAACGCGCTGAAGTTCTATGCCTCGGTGCGTCTCGACATCCGCCGCATCGGCGCCATCAAGAATGGCGAAGAGGTGGTCGGCAACCAGACCCGCGTCAAGGTGGTGAAGAACAAGGTTTCCCCGCCGTTCCGCGAGGCCGAGTTCGAAATCATGTACGGCGCCGGCATCTCCCGCGAGGGCGAGATCATCGACATGGGCGTGGCGCAGGGCATCGTCGAGAAGGCGGGCGCCTGGTACAGCTACAAGGGCGAGCGCATCGGCCAGGGCAAGGAGAACGCCCGCCAGTTCCTGCGCGACCGTCCTGAAATGGCCCGCGACATCGAGGAGCAGATCCGCGCCAAGCTGCTGCCGATGCGCAAGGCTGGCGGCGAGCCGGCCGCCGAGAAGGCGAACTGAGCCGGCAGCGGGCGAGGGCATGGCCTTTTCCCGCCGCCGTGCACGCGTCGACGAGCACCGCGCGGCCGATCCCGGCGCGGTGCGGACCGCGGCCATCACGCTGCTGGCCCGACGCGAATACGCCTCGGGTGAGCTGCGCGCCGCGCTCACCCGCAAGGGCTACGCCGCCGACGTCGCGGCCGAGGTGGTCGCAGAGCTCGCCGGGGAGCGCCTGCTCGACGATGACCGTTACGCCGAAAGCCTGGTGCGCCAGCTGGCCAGCCGCGGCCAGGGGCCTTCCCGCATCCGGCAGCAACTGATCGAGGCCGGCATCAGCTCCGAGCGCGCCAGCCGCGCCATCGATGAGGGGCCGGACTGGGTGGAACTGGCCCGGGAGGTGCGGATCCGCAAGTTCGGCGCCGAGGCGCCTGCCGACTGGCCCGAGCGGGCCCGGCAGATGCGATTTTTGCAATACCGGGGCTTTTCCAACGATCATATCGGTAGTTGCCTGGAG
>CAYNEX010000131.1:0-7225 GCA_964396335.1 uncultured Steroidobacteraceae bacterium | reverse complement strand
CCTTCACCGAGGGCGAGAAGCTGGCCTTCACCGGCATCCCGAACTTCGCGCCGGAACTGTTCCGCCGGGCGGTGCTGAAGGATCCGCTGAAGATGAAGGCGCTGCAGAAGGGCCTCGACCAGCTGTGCGAGGAGGGGGCCACACAGCTGTTCCGCCCGCTGCGCAACAACGACATGATCCTGGGCGCGGTGGGCCAGCTGCAGTTCGAGGTGGTGGCCTTCCGCCTGCAGGATGAATACGCGGTGTCCTGCGTGTTCGAGAATGTCGGCGTGCACACGGTGCGCTGGGTGACCGGCGAGGAGAAGAAGCTGGCGGAGTTCCGCACCAAGGCCTACGAGAACCTTGCGGTGGACCACTCCGGCGCGCTGGTTTATCTGGCGCCGACACGCGTGAACCTGGCGCTGACACTGGAGCGCTGGCCGGAGCTCACCTTCCACGAGACGCGCGAGAGCCACGCGTGAGAGACTCACCCGCGCAGGCGGGTGAGCCGGCGCAGGGAGGAATGCGGTGAATTGGCTGGCGCGCCGCCCGGCATTGAGCTGGGCGCTGTATGACTGGGGCAATTCGGCCTTTGCCACCACGGTGATGGCAGGCTTCTTTCCGGTGTTCTTCAGCCAGTACTGGAGCGCCGGCGCCGATACCGAGCTGACCACCGCGCGGCTGGGGTATGCCAATGCCGCCGCGGGCCTGGCCATTGCGCTGATGGCGCCATTCCTGGGCGCGATCGCCGATGCCGGCGGGCGACGCAAGCAGATGCTGCTGACCTTCACGCTGCTGGGCGCGGCCTGCACCTTCGGCCTGTTCTTCCTCACCCAGGGCCAGTGGCTGGCGGCGGCGGCGCTGTTCGCGCTGGGCACCATCGGCTTCAACGGCGGCGTGGTGTTCAACGATTCGCTGCTGCTCGATGTGGCGGAGCCGGCGCAATACGACCGCGTCTCCTCGTTCGGTTATGCGCTCGGTTACCTCGGCGGCGGCGTGCTGTTCGCGGTCAATGTGCTGATGGTGGTGAAGCCGGGGCTGTTCGGCCTGCCCGATGCGGCCGCGGCGGTGCGCTGGGCCTTCGTCACCGTGGCGGTGTGGTGGCTGGTGTTCACGCTGCCGCTGATGTTGTATGTGCGCGAGCGCGCGCAGCAGCGCCGGCCGCTGGGCAGTGCCTTCACGTCCGGATGGCGCGAGCTGATGAACACCGCCCGCGAGGTGATGCGCCGGCCGATGGTGTGGCAGTTCCTGCTCGCCTACTGGCTGTACATCGACGGGGTCAACACCATCATCAAGATGGCCGTGAACTATGGCCTGTCGCTGGGGCTGGCCGCGAACGACCTGCTGGGCGCGCTGCTGCTGACGCAGTTCGTGGGTTTCCCGGCCGCGCTGCTGTTCGGCCGCATCGGTGAAAAGGTCGGCGCGCGCGCCGGCGTGCTGGTGGGCATCGCGGTGTACATGGGGATCACCGTGTGGGCGCTGTTCCTGGATTCGGCGCTGGAGTTCTACCTGATGGCCGCCACGCTGGGGCTGGTGCAGGGTGGCGTGCAGAGCCTGTCGCGCTCGCTGTTCGGCCGCATGGTGCCGGAGGGCAAGTCGGCCGAGTATTACGGCTTCTACAACATGGTGGGCAAGTTCGGCACCGTGCTGGGGCCGGCGCTGATGGGCGGGCTGGCGCTGGCGGCGAACAGCACGCGGGTGTCGATCCTGGCGTTGCTGCTGCTGTTTGTCGGCGGCGGTGCGCTGCTGTGGCGGGTGCGCACGCCCTGAGTCGCGGCAAGCCTCAGCGCGCGCCGGTCGATTGTGGAGACGTCGCGCCCGGGTGGCTGCGCAATGCGCGCCGGACTTCATCCAGCGCGGCGCGAAGGGCGGCGTCTGGTTGCATTCCCGAACGGGTGCGCCCGAAACGCAAGTCGGCATAGGTGCGCGTGAACCGCTCCAGGGCCGGCGCGGCGCCCGGCCAGCGCATGGCAGCGCGGCGACGCACTGCCTCCGGGCCCTCATGCGATTGCACCTGCAGGCCATGGCGCGCCAGCACGGCGCAATACGCCTGCCACGTCCTGCCGATTGCATCCGGTCGCACCCGCGGCCGGCGCGCGGCCAGCCACAGCAACACCGCACCCCAGGCCAGCGCGCCGGCCAGCAGCAATGCGCCCATGCCGCGATAGTCGAGCCTGCCCAGGCCCAGCTTTGACAGCAGGTCACGCTGGCGCGCGGCGTTGAACTGCACCACGCGCTTCTGCCACCAGCTGCCTGCGGCATCCCAGCCGTCGCGCATCATGCGCAGGAAGCTGGTCTTCTGCAGCAGCGCGGCCGCGCCGCTGCGTGCGCCGGTGAGGAAGGAAACCGGGCTCTGCTGCAGGCGTTCCGGCGCCACCATCGCGGTGGGATCAAAGCGCGTCCAGCCGCGGCCCTCGAGCCACACCTCGGCCCAGGCATGGGCATCGGACTGGCGCACCGCGTAGAACTCGCCGATGGGATTCCAGGTGCCGCCGAGATAGCCGGTGACCACGCGCGCCGGGATGTCCACGGCGCGCATCATCGTGACGAAGGCCGAGGCGAAGTGGCCGCAGAAGCCGAGGCGGGTGTTGAACAGCAGGTCATCCACCGAATCGCGCTGCAGGGCAGGCGGGGTCAGTGAATATTCATACCCGCCGCTGCCGAAGAAACGCATCACGCGCTGTGCATAGTCGGCATCACTGCCGGACTGCGCGCGCAGCGTGCGCGCCAGCTCCAGCGTGCGGGGGTTGCGGCCCTCCGGCAGCCTGGTGTCCAGTTGCCGGCCGAGGATGGACAGCGGTCCCGGGTTGCTCCAGCTGGTATGCGACACGGCGCGGTAGATGGTGGGCGAAGTGACCGGCAGGTATGCCAGCACCTGGCCGTTGAAGGCGCGCCGGTGCCTGGGCCCCTCGATCACGTCCACGGCATCCAGTGCGAACAGGTACGGCATGCCGTGCGGTTCGAGCATGACCTCGTAGCGCACCGGCGGCGAGTTGAACTCCACGCGCGGCGTCGTGACGGCGAGGTACCGCGACCCGCGCCAGGTGAAGCCATCGAAATCATGCAGCACCGGCCCGCGCCAGTAGAGCTCGTGCATCGGTGGCGCCTCGCCCTCGAAGCGCACCTGGAAGGCCATCTCATCCGACAGCGCCAGTTCCGAGATGCTGCCGGGACTCATCTCTTCAGACAGCCCGGTGCGCGCGGCGTCGCCACCGGGCAGTGACCACAGCGCGCCGGGCAGGCGCGGCACCAGCACGAAGGCCAGCACGGCGAAGGGAATCGCAGCGAGCATCGCGCCGCCGGCCAGTCGCAGCGCCGGCCGGGCCTGCGCGCGTGCCACATGGCTGCCCATCGCGGCCAGCGTGGCGAGCGCGAGCCAGACGGTGGCGAGGTACAGCGGCATGCGCGAAAGCGACTGGCGATCCAGTGCCGCGGCCAGCACCAGGATCAGCGCGACGGTGGCCACCACCACCATGTCGCGCGCGCCGCGGGTTTCCAGCAGCTTCACGCTGCCCATCGCGATCAGCAGCGTGCTGCCGGCGGCGAGGCCGTTGAGCGTGCCGAAGCTGTTGATCACGCCGGCGAGCAGCAGTGCCGTCAGCACCAGGCGCACCGGGCGGCGCGGCAGTTCCAGGCGACCCTTGGCATGCAGCCAGTGCCAGCCGAGGCCGCTGGCCGCGGCCACCGTGGCCCACAGCGGCGCCCGGTCGGCATGCAGCAGGCAGGCCATCGCAAAGGACAGCAGCATCAGGCGCGTGGCAGCCGGACGCTGCGTCATGGCGCCTTGCTCCCGCCGCCGTGCAATGCCAGCCGGGAGAGGCATTGCAGCAGGTGCTCGCGTCCATGGCCCGGCAGCGGCGCGAGGCCGGGCAGCCGCAGCGTCCACCCGGCGCCCGCGGCATGCGCCTCGAGCACCCAGCGGGTGAGCTGGGACAGCCGCGCTTCCACATCGAGCCCGTCCAGCGCGTCGTAATCAAAGTCATGGTGGCGCCCGCCGGCACCGTGATACTCGCGCACCAGCAGTGGCTGGCCGCGCGCATAGGCTTTCCACGCCACCTGCCGGGGCGAGTCGCCCTCGCGGAAATCGCGCAGCCAGGCCAGTTCATCGAGCCCGGGCTGGGGGCGCTCGCCCCCCGATTCGGTGGCGGCGCGATCCGGCGGGCGCCGCGTGCCGGCGGGAGCCGGATAGACCAGTGTGGTGATCTCCGGCGTCAGCCAGGTCCAGGTCTCGAACAAACCGAACGGGGCGTGGGTGGACAGTCGCAGTGGCGGCGCGCGCCAGCGCCCGCGGCGCAGTGCCGGCAGGCTGAGCCGCAGTTCTCCCGCGCCCGGGTCCCCGCAAGCGCAGTCGACCGCCTGCGCAGCCGGCTCACCGTTGCCGGTCGAAAGTTGCAGGTCCGCCGCGGGTTGGCGGCCTTGCACTTCCACCCGCAGCAGCAGGTTCTCCCCCGCGTGCGCCGGCGTGGCCGAGGCCGCCGTGATGCGGGTGGTCGTGAGCACCCGCTGCGTCATCACCATCGCCACCAGCGCAAAGCCGGCGAGCCAGAAGGTGAACAGCAACGCCAGGCCATTGCCGTAATTCATGCCGGCGATGAACATCACACCCAGCAGCAGCGCGAAGGTCCAGCCTGCCGTCGTCGGCAGGATGTAGACGCGGCGGGCGGTGAGTCTCAGCGGCAGCGCATCGCGTCCCTGGCGACGCAGGGCCCAGGCCTTCAGCCGGCCGCGAAGCGGCGCGAGCAGCGAGGCGGTGGCCGTGGCGGCGCGCATGTTCAGCGCGGAACCGGCACCGCCTCGAGCAGGCTGCGCAGCAGCTGTTCGCGCGGCAGCGCGCCGCGTTCGGTGAAGCCGCCGCGGGTTTCCAGGCGATGCATGGCCACGGCCGGCCACACCGCCTGCACATCATCGGGCAGCACGGCATCGCGTCCCTCGATCAGCGCCCAGGCGCGTGCCGCGCGCACCAGGCCCTGTGCCGCGCGCGGCGACAGTCCCAGCCTGAGGTCGGCGCGGGCGCGCGTCGCCGCCACCAGTTTCTGCACGTAGTCGATCAGCGGCTCGGACACATGAATCGCGGCGGCCTGGCGCTGCAGTTCAAGCAGCTGGCCGGCATCCATCGCCGGCTGGCAGCGCGCCAGCATCTCGCGCCGGTCGCCCTGTGCCAGCAAGGCACGTTCATGCCGCGGATCCGGATAACCCAGCTCGATGCGCATCAGGAAGCGGTCCAGCTGTGATTCCGGCAGCGCATAGGTGCCCAGCTGTTCCTGCGGGTTCTGCGTGGCCACCACGAAGAACGGGTCGGGCAGCGGATGGGTGATGCCATCGACGCTGACCTGGCGTTCCTCCATGGCCTCCAGCAGCGCGCTCTGCGTGCGCGGGCTGGCGCGGTTCACTTCATCGGCCAGCAGCAGCTGCGTGAACACCGGCCCGGGGCGGAACTCGAACTTCTGCGCGGCGCGGTCGAACACCGACACGCCGAGGATGTCGGCCGGCAGCAGGTCGCTGGTGAACTGCACGCGCTGCCAGGACAGCCCCAGCACCTGCGCCAGCGCATGCGCCAGCGTGGTCTTGCCCACCCCGGGCACGTCCTCGATCAGCAGGTGGCCGCGGGCCAGCAGGCAGGAGAGGGCGAGCCGCAGCGCCTGGCCCTTGCCCAGGATGATGGAATCGAGGGAGGCCAGTGCCGCGTTCAGGGCCGTCATGAAGGGTCCTTGCGTCTAGTGACGCACCAGACCCTGCACGATCCCGATCTGCCGCGCGAGGCCCTCGTTCACCTTTTCGAACTGTGCAATGCGTTCGCGCTCGGTGGCGACCACCTCGGGCGGGGCATTGTTGATGAAGTTCGGGTTGTCGAGCTTGGCGCGCGCGCGGGTGATCTCCTGCTGGTTCTTCTGCTGCTTGCGGGTCAGGCGGGCCAGTTCCGCGGCCGGGTCGATCAGGCCTTCCATCGGCACGAACAGCGTCAGGTCGCCGGCCAGCGCGGTGGCGCTGGGCGGGGCGGTCTCGCCGGCCTCCAGCAGGCGTACCGCGTCGATGCCGGCGAGGCGGGCCAGCAGCGCCGCGTAGTCCGTGAAGCGCTGCGCATCGGCGGCGGTGGCCCCCTGTGCCAGCGGCGACAGGCGGCGCGCCGGGCTGATGTCCATCTCGCCGCGGATCTGGCGGATGCCGAGGATCACCGATTTCATCCAGTCGACGTCGGCCGCGGCGGCGGCATCGGCGGTGTAAGCCGCGGCGTCCGGCCACGGCGCCAGCATGATGGTCGATCCCTGCACGCCGGCCACCGGCGCCACGCGCTGCCAGATCTCCTCGGTGATGAACGGCATGATGGGATGCAGCGCGCGCAGCAGCGCCTCGAGCACATCCAGCAGCGTGCGGCGGGTGGCGGCGGCCTGCGCGGCATCCTCACCCTGCAGCACCGGCTTGGTCAGCTCCAGGTACCAGTCGCAGTATTCATGCCAGGTGAACTCGTACAGCGCGGTGGCGGCGAGGTCGAAGCGGTAGGCATTGAAACCCTCGTCGGTGCGCGCGATGGCCTCGCCGAGGCGCGACACGATCCAGCGGTCCACCACATGGCTGCTCCGGGTGCCGGCCGGCGCGACGTCCTTGCCCTCGCAGGACATCAGCACGAAGCGCGCCGCGTTCCACAGCTTGTTGCAGAAGTTGCGGTAGCCGGCGACGCGGCCCAGCTCGAAGCGGATGTCGCGGCTCTGCGTGGCCAGCGCCGCGAAGGTGAAGCGCAGCGCATCGGTGCCGTGCGCTTCGATGCCCTGCGGGAACTGGCGGCGCGTGGCCTTCTCGATGCCCGGCGCCAGGTGCGGCTGCATCAGGCCGGTGGTGCGCTTCTTCACCAGCGTCTCCAGCTCGATGCCGTCGACGATGTCCAGCGGGTCGATGACGTTGCCCTTCGACTTGGACATCTTCTGGCCTTCGCCATCGCGCACCAGGCCGTGCACATAGACCTCGCGGAACGGCACGTCGCCCATGAACTTCAGGCCGAACATGATCATGCGCGCGACCCAGAAGAAGATGATGTCGAAGCCGGTCACCAGCACATTGCCGGGATAGAACTGCGACAGCTCGGGTGTCTTCTGCGGCCAGCCCAGCGTGGAGAAGGGCCACAGCGCCGAGGAGAACCAGGTGTCGAGCACGTCCTCGTCACGACGCAGCGCGGCCTTGCGGCCCAGGCGCGCCTCGGCCTGCCGGGCGGCATCGGCCTCGCTGCGGGCGACGTAGACATTGCCCTCGTCGT
>CAYNEX010000130.1:2257-7226 GCA_964396335.1 uncultured Steroidobacteraceae bacterium | reverse complement strand
GGACGGCATCCATGGACAGGGCCCGGATGGCATTGGCGAGATCGCGGCGGCTGGGTGTGCTCAAAGCGGCGTGAAGTCCGTAAAACGTTAAAGGGGGGTGTGAAGAGTCGCGCATTTTCCCAAGCGCCGCCCTGCACCGCAAATCATCAGGCGATGCGGTTCACTTTACGGTCAGGGGCAGCCAAGTACAGTTAGGCCTCCGATCCAGACCCACGCGGCCGGCCCACGGCCCAAGCGACTGAAACCATTGACTAAATCCCTGAATCTCGTCCAGTTCACCGATCCCCACCTGTTCGGAGACCCCGCCCGCAGCCTGCGCGGCGTCCCCACCCTGCCGGCGCTGCAGGCGACACTGGCCGCGGCCGCCGCCGACATTGCTGCCGCCGACATCATTCTGGCCACCGGCGACCTGGTGCAGGACGATCCGGCCGGGTATGCGCATTTCCGCGCCGAACTGGGCCGTTTCGGCAAGCCGGTGCTGTGCATTCCCGGCAACCACGATGATGTGCCGGCCATGCGCGCGGCGCTGGCCGAGGCGCCCTTCCACTACGGCGGCGTGCACGATGCCCGCGGCTGGCGCCTGGTGATGCTCGACAGCACCGTGCCCGGCCGCACCGGCGGCCGCCTCGACGAGGACGAGCTGGCGCACCTGGTGCAGGCGCTGGGCGATGCGCCTGACCGGCACGTGCTGGTATGCCTGCACCACCATCCGCTGCCGATGCACAGCCGCTGGCTGGATTCGGTGGGCCTGGACAACGGGCCCGAGCTGCTCGCGCTGCTGCGGGATTTCCCGAATGTGCGCGGGGTGGTGTTCGGGCACGTGCACCAGCAGGAGGACCGCATCGTGGGCGGCCTGCGGCTGATCGCGACGCCCTCCACCTGCTCGCAGTTCACGCCACGCAGCGATGATTTCGCGGTGGATGATCGGCCGCCGGGCTGGCGCACGCTGCAGCTGCAGGCCGATGGCCGCATCGAAACCGCGGTGCACTGGGTGAGGAACTGGCAGCCCTGAGGGCTGCCGTCGCGGCCTACTGCCGCAGCTGCTCGATGCGCTGCAGGCGCTCGCGGGCGCCGTCGACCTCGAGGATCTTCTGCCGCGTGGCCGCCGGCACCGGCAGCAGCTGGCCCAGCTGGCCGGCCAGCCACAGGGCATCGTCGGTGCGCAGCTCGCCCACCGGGTAGTCATCGCCCAGCTCTTCAAGCGCCCGCTTCAGCGTGGCGGCGAGCTCGGCGTATTCGCCCGGCTGCAGCGGTTCGCCGGCATCCTCGAGCCATTCCACGTCGGCCAGGTGCAGCCCGTCGGGCTGCATGTCGCGGCCGACGATGCGGAAGCGGCGCTCGCCGCGCGCCACGATCTTCAGCAGGCCATCGGGCAGCTGCCCGAAATCGGCCACGCGCGCGAAGGTGCCCACATGCGCCACCTCGCCCACCTTGCCGATCTCCGCGCCATCGAGGATCAACACCACGCCGAAGCCGGTGCCCTCGCGCATCACGCGGCGGATCATGTCCAGGTAACGGGTTTCGAAGATGCGCAGCGGCAGCAGGCCCTGCGGGAACAGCACCGTGCGCAGCGGGAACAGCGCGATGCGTTCGGTACCGCTCATGCGCGGGCCTTCAAGGCCTCGAGCAGCTGGCGGTGCAGGCCGCCGAAGCCGCCGTTGCTCATGATCAGCACCTGGTCGCCGGCCTTCAGTTCGCGCGTCAGGCGCGCCAGCAGCGCATCAATGGTCGGTTCGGTATCGGCCTGCGGGCCCAGCTGCCGCGCCACCGCGCCGGCATCCCAGCCGAGGTCGGGCGGGGCGAACAGGTACACGGCGTCCGCGCCCTTCAGGGAGCCTGCCAGCGTGTCCTTGTGCACACCCATCCGCATGGTGTTTGAACGTGCCTCCAGCACCGCGACCAGCCGCGCCCGGCCGATGTTACGCCTCAGGCCCTCGATGGTCGTGGCGATTGCGGTGGGATGGTGCGCGAAGTCGTCGTAGACGCGGATGCCGGCGGCCTCGCCGGTCAGTTCCATGCGGCGGCGCACGCCGCGGAAGCGGCCGAGCGCGTCGATGGCGGCGGCCACCGGCACGCCGGCATGGCGCGCGGCGGCGATCGCGGCCAGCGCGTTGTCGACATTGTGCGCGCCGAGCTGGTTCCATTCGACGCTGCCCTGCGGCTCGCCGTCGAACCGCACCTCGAAGCGCGAATGGTCGTTGCCGGTGAGGCGCGCGCTCCAGCGCGCACCGGGCGCGCCGGCCTGCGCGAAGCCCTCACAGGGCGTCCAGCAGCCGCGCGACAGCACATCGTCGAGGTTGGCATCGGCGGCGTTGTGCACCACCAGCCCGTCGCCGGGCACGATGCGCAGCAGGTGGCTGAACTGCCGCTTGATGGCCTCCAGGTCCGGGTAGATGTCGGCGTGGTCGAACTCCAGGTTGTTCAGCACCAGCGTGCGCGGCTGGTAATGCACGAACTTGGCGCGCTTGTCGAAGAAGGCGGTGTCGTATTCGTCCGCCTCGATCACGAAGAACGGTGACTCGCCGAGCCGCGCGCTGACATCGAAATTGCCCGGCACACCGCCGATCAGGAAACCCGGCGACAGGCCCGCATCCTCGAGGATGTGCGCCAGCAGGCTGCTGGTGGTGGTCTTGCCGTGCGTGCCGGCCACGGCCAGCACCCAGCGGTCCTTCAGCACATTGCGCGACAGCCATTCGGGACCGGAGGCGAACGGGATGCGCCGCTTCAGCAGCGCCTCGATCACCGGCCGGCCGCGCGACATCACATTGCCCACCACCACCACGTCGGGCGCCGGGTCGAGCTGGTCGGCCTCATAGCCCTGCACGATGTCGATGCCGAGGGCCGCCAGCTGCGTGCTCATCGGCGGGTACACGTTCATGTCGGAGCCGGTGACACGGTGGCCGGCGGCGCGCGCGATCGCGGCGATGCCGCCCATGAAGGTGCCGCAGATGCCGAGGATGTGGACGTGCATGCGGTCGGGCTTCTTCAGGTGGGAGTGGCGAGGGCTTCGGCCGGCGGCGGATAGATGGCGAGGATGATTCCGCCGGCCAGCAGTTCAATCGACAGCACCAGCATCACCGTCGCGAAGGTCGGCCAGCCGGTGGCCGAGCGCAGGATGCGCACCGCGGCGACCAGGTACCAGAGCGCGACCAGGAAGGTGAGGAACATGGCAAAGCCGGCCATGCCCTGGTCGTTGATGTAGGTGACCTGCATCCACTGGCCGGCCAGCAGTGCCGGCAGCAGCACCACATGGCAGCCCAGCAGCGCGGTGAAGGTCTGCGTGAAGCGTTCCGGGTGCATGGCCATCATCAGCGCCACCTTCACGCCGATGAACAGGATGGCGAGGTCGATGGCGACGATCACCGGCGCGCTGCCATATTCGACCTGGTCGTCGATCAGGGCCGAGGCCACAAGGCGCATCACCACGTCGATGACCAGGAAGGTCCACATCAGGCCGGTGGATGTGGGCATGTCTTCCGGACCCTTGCGCAGGCGCAGGATGCCGGTGGCGGTCTGGAGGCCTTCGGAAAGCAGCGGGCGGGAAGGAACGTTCAAGAGAGCAAATCCGGCGGATCAAGTAAGCTTCGGATTCTACATGAGCGACGCTCCCCTCTCCGACCAGGCCGCGGTCACGGCGCTGGCCGCGCGACTCACGCAGGCACCGTGGATCGCGCTGGATACCGAATTCATGCGCGAACGCACCTATCGCGCGCAGCTGTGCCTGCTGCAGATCGCGCTGCCGGGCGAGGCCGTGTGCGTCGATCCGCTGGCCGGCATCGACCTGTCACCGCTGCGCGAAGCACTCACCGCCAACGCGCCGAAGATCATGCATGCCGCCAGGCAGGACCTCGAGGTGTTGTGGCCCGAGTTCGGCGCGGTGGCGCCGGTGTTCGACACGCAGATGGCCGCCGCGCTGGCCGGTTTCCCGGCGCAGATCGGCTACAGCGAACTGGCGCGGCAGGTGCTGGGCGTGCAGGTCGAGAAGGGCCAGACGCGCACCGACTGGTCGAAGCGGCCGCTGTCGGCCGCGCAGATGCATTACGCCATCGAGGATGTGGTGCACCTGGCGCCGCTGCGTGACGCGCTGACTGAAAAACTGCGGCAACTGGGGCGCCTGGAGTGGCTGCAGGAAGACCTGCAGGACCTGGCCCGCGAAGACAAGCTGTTCACCGACCCTGAAGCCGCGCACGAACGGCTGAAGTTCGGCGGTGACCTCGACCCGGACCGCTTCCGCCTGTTGAAGGCATTGGCTGCCTGGCGCGAACGCCGCGCCAGTGACAAGGATCGGCCGCGCAGCTGGATCCTCGAGGACGCGGCGCTGCGCGCGCTGGTGATGAACCCGCCGCGCGATGCGCAGGCGCTCTCCCAGGTGCCGGAGCTGACGCCCGGCTTCGTCGAACGCAGCGGCCGCATGGTGCTGGAGGTGATCGAAGCCGCCCGCCTGCCGGAGAAACTGCCGCCGCCGCCCGCGCGGCCGCGCCCGGACCCGGTGCTGCAGGCGCGCGTGAAGCGCCTGTCGAGCATCGTGCAGCGCCGTGCGTCGGAACTGAACATCGCCGCCGAAGTGCTGGCGACACGGCGCGAACTGGAAGGCATCGCCCGCGGGCGCGATGCCGACGTGCTGCACGGCTGGCGCCGTCAGGCGCTGGGAGAGGAACTGCTGGCGGCGACTGCCGCCAGCTGACCGGTCACTTCCTGCGGGCGGGCGCCTTGCGCTTCGCCTTGCTCGACGGACGCGACTTCTTCGCGGCCTTCGACTTCGCGGCGGTCTTCTTCCCCGCCTTCCTGCCGACCCTGGACTTCTTCGCGGCGGGCCTGCCGGTGCGCTTCGCGGCCGTCTTCGCCTTGCCCTTGGCCTTGGCCCTGGTCTTCACCTTGGCCTTTGCCTTGGCGCCGGACTTGGTCTTGGACTTGGCCTTGGCCTTGGTCTTTACCTTGGTCTTGGTCTTGGCCTTGGCCTTGGCCTTGG
>CAYNEX010000130.1:0-2157 GCA_964396335.1 uncultured Steroidobacteraceae bacterium | reverse complement strand
CTTGGCCTTGGCCTTGGCCTTGGACTTCGCCTTCGGCGCTGCCTTGGCCTTCGAGCCAGCCCCGGCCTTGCCCCTGGCCTTCGCCCTGCCCGCGGCCGCCCTGGCCTGCCTGCCGGCCGGCGACGTCAGCACACCGACCAGCAGCTCGGTGATGTCATCCACATTGCCCTGGGCATCGATGGCCTGCAGCAGGCCCTGGCGGGTGTAGTACTCCACCAGCGGACGGGTCTGCGCCTCGTACACCTTCAGGCGCTCGACCACGGTGGACTCGTTGTCGTCCGGACGCTGGTACAGCGCCGGGTTGCCCGGGCAGCTGGGGCACACCAGCGCGGCACCGATGGGCATGGAATAGATGTTGAACACGCGGCCACAGCTCTGGCAGCTGCGACGGCCGGCGATGCGGCGCGTCAGCTCGGCATAGGGCACATCCATCTGCACCACGGCGGTGAGCGGCTTGCCCAGGTCCTTCAGCAGCTTGTCGAGGGCCTCGGCCTGCGCGATGTTGCGCGGGAAGCCATCGAGGATGAAACCGCCGGCCACGTCCGGCTCCGCCAGGCGTTCCTGGATCATCCCGAGTACGATGGCGTCATCGACCAGTCGACCCGCCTCCATCACCGCCTTGGCCTTGCGGCCCAGTTCGGTGCCGCGCGCCACGGCCGAGCGCAGCAGATCGCCGGTGGAGATCTGCGGGATGCCGAAGCGCTGCACGAGGCGCTGGGATTGCGTGCCTTTGCCGGAGCCCGGGGCCCCGAGGAGAACGATACGCATGAGACTTTGTTGTCGTCGTTGAAGGTCGAGGCACAGTACCGATACGCTTTCCGCCGGTCAAACCGGTTCCCCACTCGGAGCAGTCCATGCGCAAGGCAGCCAATCGTCCCCGCAACGCCTTCTACGCCCAGTCCGGTGGCGTGACGGCCGTCATCAACGCCTCGGCCGCCGGTGTCATCGAGGGGGCGAAAAAGCACCGCCGCCACATCGGCAAGGTGTATGCCGGACGCGACGGCATCGTCGGCGGTCTCACCGAAGACCTGATAGATGTAAGCAAGGAGAGCGCCGCCACATTGAAGGGTTTGCGCCACACACCGTCCGGCGCCTTCGGCTCGGCGCGCTTCAAGCTGAAGGGCCTGGAGCAGAACCGGGCCGAATACGAGCGCCTGATCGAGGTCTTCCGGGCGCATGACATCGGCTATTTCTTCTACAACGGCGGCAACGATTCGATGGACACCGCGTGGAAGGTGTCGCAGCTGGGCGAGGCGCTGGGTTACCCCATCACCTGCGTCGGCATCCCCAAGACCGTCGACAACGACCTGCCGCTGACCGACTGCTGCCCCGGCTTCGGCTCGGTGGCCAAGTACATCGCCGTCTCCACCCGCGAGGCCGCGCTCGACGTGGCCTCGATGGCGCGCACCTCCACCAAGGTGTTCGTGCTGGAGGTGATGGGCCGGCATGCCGGCTGGATCGCCGCCGCCGGCGGCCTGGCCGGCGAGAAGCCCGGTGATCCGCCGCAGGTCATCCTGTTCCCCGAGATCGCCTTCGACCAGCCGGCCTTCCTCGCGAAAGTGAAGGCCAGCGTCGAGAAGAACGGCTATTGCGTGGTGGTGGTGTCCGAGGGCGTGAAGAACCCGGACGGCAAGTTTCTCGCCGAGGCCGGCACGCGTGATGCCTTCGGCCATGCGCAGCTGGGCGGCGTGGGACCGGTGATCGCGAACCTGATCAAGGACCAGCTGGGCTACAAGTTCCACTGGGCCGTGGCCGACTACCTGCAGCGCGCCGCGCGCCACATCGCCTCGAAGACCGACGTCGAGCAGGCGTACGCCGTCGGCCGCGCCGCGGTCGATTACGCGGTGAAGGGCATGAACGCGGTGATGCCGGCCATCATCCGCAAGTCCTCGCGTCCCTATCGCTGGAAGATCGAGCCGGTGCCGCTGGCCGAGGTGGCCAATGTGGAGAAGAAAGTGCCGCGCGAGTTCATCACCGCGGATGGCTTCGGCATCACTGCCGCCTGCCGTCGTTACCTGGCGCCGCTGATCGCCGGCGAGGACTACCCGCCCTATCGCAACGGCCTGCCCGACTATGTGCGCATCCGTGGCAAGGCGGTGAAGAAGAAGCTGAAGAGCGAATACAAGCTCTGATGGCCGCATCCGCCAGCAGCTGGAA
>CAYNEX010000129.1:0-7245 GCA_964396335.1 uncultured Steroidobacteraceae bacterium | reverse complement strand
TCAGGGAATCCCGACGCCGGCCTTCTTCGCCAACGACTCGATGCGATCGAACCAGAGCTCCTCGTTGCATTCATACGGCAGCAGGTGGCCATCCGGCACCTCGGCCCATCGCCGTGTGAACACCACCGGCGCCGTGTAGAACTCCGGATCATTCATCGTCACATCCGCCACCAGCACTCGCCGACCCTGCGCATCCTTGCCGTCCAGGCGGAAGCGCTCGACGATGGTGGCTGTGGCGGAGTGGGGTGTGCTGCGCTGGTCCAGCTGCTCGACCAGGTTGTCGGTCTCGACAACCAGCGTGTCGCCTTCCCAGCGGCCGGAGGAATAACCATTGCGGCCCGGCACGCGGTCCGCCTCGGGCATGTTGCGCTCGCCGATGTAGATGCGTCGGATCTCGCCATGCAGCTCGAAGATCATCGTGACCTGTCCGGGCCGCTGGATGATCTCCATCGGATAACCGCCCGCGCCCAGCAGCACCGCCGGCATGCCGGCACCCAGACACACACCACCAGGCGTGTCGCCGGTTGGTCCGACCAGTTCGTTGAACGCGTCATGTCGCCGCCTGGCCTCGGGTTTCATCGGCGGGGCCTGCACGGCGTTGCCGCCCGGGCGACCGGAGGCGCCATCCGCGCTGGTCCAGACGCCGGTGAAGTCCGGCGGCTCGGCGGCCGATGCGATCGAAGCGATCAGGCCGCTGAACAGCGCCAGGCCGGTGACAACGGGCAGGAGGCGGGTCTTGTTCATCGAACACCTTGTGCGGTGGCCAGGTCCGCAAAGATGTACCACGAAATCCGCGGCGGCCGGAACCCGCCCGGTTGACGGATGCCCGGTGCCGTCCGCCCGATCAGCCGTACTAGATGCGGATACCCGACTTGCCAGGTGCCAGGATGCCGTTGGGATCCAGCGCCCGCTTCAGCACCTGGTCCACCTTGCGTTTCACCGGCCCGTACAGGTCGGCCGCCTGGTCCATGAAATCGGTGTTGACGCGATACACCGCATAACCGCGCCTGCCGAATTCCGTCAGCAGTTCGCCGAAGCAGGCGCCGGCGGCGGCGGTTTCATCCGGGTTGGTGCGGTCGAACAGCAGGTCGATGATGTGGTGCATGTCGCGCATGCCGACGATGTATTCGGCCACGTAGTCGAAGCCGTACTTGCCGAGGATCTGCTTCGCCAGCTGCGTCTGCTGGATGGTCTCGTCGCCGCGCGCCGCGCACACCGGCGCAAACCACATCGAGCCGCCGCCGCCGCGCCAGTTGTACAGGCCGAATTCCTGCAGCGTCATGTCACCCCGCATCAATTTCGCCCGGTAGGTGAACGGCTCGGTGCCACCGGCTTCCTCCTCGGTGATGAAGGTGCCGCCGCCGGCCGCGTTCACCGCCTGCTGGATGATGTTCCAGTTCACATCCACCTGTTCCTGCGTGCCATACAGCGCCGCGTACACATTCCAGGCGCCGAGTCCTTCCTTCTGCCGGATCTCCTCCAGCACGGCATCGGGCGTGGTGCCCTTGCCGTCGTAATACTTGCTGCGCGGGAACAGCGCGGCGGCCTCCCACATGATGTTGGCGAACACCATGGCATTGGGAATCACGCCGGCGATGCGCAGCGGCCGCAGCGTGTCGACGATCTTGACGATGTCCGCGTCGTTCTCGAAGCGGATGCCGAAGGGCTTGTAGACCGGCGGCGCGGGCATCAGCCAGATGCCCATCTTGGTGACGATGCCGTAGTTCGACTGCGTGAAGATGCCGTCCAGGTAGGGGCCATAGCCCCACTTGAACACCTGCCAGGCGCTGGTGCCTTCCACGCCGCCCATGCCGGTGCGCAGCACATCGCCATTGGCCAGCACCACCTCCATCCCACACTGCATCATGAAATGCTCGCCATAGGGCGTGTAACCGACGCCGCGATCCACCGTGTTTCCCAGCGGACCGGCGATTGCCGATGGCGCCGGGCAGGACAGCCACAGCGGGATGTCGTTCTCTTCCAGGTAGTCCTTCAGCTGCTGGTAGGTGACGCCGGGTTCCACCAGCGCCGTGCACAGCACCGGATCGACCTGGATGATCCTGTTCATCAACTTCAGGTCGAGGATGACCTGGCCGCGCGTCGCCGGAGCCGCCGAGCCATAGCCGAAGTTCCGGCCGGTGGAGATGGTCCACACCGGGATGCGATGCCTGTTGCACACGCCGACCAGCTGCTGGACCTGCGGCACGGTGGTGGCGCGCAGCACCGCCGAGGGGCGATGGTCCTCATCCGAACCGGACTCCATCATCTTGCCGTAGGGAAGCAGCTGCAGCGCGTCGGTGGTGACATGCTCTGCGCCGAGGATGGTCGCGAATTCCGCCAGCGCGGTGGTGAAGGTCTCCGCGGAAACCCCGGGTGGCAGGACAGCGTAGGAGGGAGTCGCGGCTGCCATGATGGATCCTCGCTCAGCGTTGCGGGACGGGCGTGGAAGGGGTGGTGGTGCCCGCGGCCGGTGCGGCGGCGGTGCCGGCGGGAGCCGGCGAGGCCTCGATCATCGCGGCAATCTGGTCCAGCGTCGCTTCATCCAGCGCCGTGACCGGCATCGACGGCATCGCCCGCATGCCGTTGCGGGCGATGACCTTCACATAGGCCGCCGCCAGCTTGCGGCCGCGCAGTTCCGGTCCCACGCCGGCCTGGTGGCAGCGCGCGCAGACTTTCTCATAGGCCTCGGCGCCGGATTTCCACGTGCCGTCGGATCCGGCATGAAGAGGCGGGGCCATCACCATGGCACACACGATCGCCGTGCTGCAGTGACGAATGGCCGACGCCGCCGGACGGTTCCCGTTCATGCGTGCATCTCCGTCCGGGAATGAAGGGTGACCTGCCGGACATCCGGTTGCCGGCTGAGCAGCTGTTCGTCCGCGATGAGGGTGCCGGCATCTGCGAGTGCCACATCCCACATCAGGCGGTCGGTGGCATCCAGGTGCAGTTCAATGCCGGACAGGGGACCGGCCTGCAACAGGCGGCGCATCTGGTTGAGTCGGGCGAGGCGATCGCCCTCCAGCAGCAGCAACCGGCGCGCCCGCAATGGGAACGTCAGGCGGTCAGGGGACGCAACAACGAGGAGGTCGCCGGAGGCAGGCGTGCGAACAAGTGCAGGCGGCGAAGTTTGCGCGATGGCGGGAAGCAACGCCGGCACAGAGATTCCCAGCACCAGGAAGTGCCGTCTCGACCAGCCCTGCCGACCTTGCGCCAGTGACCGCATCCGCCCTCCCGGGCATTAATGCCCTGGAATGATGGGTCTGTTATACGCCCGGCGGGCGGCAGGTCAATCACGCGCTGCCGCAACGCGTAAGCCGAAGGGCGGCGATGAGCAATCAACGAAAACGCGCGGCGGCGGGGCCGCCGCGCGTCAGGCCCGATCAGCGTCCCGGCGGCTTGGCGCGGTAGGCGTCGTGGCAGGCGCCGCAGGTGCGACCCACTTCACCGGCGGCAGCCGAGGTGGCGGCGCTGTCGCCGGCCTTGGCGGCGGCGGCCAGCTTGCCGGCAGCGGCAACCAGCGCATCGGCCTTGGTCTTGAAGTCAGCCTGGCTGTTCCAGATGCCATCGAGCGCGGCAGTCTGGATCGACTTGAACTCGCGCGTGTCGCGCTCGAACAGCTCCGGCAGCATGCCGGCCAGCGACTCGATGCGCGCGGCATTGCGGGCGACCACGGCCGGGTCCACGGCCTGGTTGCGCATCAGGCCGCTGATCGGCCCGAAATTCAGCGAGATCAGCTTGAACGCCGCCTGGCGATTCTCGACGGCGGTCTTGGCCTGGGCCTCAGGCGAGGGCGGGCCGGCCTGCGACATGGCCAGGCTCGAGGCCAGCATCAGGGCGGCGGCGGAGAAAAGACGAAGCGGACGGTTCATGGGAGTTCCCCCCGGGAGTTGTTGATTAGAAAGAGACCGGTGCGCGCGACTGTAGCAGATCGCGGGCCGTCTCCCTCTTGCTCTGCGTCGTCGGACCGCACCTTCCGATCCATCGATTCGCGTATCGGAGAATCGGGCCGGGGGTGAGCCGCCCGCGCCACGGATATCGCGTTCCTCTGCAGGCCATTCCCGGGATCTGGAGGAACAATGAACGACAACAGGGACGGTGGAGCGAGGGTTCGAGCGCGCGAGGTGTTGAAGGTGACGGCGCTGGCGGCTGCAGTCTGCCTGGCTTCGGCAGCAGCGCAGGCTGCACCAAGCACCATTGAATTGATCTATTCGCTGGCCGGCGGCGAGGACGGCCACTATTCCGACCAGGCGCTGGTCGAATACAACGGCATGTTCTACGGCGCCGCCTACTCCGAGTGCGGCACCCTCTACAGCCTCACGCCACCGCCTTCCGCAAAAGGCTTCACTCTTTCCATGCGCGGCGGCTTCAACGGGTGCATGCCGAAGTCGCTGGTGGTGGGCGCGGACGGCAATCTCTATGGTGTCGCCGAATCGTTCGGCTCCACCATCACCACGGATGGCTACGGCACGCTGTTCCGGATCACCCCCGCCGGCGAGTTGACCAGGCTGCATGTCTTCGACGGCAAGCCCGGTCATCCGCTGGCCGGACTGGTGGCAGGGCGCGATGGCGCCTTCTATGGCACCACCTCCACCTGGAACCTGGAATACGGGGGCACGGTGTTCCGCATGACCACTGACGGGAACACGGCGAACGTCACCCACCTGCACACCTTCGGGAGCGGACCGGGCGTGATGCCGCGAACCGCACTGGTGGAAGATGTCATCCATGACGGGGTGTTCTATGGCACGACCTCCGGTCATGGCGTGCAGATCAACTCCGGCACGTTGTTCAAGATCACCTCGGCGGGCGAATACACGCATCTGCACAGCTTCTTCCGCGAGAACGAGCGGCCATCCGGGCCGCTGGTGCAGGCCGGCGACGGCATGCTGTACGGCAGCACCACCGGCGGTGGCGCCAACCAGCAGGGCATGGTGTTCCGCATCGATACCGATGGCGAGAACTTCGAGATCCTGCATGACTTCGACCTGGCCAGGGACCAGCTCACCGAGCCCAGTGGCGGACTGGTGCGCTCGCCTGACGGTTACCTGTATGGCGCGGCCGGTGGCATCTACCGGGTGGACCCGAACACCGGCAAGGTCGCCCGCCTGCTCTCCGCTGCGGAGGTCAAGGCCGTCGCCGGCAGCCAGATCTCGGGCAATGACAGCAGGGTCCGCCTGACCACGCTGCTGCGTGGCAGCGACAACGCGTATTACGCCGTCTCGGCATACGGCGGGGCAGTCAACTGCAATGAGCCCGGCGCCACGCAGACCTTCGGTTGTGGCGGAGTGGTCCGCATCGTGCCCGGTGATCCGATCGAGCTGGGCAGTGGCGGTGCCGGTGGCAGTGGTGGCAGCGGCGGCAGTGGCAGCGGCAGTGGAGGTAGCGGCAGCGGCAGCGGCGGATCGGGTGGCAGCTCATCCGGCAGCGACGGCGGCGGCGGTGATGGCACCACGCTGGCCGTGCTCGCGCTGCTGCTGGCGGGCCTGTTCCGCCGACAGCTCCGCGGCCGCGTTCGCACCGGCTGACCCGGAGGATCGGGGCGCGGCGTCTCCCCGTTGCCGCGCCCCGTAGCTCCTTCACGGGAATGCATCGCGGTCCCTGCGCGGGTACGCTCGCGCTCGCTGACTGGCGTCCTCCCGGAAAGATCCACGTGACAAATGAAGCCGCCCCGGCGCTGCTGAAGGATTCGCTGTTCCCGCCTTCACGCTTCCGCGAGGTGGCGCGGCTGATGCGCGCCATCCATCCCGCCTTCGACGAGAAGGCCTTCCTGCGCCAGGCCTTGAACGACCTGGAATCGCTTTCGCTGATGCAGCGCCTGCGGCGCATGACCGAAAGCCTGCATGCGGCGCTGCCTGGCAACTACCGGCGCAACCTTCGCATCCTGCGCGAACTGGCGCCGCGCCTGCCCACCGGTTTCGGCACCATGTTCCTGCCCGACTACGTGGCGCTGCATGGACGCGCCGACCCGGCGTTGTCACTGGAGGCGCTGCGTTATTTCACGCGGTTCGGCTCGTCCGAGTTCGCGGTGCGTGAGTTCCTGCGCGATGACCTGGCCGGCACGCTGGCAACGATGAGGTCATGGGCCGACGATGAAGATGAACACGTTCGACGCCTGGCCAGCGAAGGCACGCGTCCACGGCTGCCCTGGTCCTTCCATCTGCCCGCCATCGCCGCCGATCCGGAGCTTGCCGCACCCATCCTCGAGGCGCTGCGTTCCGATCCCAGCCTGTATGTGCGCAAGTCGGTGGCCAACCACCTGAACGATGTCACCCGCGCGCATCCGGCCTGGGTGCTGGAACGGCTGGAACGCTGGCCGCAGGACAACGAACACACCCGCTGGATCACCCGTCGTGCATTGCGCACGCTGATCAAGGCCGGCGACCGGCGTGCGCTGGCGGTGATCGGGGCAGGGGAGAAGGCGCAGGTGCGTGTGCTTCGCTTCAACATCAGCCCGAAGCGGCTGCAGCTGGGAGACCGCCTCGCTTTCGATCTGGAATTCGTCTCGGCCGGATCGCGGCAACAGCGGCTGGTGATCGACTACGCGATTCATTACGTCAAACAGTCCGGCGCCAGCGCAGCCAAGGTGTTCAAGTGGAAGGAACTGCGCATGGCGCCTGGTGAGAAAGTATCCCTGTCACGCAGCCAGCAGATCCGTGACTTCACCACGCGCAGGCATTACGCGGGCCGGCATGTGGTCGACATCCTCGTCAATGGCGAGAAGCTGGCCAGCGAGGCATTCCAGCTCTGCCTGCCGCGCACGCGTTAAGTGGTCGCCATCAGTGCCTGCATCGCTTATTGATTGCCACTGCAGCGATGGGCGATGAAATGTGCACGAATTGTGATTGAAATGTGAAACGCCGCGGATCGCCTTTCGATATGCGCCTCCGGACGCACCAATAAGCGGCAATTTAGTAAAGCTCGTTACGATTCGCGTCTTCGTCCGCCGGCCAGAAACAAAACCATATGGCTACGGAGCAGGTCCACGCGCTATGCTCCCGCGGATTGGGGTCTTGGTTATTGAACTGGGGGCATACGAGCCATGAGAAGACACATTCGACCTTTCCTTACTGCTGTACTGGTTCCGGCCGTACTGTTCGGCACCTCTGCCGCGGTCCAGGCTGCCCAGCAGCAGGCCATGCGCTGGTCCGATCCAGCCACCTGGCCGAACCGCAAGGTTCCGGCCGAGGGCGAGAAGGTCGTGATCGGCAAGGACAAGACGGTGGTGCTCGACGTGAGCCCGCCGGC